>CANCSY010000016.1 GCA_947380915.1 Beijerinckiaceae bacterium
GACGATCTCGCCGGGGGGATTCAGATACTGGAGAAACTTGTGGCTGCAGGCCTCCATCTTCTCGAAGGTCGGCAGGCGGCGCGGGTCTTTTGGCTCCAGATGGAACTCCGCCTGACGATAATAATCGGCGGCGCGCAAGACGCAGTTCATGGCGGTGCGGATATGCCCCTTCTGCTCTTCGGCAAGGCCGCGCTCCCAGTTGAAGTCGGCGATGCGTTTCCATTCGGCGTGCCAGCTCTCGAGATCGCCGGGGATCATGCGGGAGGCCGCGAGGAACACCTCGCTGACGGCGCCGCCACCCTCCTGCGTTTCGCCCAGGCCTCGGCGAAACTGGTAGGACAGCCAGGGATGTTCCGGCCAGTGGTGCCAGCCCATCGGCTCATAATGAGCGCTACGATTGGCAGTGATCGCCTCAATGGCGTTGTCATCGTCGAGCAGGGCCATGCTGGAACCTTGCGTGAGAAACAGAAGCATTAGGCTCACCGAGCGCGGCCCGCTTGTCAAGCCAATTGCACACACTTTTCTTTAGATAAAAACACCTTGGGGCCCAATGCTGCCAAAACTACAATCAAACTGCATTAATTTTGGGCGAAGTTGGGTAATATTCTTGCAAGTGTGCACACTTGTGTGATGTGCGCCTGTTGCTGTATTCATTAGTCGTGAGGATGGAAATTCATGAACAAGCTTCTGACCAAAGGCTTTTCCGCTATCGACCCAGAGCAAAGTGCTGACTCGATCACCGAGGCTGACCGTTCGGCGCCGCGGTCGATTTCCGCTGCTGACCAGGTTCGTGAATCGATCTTGTCCGGCGCCCTCTCACCGGGCGAGCGTATCAACGAGGTGCATTTGTCTCGTTCGCTGGGGGTCTCGCGCACTCCGACGCGCGCGGCGCTTCATGCATTGGCGGCGGAGGGCCTCGTTGATTACGCGCATAATCGTGGCTTCACGGTGCGGGAGTTTCCGCTCCATGCGGTGCTCGACGCCTATCAAATTCGCGCAACGCTCGAAGGCCTTGCCTGCCGTTTCGCAGCGGAGAGGGGCCTTTCGATGGATCAGCGTCTTTCGATGGAGAAGGCGCTTGGCGATGGCGATGCAATTCTTCTCCATGATCCACTCACCGACGATGATCTGGCCGCCTATCGTGAGATGAACGTCGCGTTTCACGATACCATTCTCTCCGCCGCCCAGAACCGTATGCTGACGGAAACTGTGCGCATGACGCTCAACATGCCCGGTTCCACACATCGGCATATCGTATCCTTCACCCATCAAGATGTTCGACGTCGTCATGACGATCATCACAGGCTTTATGAACTGATTCTCGCTGGGCAGGGCTGGCGGGCCGAAGCTCTGATGAGGGAGCATGTCGTGGGGCTGGCTTTACAAAGCAGGAGCCGATAGACGGCGGCCTGGGCGCGTCGATCCTGGAGGCCAGATATACCCCGGTTCGATTTGTCTGATTGCTTGGCAGATTTTCGAACCAGATTTCCCGCGGTGTTTTTTAACGCCCCTTCAAAGGTTCGGGGAAAATTTAATAAACAATTCCGGGCTTCCGGCGCATTCGTCGCCACGCCCTCAATTTAGGAACGACGCACCGGGAGTGGTGCAAGCGTATCCATTTTAAGAGCCGATACTTGAATAATCACGGGCGCCGTGAAAGGTGGTTTTACCCTGAAACGCGGCGGGCCGACTGGTCAATCCCTAGCGGGTGGAACGGATCTGGCGATGCGAGGAGATATAGCCCCTGCCAAACAATCCAAGCGGGGCAGGCTTTTGCGCAACCATGGCTAGTGCGCGCGCCTGGGGGCAGGGTGTCGCAATTACGTCGCGTCCGCACCACGGGAAGGTTCCAACATGTTGGTGGAGTGCGTGATTTCGATTGAGATTTATCCCTAGCCTGCTGATGACATACTGCTACCGGTATTGTCGAAGGATGTCTTTGCTCACTTTGCAGATATAGGTGTACTTGGGGTTCACGACCTGCGTGCAGCGGGCTTCTGCGATCTGACCGAGCAACATATAGGCTTCCGGTTCCGGAATGCCGTAGTCGTCAGCCAGCCAGTGGATCATTTCTTCGAAGGCGATGCGCATGGCGTCCTCGAGCGGACGGGCGCAGCCAGTCGTGCAAATATGAGTTGGCGTCTCAATACGCGGGTGCACAAGGCGCAATGGCGCCGGCTTCAGCGAGAGGCGGACGGTCAGCACCGTCGCGATTTCAATCGCCCCCATGCCGTTCGCCTCGCCGTCCCCCTGAATCGCGTGGCAATCACCCAGAAACAGATGCGCGCCATCTTTTGAGACACGGAACATGGCCGTATTGCCAACGGTCATTTCCTGCACGTCCATATTGCCGCCGTGCGTTCCGTTATCGAGCGTCAGGACTGCTCCATGCAGGGGGGCGACGCCAATCACCCCGATCATAGGCTTGACGGGCAGCTTCAAGGTCTTGTTCCAATGAACAAGCCCATCCTTTACTTCGACGACGCGCGTCTGAATGCCGAATTCCTTGTGCCGTACCCAGTCCGGGAACATGCCGATACCGGGCCACAAGGATGTGTAGCCCAGCGTGTCCAGCTCAATTTCCAGAATTTCGACGCACAACATGTCGCCTGGCTTGGCGCCTAGAACCTCGATGGGTCCGGTGGCGCCGTTGACGAAGGGCAGGGTGACGTCTGCCAGCGTCAATTGTTGTCCAAGATGCGTGATCGTGCCGTCATTGATGTTGATGGCGGTTTCGACCTGGAAGATCTCTCCGGGTGATACCTGAGCGATGAAGGGCTTGTCGCCCGACAGTGCGTATTTGATGTTTCCAGTCTTGGCGATGCGCATCGCAGATCCTCCGCTTAGAGTTGGACACCGCGGGTCAGCGCGCCATCGACCACGAGATTTGTGCCGGTGATGAAACTGGCGGCCGGGCTGGCGAGAAACACCGCCGCATTCGCCATTTCCTGAGGTGTGCCCATGCGGCCGGTGGGGTTGAGATCGAGCGCCATCTTGTAGAGTGCAGGATTGCCATCCTTGATCTGGTTCCAGACGCCACCCTCGAAATAGGTGTTGCCGGGCGAAACGGTGTTGGCGCGGATACCCTGCGCCGCGAATTGGTTGGCGAGGCCCTGCGTGTAATGGACGATGGCTGCCTTGAAGACGCCGTAGGGGCCGGCTGCGAAGTCGATCTCCCGACCGGAGACGCTGGAAATGGTCACAATCGCGCCAGCCTTGCTCTCAAGAAGAAAGGGCATTGCGGCGTCGACAAGGCGTACGGTGCCCATCATGTCAGTGGAGAAGCCTTTGGTCCAGCCCTCTTCATCGTTGGAAATCGCGAGCGCGCTCACATTGGCGACGATGATATCAAGACCACCCAGCGCGGCGGCGGCTTCCGCAACCCAGGCCTTCAATGCAGGGCCGTCTGAAACATCCACTGCGGCGCCGGTCGCCTTGACGCCGCTTTTCGCCAGAGCTGCGACGGCCGACGTCACTTCACTGCCATTGCGAGCGCAAATCGCTATGTCGCACCCTTCTGCGGCGAGCGTTTCGGCAATAGCGCGTCCGATACCCTTTGTTCCGCCGGTGACAAGCGCCTTAAGTCCCTTCAATCCAAGATCCATTGCTCTCTCCTGATCCGGCGCCATGCCGATATTCAATTCGTTTCGATGCTTGCCCAGGGACAGTCGCCGGGAACTATGAGGCTGCCTGCGCCCTCTTTCCCTTTCGCAGCAGTTCACCCATCAAGTCACTTAGATGCCCAGCACCTTGGGATACTATCTCACGACTTGACGTCACTTGGTGAAAGCAAAAGTCTTGCAGATCGGGGATTTCCCATACATTCACTCCGGCCTTCGGGCTATGAGACCAAACTCGACCAGCGGATCATAGGCAAGGCCGGTTGACGCCGACGCAGGTTCGCGCCGGGAGTCGGCGGGCCACTAGGAAAGAGCGATAGCTTTCATTGACAAGTGCATAAACGAGAGGTGTCATTTTGAACCAAGACGTTATGCGCATCTTGATAAGACGCAGCATGATGAGTTGATTGCCTCATTGTTCATCGATTTTTCCATCTAGTCAATTAAGGCAAAACATCCATTGCAGAATTTTTAAGCATGAGATTGAGGTAGAGCACGGTAGAGACGACTAATAAGACCATAGACAATGCGGATACTGTCTCAACCATTCCTTGTCTGCGCCGTGGAATGTTCTCGGCGATCAAATCATCCTTGGGGTTCCACACCTTTTGGGTCGTGGCGATAGCATCAGACATTTGATATCTCCAATCCTTCAGCTCAAACGTTTGTCTCTAGGGCCCTGACAGGGGATGCGGCTTTGAATCATGCCGCCCCCCGACCGGGTCCATGAGGCAAATCTTCAGATATGCGCCTTGGCCAGCATCATGTGGCAACCCTTGTTGCCATCGACGGTTTGCGTCACGCGCAGGTTGCCGGCGAGCGAGCAGAGCATATAGGCCTGATTTCGGCTGAGATCGCTGACCCGGCAGATGTGATGCACCATCTGGCGAACAGCCTGTTTTGCGGCGTCATCCAGGTCCTCGTCCATGCCGATGCTTATCAGATGGGTCGGTGTCTCGGCAAAGGGGTAGTCGAAATGGAGGTCATTGCGCGCGGTCAGGCGGAAGGTGCCGGTGAGGCCGGTTTCGAGCGCGGTAATGCAAACTTCGCCGTCGCCTTGCACGCCGTGTCCGTCACCGGCGCGAAATAGCGCGCCTTCTTCATAAACCGGCAGATATAGTGTCGTGCCGGGCTTCAGCTCCTTGTTGTCCATATTGCCGCCAAAGGCGCGCGGCGGCGGTGACGGATACTTGCCCCAGGCCTTCGGTGGGCTGACGGCGATAATGCCGAAGAACGGGTCGAGCGGAAGTTCCTTGCCCCAGGGCCAGATGCAGACGCCACGCGCGCGGTCGATGGTCGGGTGGATCGTCTCATAGTCTGTGAATTCATCAGGCAGAGTGCCAAGAAGCGGCAGGATGGAGACGAATCCCCAATCGAGCGGGAACGAATGTTCGAGGATATCGATCTGCAGGACGCCGCCGGGCGCGGCGCCTTCGACATAGATTGGCCCGGTGATGAAATGGGGTCCGGGACCGGGCGGCAGGGTTTCGAGCACCTTCAGATGCTCCGGATCGTGGCGTGCAGCATCAGGAATGAGGGTTGAGGCGTCGCCGGCCGGCCAGCTGGTCAGCGTCACGGTGTCTCCGGACGCCACCCGCAGGATCGGCGGCGTTGTCGCGTCAAAATAACCGAGCACCATGTTCTCCGGCGTCGGGGCGATCACGTGATGTTGGCTCATGGCTCTCTCCTGAACGATGTGTGAAATGTCATCCTCGCCGTCAGATCGACAGAAAGCGGCTGATGTTGTCGCGACCCATGTCGGCGCCTTCGCCCTCGGCGATCACCGCGCCACGTTCCATGACGACGTAAGTGTCGGCGAGCGTCTGGGCGAAGTCGTAATATTGCTCGACGAGCAGGATGGTCATGCGGCCCTTGAGGTCCGCGATGACCGTCTCGATAAGATTGACGATATTGGGCTGGATCCCCTCGGTCGGCTCATCGAGAATGAGGATGCCGGGCTTGCCCATCAGTGCGCGGCCGATGGCGAGCTGTTGCTGTTGGCCACCGGATAGATCGCCGCCGCGCCGCCGCCACATCTCGCGCAGCACCGGAAACAGCGTCGTGACCTCATCTTCGATGGCGCTGTCACGAATCCCATGCGCCTTGGCTGCTATGCGCAGGTTCTCGCCCACCGTGAGGTCCGAGAAAATCTCCCTGCCTTGCGGGACATATCCGATTCCAGCGTGCGAGCGGCGATGCGAAGGCCACGCGGTGATGTCGGCGTCGTCGAGGCGAATCTCACCGTGACTTGGCGCGAGGAGGCCGGTGATACAGCGCAGCAGCGTTGATTTGCCGGCGCCATTACGCCCAAGCAAGGCAAGGCATTTGCCGCGGCCGATCGACAGCGACACCGAGCGCAGGCTCTGCGCGCTGCCGTAGTGATGATTGATCGAGGAGAGGGCGAGGTGAGGGTTCATCGGCCGATATACACCTCTATGACGCGTGCATCGCTGCGCGCCGCCCCCATCGAGCCGTCGAACAGCGTGCGTCCCTCGTGTAGTACGGTCACGGTATCGGCGACGCGTTCGACGAAATCCATGTCGTGTTCCACGACGACAATGCTGCGGTCGGGCGAGCGCAGGGCCCGCACGAGTTCGGCGGTGCGCGCCGTCTCTGCATCGCTGAGGCCCGCGACCGGCTCATCGAGCAGCAAGAGTTTCGGGTTTTTGATCAGCACCATTCCGATTTCGAGCCATTGTTTTTCACCATGGGACAGGGAACCGGCCAGAGCGTTGCTCCGTTCGGCGAGCCCGATTTCGGCGAGTGTCCGCTCGATGGCCTCGCGCTTCTGGCTTCGCAACGCCATCACGTCGCGCCATAGCGACTTGGGGTGAAGGCGCAAGGCGAGATCGAGGTTGTCGGTGACCGACAGCGCTTCGAATACGCTCGGCTTCTGGAACTTGCGACCTATTCCGGCGAGCGCGCGTTCCGCCTCGCTGTAACCGGCAAGATCTGTCTGCCCGTCGAGCATGACAGCGCCGGATTCCGGCTTCGACTTGCCGGTGATGACATCCAGCATCGTCGTCTTGCCGGCGCCGTTCGGGCCGATGACGCCGCGGACCCGGCCGTAGTCGGCCGAGAAGGTGAGGTTGCTCAGCGCGGTAAAGGAGCCGAACCGAACCGTGAGGTCTCGCAATTCAATCGCCGGATAGGTCAAGACCGCCCCTCCGCGCCGAACAGGCCGGGCAAAGCGGACAATCGTCGCGCGCGTTTCCACTTCAAAGCGTCGAGTAACCCGTTTGGCAGGTAGAGTGCGATGACGAGGACGAACCCGCCAAGCACGAACGGCCAAGCAGCGGGCGCCGCCCCGGCAAGCCAGAACTTCAGGAGGTTCACGAGCACGGCGCCCAAGATCGCGCCGACCAGTCCGCCGCGTCCACCGACCGCCACCCAGACCGCAATCTCCAGCGAAAGTGACGGATCCAGCAGGCTCGGATTGATGATGCCGACCTGCGGCACGTAGAGCGCGCCAGCGATCGCCGCGACCACGGCTGAAAGGCACCATGCCGAGAGCTTTAGCCAGATCGATTCGTAGCCAAGAAACCTGAGACGTGGCTCGTCGTCGCGGATCGCCGCGAGCAGGCGTCCGTAACGGGTCGCAAGCAGCAAACGGCCGGAAACGAAGCAAACGAGCAATACGCCGGTCGAGAGCGACGCCAGCAGGACTGCGGACGGCAATTTGCCGATGTCGAGCCCGGCGAAACTATGGAAGCCGGTCATGCCGTTATTGCCGCCGAAGCCGCTGTTATTGCGGAACATCAGCAGCATCGCGGTATAGGTGAGCGCCTGCGTGATGATGGACAGGTAGACGCCGTTGACGCGCGACCGGAACGAGACATAGCCGAAGATCCCGGCGACTATGGTTGGTGCGACGATGATCGCCGCCATAGTGAAGAGGCTGCTGTCGAAGGGGGCCCACCAGCCTGGAAAGGCGGTTTGTCCCATGAATTGCAAGAAGTCCGGCAGAACGCCCGTTTCGGCGTAGGCGGTGCGCAGCAGATGCATCGCGCACAGGTAGCCACCGAGCGCGAAGAAGAGGCCGTGTCCGAGACTGAGGATACCGGCGCTGCCCCACATGAGGTCTACCGCCAACGCGAGAAGCGCGAGACACATGATCTGGCCAGTGGCGTTGACGAGGTAGATCGGCAAAGCTGGTCCAGGCGCCAGACCTAGGCCAAACAATGGCAGCGAGATCGTCACGAGCGCCAGGACGGTCGCCACAAGAGGGGTTGCTCGGAGGTTCATCGACGTCCCTTTCCTGCGATCAGCCCCTCGGGCCGCCATTGGATGAGTGCGATGATCATGAGGAGAGAAATGACCTTGGCGGCGACCGCGCCATAGAAGGGCTCGATGCCGACGTTGACGAGGCCTATGCCGATGGCGGCGACGGCGGCGCCGAACAGACTGGCGACGCCGCCGAGCACGACCACCATGAAGCTGTCGATGATGAAGCCGCTGCCCATCGTCGGATTGACGTTGTAGATGGGTGACAGGGCGAGGCCTGCGAGTCCGGCCAGGCCTGCGCCGAAGCCGAAGGCGAGCTGATCAACGCGACGCGTGGAGATGCCGATACAGCCGGCCATGCCGCGATTCTGCGTGACGGCCCTAATATAAAGACCAAGGTCAGTGAGGCGGAGCAAGGCCAGTGTTCCGATGAAGGCGCCGATTGCGACGACAATCGCACCGAGATGGTTCCAGGTGATGACAAAGTCCCCCAGGACGCGGATGCCTCCCGAGAGAAAGGCCGGTGTCGCGAACTGAAGGTTCTGCGTTCCGAAGGTTACCCGCACGAGATTGACCAGCAGAAGGCCGATCGCCCAGGTGGCGAGGAGCGTCATGAGCGGCCGCCTGTAGAGATGGCGGATGGCGACCGCCTCGATCAGCATCCCGATGCCGGCTGTCACAATGAAGACGATCGGCAGCGCGATCACGGGATACCAGTCCAGCAGTCCCGGGGCCCAGGCGCGGGTTGCCTCCTGAACGCAGAAGGTCGTGTACCCGCCAATCATGATGAATTCGCCCTGCGCCAGGTTGATGACGCCCATGAGGCCAAAGATGATCGCCAGTCCGACGGCGGTGAGGAACAGGACGCTGCCCGCGCTGATCCCGTTGTAAGCAAGCGAGAGGATGTCGCCGATCAGTACGGTCCGGCGTGATGCTGCGATCGCGCCATCAAGCGCAACGCGGACGGTTGCATCAGCGATGTAGGTCGGATCCGCCCGCAAGGCCGTCAGCTGTGTTATGGTGCGCGAGGTCGGGTCTGCGGCTACCGCCCCTATGGCGGCGATGCGCTTGGTCGGATCCCTCGACTGCAGCCCGCGCGTCTGAATCATCATATCAAGTGCATGACGAACCACGGCGGCTTGCTCGCCGTCGCGTGCAGCTTGCAAGATCTCTTCACTGATGGCGTCGCCGCGCTTCTCTATGCTCTTGATCGCCTCCAGACGCGCATTGGGCTCCGTGGTCGTGAACAAAGTTATGGCAGCCGTGACCTGCTCAAGGAGGGCACGGCTGCGCAGACTGGGGAGCGGAGAGCTGACGTCGGTCGGGATTGTGGCCGGCGTCAGGGTTGTCGCACTTGATCCATCGGCAAAAAACGCGGTCCTGTCGCCGGCGCAGCGCAACGCCTTGGCGGCGAAAGCCGCGACAAGCCGCCCTGACCAGCTACGATCCTCGTCCGAAGCAGAAGTCAGGCCGGAGAGGATCACGTCAGCGGCCTTGGCCACGTCCTTGCCGCCCTCGCTGCAAAACATTGCAACAATAGCGGGCCGGTCATAACCGGCGACAGCCGACGAGGCGGTCATGCAGATGGCGAGGGCCACGGCCGACATCAGACGGATGCCGGCCGATGGCGTCCGCCGCATGAGCGGGACACGCATTTCAGATCACGTCGGGCTGAAGGGAATGGGCTTCGGCGTATCCTTCGACTGCCACAGGACGTCAAAGCCCTGCTTGTCGTTGACCGAGCCGATAAAGACACCGCGGCTGACGTAATTGTTCTCCGCTGACAGCTTCAGCGTATAGCCCGAAGGATCATCGAAGCTGATGCCAGGGAAGGCGGCGCGCACGGCGGGCACATCGAAGGAGCCGGCCTTCTTGGCGGCAAGCGCCCACATATGGACGCTGTCATAGGTCGACACCATCGGATCGATGGCTACGTCGCCACTGAACGGCGCACCCGACTTCTTGACATAGGCCGCCCAGTTGGCAAGCCATGTCTTGTTGCGCTCGCCCGGCGCATTCTGCAGGTAAGCCCAGCAATTCAGGCTGCCGACGAGACCGGACGTGTTGAGACCTTCGAGATCCGCCTCGACCATGTCGAGACCGAGAAGCGGAATATCGGTGGGCTTGACGCCCTGATTGACATATTCGCGCAGGAAATCCGGGATCGAGTTGCCGACGACGGTGAGGACAATGATCGGCTGGCCGCCCGGCGCGCTGGCGAATGTGCGGATCTGATTGACGAGATTCTGGAAGTTGCTGAAGCCGACGGGGACATATTCCTCCTTCCAGGACGAGGCCGGTATGCCCTTGGAGGCCCAATAGGATTTCAGGATCTTGTTGATCGTGCGCGGCCAGACATAGTCGCTCCCCAGCATGAAGAAGCGCTTGGCGTTGCCCCCTTCGGAGCCCATCAGATAGTCGACTGCCGGCAGCACCGAGCTGGACGGCGGCGAATTCATGTAGACGACATTTTTGGAGTTCTCTTCTCCCTCGAAATGGAGCGGGTAGAACAACAGACCATCGTTCTGCTCGACAACCGGAAGGACTGACTTGCGCGAGACGGACGTCCAGCAGCCCAGCAGAGCCGCGACCTTGGTCTCCTGCAGCAGTTGACGTCCCATCTGCGCATAGGTCGGCCAGTCGGACGCCGGATTGGTGGTCACGATTTCGACTTGCCGGCCCAGCACGCCGCCGGCTGCATTGAGCTCGTCCGCCGCCATCTTCGCCACATAATTGAGCCGTCCCTCAAGGTTGGCCATCGTGCCGGAGGAGGAGAAAAGGCATCCGAGCTTTACAGTGTCCGCCGCCCACCCTGGGCGGATTATGGCGGGCATGCTTAGTGCGGCCGCAGAGCTGGCGAGAACGGCTCGACGTGTCAATCTGGTCATGCGACATCTCCAAGTGAAATTTTGGGTCTGCGGAGCGCAGCCAATGTACAGCGAGCAACAGCAGCAAATATACTGCCGCCCTGTGCTTGCTTTATACTGGCGAACGCACAGAATGATCTGATGAGCAATTTGAACATGGAGCGGTAATTTGCTCAAGTTTCAATATCAGGCAATGCGCTGTAATTGAATGCTCCGAATGCTCATGCGTTGAACAGTCGTGAATGATAATGTCAAAATTGACATTTGACGCAGTTCTCGGGGAGCGTCACCGACTGTATCTTGTCGTGCCGGACGCGACGGGGGAGCGCACGATGCGCAAGCCATCTTCGTACGGACACCCGCAAACTTATATTGACGCCGTGCGCGCAAGCGCCGACTTTATGACGACGCGCGATTGGATATGCGATGACCCGACACCATGAGCTTCCCGCCACGCCCGAGACCTTGGTCTGGGGCTTTTTTGACAGCGCCCTCCCGCCGGTTCTCAGAATCAGCTCCGGCGATACGGTGACGATCCACTCATTGCCGGCAGGCGGAATCGATTGCCTGCCGCCCGATCCACGCCGCGTTCCAGATGAATATCGCCGCGCAATCGTTGGCGTGCCACAAGGGCCTGGACCGCATTTCATAACTGGGCCCGTGTATGTGGCCGGAGCGAAAACCGGCGATGTCCTTCAGATCGACATCCTCGACATGAAGCTGCGGTTTGATTGGGGCTTCGTTTCTATTCTGCCGCTCCTGGGAACGCTGCCGGATGAGTTTCAACAGTACGAAACGATCCATCCGGATATCGATATTGCGCGTGGCGTCGCCCGCATGCCTTGGGGCCTTGAAATTCCGCTTGATCCGTTTTTCGGCATTCTGGCCGTTGCGCCGCCACCCGCCTGGGGACGCTGCGGGTCCCCCGTGCCGCGCATCTTCGGCGGCAATATGGATAACAAGGAACTGAAGCCCGGTGCGACGCTGTTCCTTCCGATCTTCAACGACGGCGCGCTGTTCTTCGCCGGGGACGGCCACGCGGTGCAAGGCGATGGCGAAGTCTGCGTCACCGCGCTGGAAACCGCAGTGACAGGGACTTTCCGGCTCACCGTCCGCCGGGACCTCGGCTATCTCTGGCCGTTCGCCGAGACGCCAACCTCTCTCATGTCCATTGGCCTCGACGAGAGCCTGGACAACGCCATGCGGCAGGCCGTGCGCGAGATGATCGCTCATGTTTGCGCGCGCACGAACCTGTCGCCAAATCAGGCCTATATGCTGTGCTCGCTGTCGGCGAACCTCCGCGTCACTCAAACTGTCGATGGGAACAAGGGGATCCACATGCTACTGGACAAGCGGTTTCTTTGAGTTCAAACTGTGCTCAGTAGTCAGCTTTTTAACGTGCCAGTGACGACTGACCGTTGCATTCCAAAGCTGCGACGGTCTTTTACATCCGCGGTCATCCAAATTTCCGGAGGGCTTGCATGCGTAGATCGAAGTTTACCGACGATGAAATCGCCATGTGGCTGCTTGATGCGGACCAAGGCATGCCGATCGAGGGCATCTGCCGATCGGCCAATATATCTATGCGTACCTTTTATCGCTGGCGCGAGCGTTTCGGATCCCTTTCGCCGAAGGCAATTCGCCATATCCGCGAACTGGAAGAAGAAAACCGCGCTCTCAAACAGACACTTAAGCTGACGAGCGCGAAGCCTTCAAGATCCTTCCGTGAGGCTACGCCAGGGTCTGTGGTCGGCAATGTTCCAACCTCGGTGCAGATGCCATCGACCCGCGTCGCGTCCACATACCGAATTTGCCGTTCCAGTTAGCCGGATTTCAATACGGTTGCCGGTATTAAAAGGTGCATATCGCACAGGCGCGCATCCAATCGCCGCGTAAGCTGAAGGCTTCGTGGTCCGTCGTCTCATCAGGCAAAGCTTTTCGTTTTGACCTATCCTTCAATAATGACTACGGCGTCTCCCGCTCGAATGGTGCGGCCTTGCTGACAGCGAACGTCGACGACACGCCCTGGTCTGGAAGCGACTATTTCCATCTCCATCTTCATTGACTCCACAATGACCAAAGGCTGGCCAGTGGCGACTTCCGCTCCGGTCTCCACCAGTATCTTCCAGACGTTGCCGGTCATTTGAGCGAGGACAGGGAAGCACCCATCGGCGACCGCTTCCTCGTGTTTCTGAGGGACGCCGCCATCATCCGAGATAAAGGAATCAAGCCCCCGTGCTTTCCAGTCCGCGCGTTCCGTCTCAAAGGCCTCGGCCTGTGTTTTCTTGAAGGCGGCAATACTCTGCGCATTGTCAGCGAGGAATCCCGAATATTCCTTATAGGAGAATTCGGTCTCCTCGATCTCAATTGGATAGGCGCCATGGGGAAATGCTTCGCGGGCTGCGGCGAGTTCTTCTTCGCTCACCGGGAAGAAGCGGATGCGGTCGAAGAAACGCAGGAGCCATGGATGTCCGGGGGTGAATTCCTTCGTGTTCCGCCAGGAATTCCACATCTGGATGGTCCGGCCGAACAATTGATAGCCCCCTGGACCTTCCATGCCATAGACGCACAGATAGGCGCCGCCGATGCCCACCGCATTCTCGGGTGTCCAGGTGCGCGCCGGATTGTATTTTGTTGTCACCAGGCGATGACGGGGATCGAGAGGCGTCGCCACCGGCGCACCAAGATAGACGTCGCCAAGGCCCAGCACGAGGTACTCCGCAGCGAAGATGATGTCGCGCACTGTCTCTTCTGATGACAGGCCGTTGATGCGGCGAATGAACTCAATGTTCGAAGGACACCATGGGGCGTCAGGACGCACGAGCTCCTGATATTTCCGCATGGCCAGTTGCACAGACGGGTCGTTCCACGAGAGAGGAAGATGCACAATGCGCGAGGGCAGGATTGCGTCCTCGACTCCAGGAAGGCCAGGTTCGATCTCCGCCAGCACGTCCAGCAGGCGGGCGCCGGACAGGGCCGTGCTGTCGAAATGGATTTGCAGAGACCGGATGCCCGGCGTCAGATCGATGATGCCCGGCATCTTCGCCTTGATCACGGCGTCCATCAGCAATTGCACGCGCAGGCGCAGCGCTATGTCGAGCGCCATGGGCCCATATTCGACGAGAAGATAATCATCGCCGGCCCGGCGATAGACGACAGGAATCTCCCCATCCCTTCGCAGCAGGACCGGGCTTTGGACAGAGCGGCCGGTTGCGATCCCGAGAGCGGGCATGGGGGATGTCGCATAGCCATCCTCTGGTACGAAACGAACGGCGTCGCCGGGGTGCAATTGTCCCATTTTCCAAAGATCGTGTCGCGCTATCACCGCCGGGCAAACGAAGCCGCCCAGACTTGGCCCATCAGGGCCCAAGATGATAGGCATGTCGCCGGTGAAGTCGATGGCGCCGATGGCATAGGCGTTATCGTGAATGTTGGAGGGATGCAGACCCGCTTCCCCACCATCTTTTCGCGCCCAGCGCGGCTGCGGGCCGATGAGCCGCACGCCGGTGCGCGCGCTGTTGAAATGCACTTCGTAGCGCGATGTGAAGAGATCGCTGATATCCTGGGGATCGAAGAAGTCCGGGGCGCCATGGGGCCCCGAGCGCACCGCTATGGTCCAGTCGCGCGTGAGTTCCGGTATCTCCGATCGTGCGGCGGCGCGCGCTGTTCCGATGCTTGCTTGCGCAAGCTTGATCGTATCGCCCGCGCGCAGGGCGCCAGTGGCGTGGCCGCCGAACTTGCCAAGTGTGAAGGTAGCGCTGGCGCCAAGGAACAGCGGGGCGTCGAAGCCGCCAGCAACCGCCAGATAAGCGCGCTGGCCTGCGCCCGTGATCTTCCCAAGCGTCAGGACTTGTCCCGCTTTGACAGGCACGGGCGTGAACCAGGGGACAGGCGCACCCTCGAGGTTCGACTCCATTTGTGCGCCTGCCAGGGCAATCACGGCGTCGCAATGAAAGCGCAGGGTGGGGCCGGCCATGGTGCATTCAAGCGCTGTCGCGCCCTCGGCGTTGCCGACAAGGCTGTTCGCCAGTTTATGCGAGCGCTCGTCCATGGGGCCGGATGGCGGAACGCCGACGTTCCAAAGGCCGATGCGGCCCGGCCAATCCTGCAGGCTGCTCTGGGCGCCGGGGGCAACAACCTCGATGGCGCGCGGCGTGAAGGCGAAATCCTTCAGAGTTGATGTCGCAACCTCGCCTGCCGCGAAGGTGGGCGCATTCATGACGGCGCGGAGATAATCAAGGTTTGTCTCGATTCCATGAATGCGACTCTCGACGAGCGCAGAGCGCATTTTATCCAGGGCTTCCTCGCGTGTCGCTCCATGCACGATGAGCTTTGCGAGCATGGGGTCGTAATGGGGCGTCACCTCGCTGCCGGTTTCGATCCAGCCATCAACCCGCGCGTCCGCAGGCCAGGCGACTTCGGTCAGCAAGCCGGTGGATGGACGAAAATTGGCTTGCGGGTTTTCCGCATAGATCCGCACTTCCATGGCTGCGCCCTGGGGTTCAAGCGAGTCCTGCGAGGAAGGCGTGAAACTGCCCGCCGCTTGACGGATCATCCATTCGACGAGGTCGACGCCATAGACAGCCTCCGTCACGGGATGCTCGACTTGCAGGCGCGTGTTGACCTCAAGGAATGAAAAATCCTCGCGCGCCACATCATAGATGAACTCGACGGTGCCGGCGGATTCATAGGCGACGGCTTCCCCGAGCGCCTGGGCCGCAGCCTGAAGACGTTGGCGGGTTTGCGCGGAGATGTTAGGGGCAGGGGTTTCTTCAACCACTTTCTGGTTTCGGCGTTGCAAGGAGCAATCGCGTTCCCCCAGGGTCAGCACGCGCCCGTCCCCAAGCCCGAAGATCTGTACCTCGATATGTCGCGCGCGCGGAATGAACCTTTCAAGGTAGACGCGGGAATCGCCGAAACTCGCGCCCGCCATGCGTTGCACGGCGTCGAATTTCGACACGAGTTCCGCCTCATCGTGACAGAGCTGCATGCCTATGCCGCCACCGCCCGCAGTGCTCTTCAGCATCACGGGATATTCGATGCGCCGCGCCTCCCGCAGGGCGTCCTCAGCCGTGCTCAGAAGGTCACTGCCCGGCAGGAGCGGGACGCCGCAACGGGCCGCGATCTCGCGCGCCGTGTGTTTCAGGCCGAAGTCGCGCAGATGCGATGGCTTGGGTCCGATGAAGACGACACCCTCCGCCGCAAGCCGCTCCGCGAAGCCTGCACTTTCCGAGAGGAAGCCATAGCCCGGATGCACAGCCTCAGCCCCCGTCGCCTTGCAGGCGGCGATGATCGCTTCGATGTTGAGATAGCTCTCCGCGACCGATGCGGGTCCGATGCGAACAGCTTCGTCCGCATCAAGCGCCGGACGCGTAAATCGATCTGCGTCCGAATAGACGGCGACAGAGGCGATGCCCATGCGGCGCAGGGTCTTGATGACTCGAAGCGCGATTTCGCCTCGGTTGGCGACGAGAACTTTGCTGAACATCACGCCACCGACGGATCAAAAACGAGAGCGCGCACCGGTGTAGGATTGAAGCCGTTGCAGGGATTGTTGATCTGCGGACAATTGGAGATCACCACGATGATGTCCATCGCCGCCATAATGTCCACATGATCGCCAGGCGCGGAGACGCCATCGACAATGGCGAGTTTGCCATCTGGCTCGATGGGCACATTCATGAAGAAGTTGATGTTGGGCACGATGTCGCGCTTGTCCATCCCATGTTTCGCCACCTCGATGATGAAGTTCTCGCGGCAGGCGTGCATGTAGCGGGTATGATGGCCAAAGCGAACCGTATTGGCTTCGCAAGAACAGGCGCCCGCCGATGTGTCGTGGCGACCGCAGGAATCGCCAACCACTGTCGCCATCACCCGGCCTGTATTGGCGATGAGGCGCGTTCCGGTTGAAACATAGGGCGCGCTCTGATGCGCGATCGTGTCCTGCGCAGAATAGCGCTCGCTTGTGTCATCCACATTGTAGAACAGGGTGTCGACGGCCTGTTGCCCTTCGAGATCAATGATCCGCAGGATCTGACCCTTGCGCAGAACATGGGACCATGGCCGATTGGCGGGAATTGTGAAGTCATGGATGGCTTGCGAGGGGTCAAGGACGGGTGCTGCGAAGAAGCGCGACACCACAGGCATGTCTGTCGTGGTCATGGGGCTCTCCTCAGGCTTGCAGGTAAAGGTCGTTGTTTTCGAAACCACGGCGCGCTTCTCCGCTCGCCATGCGACATGGATCGTCTGCTGCCGAGGGCGCAGCCTTATAGACGAGGCAATCGATGGCGCCCGGGGCGTAATGCGCGCCAGGGGCGATCGGATGCGGGCAATTCGACACGGCGACAAGCAGATCGAGTTCCGCGCGCAAGTCGACGAAATCGCCTTCTGTCACCAACCCGTCACGCCACTGCGCTCGTCCGTCAATCATGGAGACGGGCGCAAAGAACGTGATGACTGGCGCTATATCTCTGCGGCCGAGCCCATGTTTGCCTGCGGCAAGAATCATGTTTTCCGATGTCGAGCGCAAGGTCGCATCACCATAGGCGCGCGCATTGGAGGCGGGGGTCGAACCACCCATAATGGCGTCATGGGCGCAGCACGTGTCCTCGATGATGGAGAAGAGCACGCGGCCCATGTCGGAGAACAAGACGCGGCCTTTGCGCAGATTGCTCGTCCACTGGATCTTAACGGTATCCGCGCTGTTGTAGCGCTCGGAGGTGTCATGTGCGTTCCAGGCGAACAGCGAGACGCCCTGCGTTCCTGATGTGTTGAGGATGCGCAACGCCTCGCCGCGACGAATGACCTTCGTCCAGTACCATCCGCCCGGAATGGTCTCGCGATGACGAATGGCGTCATCCGCAAGTGGTGCGCCGGCGCGTGTCGTTGGTGGCGGCAGGTGGCGCGGCGTCACGCCGTCGCCCGCTTGCTTGAGCCCCTCATAGCGGGCGCGATTGGCGGCGATGATCGCCAGTGTATCGGCTTGGGGTGCGGGACGAGAAAAGCTCATGGCGCTATTCCTGTCTTGGCCGGGTCGTCCCGGGGTTCATCGGACAGCGGCTGCGGGTCGTCCCGGCCGGTTTGGAAGGGAGCAAGTGGAGTTGGCCGACGCCTTGGCCAGATCTCGAGATCCTGCGTGATCGTCGCGCCATAGCGCCCTCCGTCGCTGGGCTCATTGCGTCGACGATCAAAGGCGATCACGCGGGTGGCCAGCCGGAAAGCCTCGGAAAGATCATGGGTGACCATGACGATGGTCAAGGCGCGATCATTCCAGAGCTTGCGCATGAGCACATGGATGTCTGCGCGGATGCCCGGGTCCAGCGCACCGAATGGCTCATCCAGCAACAGCACCTTTGGACGCGCCATGAGTGCCTGCGCCAGCGCCAGACGTTGTTGCATGCCGCCCGACAATTGGGCGGGATATTTGTCTTCCGCCTTTGATAGGCCAACGGCGGCTATCAATTCCTGCGCAAGATCGCGTGCGGTCTGGCGCTCGGCGCCGAACAGTCTTCCAAGCAGCTTTCCCGCGCCTGAACGCGCCTGAAGTTCGGCGCCGATCATCACATTGCCGAGAACCGTGAGATGGGGAAATACCGAATATTTCTGAAACACGACGCCGCGATCAGCGGTCGGTTCTGCGGAAAGCTCCTCACCGGCAAGTTTTATCACGCCTCGGCTCGGACGTTCCTCGGAGAGCAACATCTTCAGAAAGGTCGTTTTGCCGCAGCCGGAAGGGCCGACCAGCGCCACGAAGGCGCGTTGCTCGATCGTCAGGTTGAGTTGCTCGAGAACAACCGTATCCCCATATTCCTTCCAGACATTGCAGACTTCGATCAGGCTCATGCGGAAGCCCTCGCTTCTGCGAACCATGGAAACGCCCGCCGCTGAAGCACGCGCAGTCCGTAGTCCATCATGAAAGCCAGCAATGTGATCCAGGCGACATAGGGCAGGATCACATCCATCGCGAGATAGCGGCGCACAAGAAAGATGCGGTATCCAAGCCCGGCTTCCGCCGCGATGGCCTCGGCTGCGATCAGGAAAAGCCAGGCGGGACCGATCTGCAAGCGCAGGGAATCGATCAAACGAGGCAGGATCTGCGGCAGGATCACCCGTAGGGTCAGCGTCCATGTGGAGGCGCCCAGGGTCTGCGCCTTGATCAATTGCTGGCGCGGAATGTCGGCCGTGCGCATGGCCACGTCACGGATCAGCGGGGGCGTGACGCCGATGGCGATAAGGGTGATCTTCGCGGCTTCGCCCAGGCCCACCGTAATGAACAGAATTGGGAGGACCGCGAGCGGCGGCACCATGGAGAATGTATCGACAAAGGTGCTGAACAGCGCGCGGGGATAGGGCAGCAGCCCAATGGCGAGCCCAGCCACAATTGCGAGTGTGATCGAGATGGCGAGGCTGATGGCCAGACGCTCAAGACTTGCGAATGTGTCCTTCAGCATCAGGATTTCGTCAGTGCGGGCGTCAGTGGTGAAGGCCATGCGATCAATGGCGTCGGCGATGGAGCTGAGCGCAGGAAGGAGCTTGTCCGCGGGATTGTCGGCAAGCCTGATGGCGGACGCCGTGATATAGGTGAGAAAGACCAGAAAGAAGGGCGTTAGCGCCAGCAGAAGCACCAGTCCCTTGGGAGGATGCCGATTGATCATTCGCATGGCGACGCCGCTTTGATTTTTCTTGGACGGTCTGGGAGGCGGAACCGCCGCCTCCCAATGGGATCAGAGCTTACCCGCGGCAGCTGCGCTCATATAGGAGTCTGTGAAGCGAAACTTCACATTCTTCTTGTCGCCGAGGACTTTGCCATCGGCGAGTTCGATCCCGACAACATCCACGGACTTTGCATTATTTCCAAGTAGCTTGTGGTCGAAGAGGAAGCGCCTGACCTTGTCCATGGTTGCGCCGATTTCGGCCCCCTTGGTGAAGGCGCTGGCTGCGGCGGGGGTGTCAAAGAGCTTGGTGGCGGCAAGTTGCGCGTCGAAACCGGCGAGATCAGTGCCAGAGGCCTTGCCCATGGCTTCGCGCGCCGCCTTGCCTTCCGGTGATTGGGCCACCATCAGAGCGAGCGTCTCATACCAGATGCCCACGAGCGCCTTTCCGAAATCTGGATTGTCCTTGAGGGTCTCTGTGTTGGCGACGGTTAGGTCGATGATTTCGCCGGGTATCTGGGAGGAATCAAAGACCTTGCGCGCCGCCTTGTCAGCCATGACTTCCTCGACGATCGGATTCCAGGTCACGACCGATGTGACCTGCTTTGTCTTCCATGCGCCAGCCATGTCCGCGTCTGAAGTATTGACCACCTTCACGTCCTTCTCTTTCAAACCGATAGTGGAGAGGGCGCGGGCGAGGAGGTAGTGCGAGACGGAAAACTCCACGAGATTGACCTTCTGACCCTTGATGTCCGCCAGTTTGGCCTTGTTCTTGAGGATCACCGCATCATTGCCGTTCGAGAAGTCTCCAACGATCAGCGCTGTCGTGTCGACGCCGCCGACCGCAGGGGTGGATAGCGCATCCATGTTGGTTACCGTCAGCGCATCAAAGCCGCCTGCGGTATATTGATTGATGGACTCGACATAATCGTTCACCTGCACGACATCGATCTTGATGCCATACTTATCGGCCCATTTTTTCACGATGCCGGTTTCCGCCGCATATTGCCAGGGCATCCAGCCGACATAGATGGTCCATGCAAGCTTGAAGTCTTTCTTGGGCGCGGCGATTGCTGCGCTGGAGAAAGGCAGCACCGTGACGGCGCCTAGCCCGGCCATCAACACGGCCGTGGCTGTGCCGCGCAGCACCTGTCGGAGAGATTTGGATTTCATGATCGCCAACTCCATCGCTGTTGATTGTCTGGAATTGGCATAACCCGAGTGACGCCAAATCCGGCCACTGAGGTCTCCCGGGATTTTGCCCCGCCGTGCTCCCTGCGGATGTCTCCCGCAGGGATGGCGGCTCTCGGACCAGCGCCTCTCAACGAGACCGGAACCCTAGCCACCAACTCATGCGACAGACCAAGCAACTTACATACCAGTTCAAGAACCCATGAAACGTGGATGGCTTCAGCTCGGCGATCGCTGAAGGTGGGTGTTTTTTTTGCATCATGAGTAAAGATTCAGCAGGTCGGCGTTGAGGGACCGCTTTGTAACCAGGAAGCTATGGGCTTTGCTATTCGCCTGGTCGGCCAACGCGATAGGGAGGGGTGGTTCAAAGCTATGCCTGAAGCTTCGGCCCCTCGCGTCGCCAGATACGGATCCCCCGTTTGGCATTTTTTCTTATGCAGTGGGTGCTGGCGAAACTGGATCACTTGCTACCGATGAAAACTCATAATTCAAAGAACCGTCGCCGTTGAAGATATAGTTCTGGCTCGTGCTAAAAAAATCGACCAGTAGATCTAAGGCATCTGCCGCATCGATATCTCCAAGAGATCTCTGCTCCAAGGCCAGATCGATTGCTTTTTCAGCATTGAAGTTGCCATCGCGGTCAAATGGCGTTTGACCCTCGACTACGGCGGTGGGCGTTTCCTGACGCATTGAAATGCCTCCGTAACGTGGGCGCGACAAAATGTCCTACGGGCCAAAATTGCTTTGGATCGCCAAGGGTCAAAAATAACCACACTCGAAGCAGCGCAATAACGATTGTCCCACGACATGCTTAATCTTGGCAATTAACAGCAAGTTATCTCGAATGCCCCCTATGACAGAGCATGGAGCAGCATGAGGGGGCGATCCTTTGGGGTGAAAGAGGCCGGATTGCAAAGCTGGCTGTCCACCGGGTTAGCGATCTCACCGAGCCGGGCTCGCTCGCCTTTGAGACCGCACGTCCAGTGCTCTCTAAACTGCTGAAAGCGGCGACCGCCGAACGCGACATCAAGTCAATCGCGTATCAGATCAAGTCAGCACGCTTCATCGCTCAATCTATGACTTTCAGCTTGGCTAGGTGATGCATTCGACCCTGCGGCTCAGTTTCTCAGCGATGGGAGAAGTCAATTTATCGAAAATTCTGACGATTATTGACATTCGTCAGTCATCATGGAATTTTGAGCCATCCCAGCTCGACAATGGCCCCGACAATGATCCGCACCCCCAATCCAGCCGAACGCGCCCGACTGCGGCCCATGCTGGCCCTCAGCGCCCTTCTGTTGCTGACCGGCTGCGAGGAAGCCGCCAGGAAACAGGCGGAGGTGGTGCGGCCGGTGCTGGTGGCGACCATCCATTACAAACCTCAGGTCCTGGATCGCACCCTTGTCGGCGTAGTCAGGCCACGCATCGAAACCGATCTTGGCTTTCGCGTCGCGGGCAAAGTCGCGCGGCGGCTGGTCGAGGTGGGGGACATGGTCGAACAGGGCCAGCCGCTGGCTGCGCTTGATGGCGTGGATCTGCGCCTGCAAGCGGAACAGGCGGAGGCCGAGGAACGGGCCGCCCGGGGCGCGCTTGATCAGGCTGCGGCGGCGGAGGAGCGCGCAAAGGGGCTTCGCGGTGGAGGCTGGTCAACGGACGCCCAGATCGAGCTGACGCGGGCGGCGGGAGACGAGGCGCGTGCACGTCTGCTGCGCGCCCAGCGCGGGGTAGAATTGACGAAAAACAGCCTGTCCTACGCCACGCTCCTCGCCGATGGCCCGGGCGTCGTCACGGCGACCCTCGTCGAGCCCGGCCAGGTGCTGGCGGCGGGCCAGACCGCCGTACGTGTGGCGCGCGCGACGGAGCGTGAGGTGGTCGTGTCCCTGCCCGAAGCCCTTGTGGCGAGCGCCAGAGACAGCGCCGCCTTCGTGTCGCTCTGGACGTCGCCCGACAGGAAATATGCGGCGAAGCTGCGGGAGCTGGCGCCCTCCGCCGATCCGGTCACGCGCACTTTTCTCGGCCGCTTCTCCATCTCCGACGCGGGCGATGACATGCGCCTTGGCATGACCGCCACCCTGACCCTCTCGGAAAACGGCGGCGCACCGGTGGCCCGCGTGCCCCTTTCGGCCCTGTTCAATCAAGGCGCCGGGCCAGCGCTTTATGTGGTGAATGAACAGGCCAATGGCCTCACCCTCAAGAAGGTGACGGTCAGATCCTATGGCGCGCAGGAGGTGGAGATCACGGGCGGCGTCGCCGAGGGCGCGCAGGTCGTCACCCTTGGCGTGCAGAAACTCGATCCTTCGCAAAAGATCAGGATCGTGTCTGCCCTGGCCTTCTGATCCGCCCCATTCCGCCTTTTCACGAGACATATGATGCAACGTTTCAATGCTTCGGCCTGGGCTGTCTCGCATCCAGCCCTGACCCTGTTCTTCATGCTCGCGCTGGCCGCCGCCGGCGCCTTCTCCTATCAGGGCGTCGGGCGCGCCGAGGATCCGTCTTTCACCATCAAGGTGGTGATCGTTCGCGCAGTCTGGCCGGGCGCGAGCGCTGCGGAGATGCAAAATCAGGTCGCAGACCCTATCGAGAAGAAGTTGCAGGAGCTGCCCTGGTTCGAAAAGGTCGTCACCTTCACAAAGCCCTCCTTCACCGCCATGCAGGTGGTTTTCAAGGACAGCACTCCCGCCCGTGACGTGCCATATCTCTTCTACCAGTTGCGCAAGAAGCTGGGCGACATCAAGAACGATCTTCCCCAGGGCCTGATCGGCCCTTCCATCAATGACGAATATGGAGACGTGGATTCGATCCTCTTCATGTTGACGGGGGATGGCGCGGACTATGCGCAAATGAAAACGGTGGTGGAAGGCCTGCGCCAGCGTTTGTTGCGGACCCGCGGCGTCAGCAAGGTGAATATCTATGGCGCGCAGGATGAGAAGGTCTTTGTCGACTTCTCCAATGCGAAACTGGCGACCCTTGGCATCGATCCGCAGGACATGTTCGCCTCGCTTTCGAAACAAAACGCCATCGTCCCCGGTGGCGTCGTCGACACCTCGGCCCAGCGCATACCGTTGCGGGTGAGCGGGGGATACGACACTCTGGACTCGGTGCGCAACACGCCGGTCGCCGCGAATGGACTGGTCTTCCGGCTCGGGGACATAGCCTCCGTCACGCGCGGCTTTTCGGACCCGCCGGATTTCGTCGCGCGGCAGGAGGCCAAACCCGCCATTGGCGTCGGCGTTGTCATGGCCAAGGGCGGCAATATCCTCGACTTCGGCAAGAAGGTGAACGCGACTTCCACCGAATTCATGCGCTCTGTGCCGCAAGGATTCGACCTGACGCAGATCGCTGACCAGCCGCAAGTGGTCGAACATGCGGTGGGCGAGTTCCTGCGTTCCTTCGCCGAGGCGCTGGTGATCGTTCTGCTGGTCAGCTTCCTGGCGCTGGGGCTGCGGACGGGGATCGTGGTCGCTCTGTCGGTTCCGCTGGTTCTGGCAATTGTTTTCATCGTCATGAACGCCCTGAGCATCGACCTGCACAGGATCACGCTGGGCGCGCTCATCATCGCGCTCGGGCTGCTGGTGGACGACGCCATCATCGCGGTGGAAATGATGGTCGTGAAAATGGAGCAGGGCTGGGACCGGGTCCGCGCCGCCTCCTTCGCCTGGGAGTCCACCGCCTTTCCGATGCTCACAGGCACGCTGGTCACGGCGGTCGGCTTCCTGCCCATCGGCTTCGCCAATTCCTCCGTGGGCGAATATGCGGGCGGCATCTTCTGGATCGTCGCCATCGCCCTTCTCGCCTCATGGCTGGTGGCTGTCGTCTTCACACCCTATATCGGGGTCAAGCTCCTGCCCGCACTTGGCGCAGGCGCGCAGCGCCATGACCCAGGCGCTTTATATAAAACGCGCACCTACCACGCTCTGCGCAGGGTCATCCAATGGTGCGTGGATCATCGCAGATGGGTGGTGAGCGCGACGGTCGGCGTCTTCGCCCTGTCGATTCTGGGCTTCGGACATGTGCAAAAGCAATTCTTCCCCCTCTCGGAGCGCCCAGAACTGTTCCTGCAACTGCGCCTGCCCGAGGGAACCGCCTTCGGCGTGACGCATAAAGCAGTCGCCGAGGCCGAAGCGCTGCTGAAGGACGACGCCGACATCAGCACCTTCACCGCCTATGTCGGCCAGGGCTCGCCCCGCTTCTGGCTGGGGCTGAACCCGCAACTGCCCAATGAGGCCTTCGCGGAGATCGTGATCGTCTCGAAGAATGTGGAGGCGCGCGAACGTATCAAGGCAAGGCTCGAAAAGGCGGTCAAGGATGGGCGCCTGACGCAGGCCCGCGTGCGTGTGGACCGCTTCAACTTCGGCCCGCCCGTGGGCTTTCCCGTGCAGTTCCGCGTCATCGGCCCCGACACGGCGCAGGTGCGCGCCATCGCCTATCAGGTGCGTGACGTGATGCGCGCCCATCAATGGATCGTGGACCCCAGTCTCGACTGGAACGAACAATCGCCCTCCATACGGCTGGATGTGGACCAGGATCGCGCGCGGGCGCTGGGCCTGACGCCACAGGATATTTCGCAATCTCTCAATATGCTGCTGTCGGGCGTCCCGATCACGACGATACGCGCAGGCGTCGAGAAAATTGACGTCGTGGCGCGGGCGGGCGAGGCAGAGCGTCGCGATCTCGCCCGTATTGGCGATCTTGTGATCAGGACCATTAACGGCGCGCCAGTCACCCTGTCGCAGGTGGCGCGGCTTGAATACACCCACGAGGAGCCGATTATCTGGCGCCTCAATCGCGACATGGCGATTACCGTGCGCGCCGACGTGATCGACGGCGTGCAGGCGCCGGACGCCACAACCGCGATCTGGCCGCAGTTGAAATCCATTCGCGACGCCCTGCCGCCGGCCTACAGGATCGAGATCGGCGGCGCCATCGAGGAGTCGGAGAAGGGCAATGGCTCCATCTTCACCCTGTTCCCGCTCATGGTGCTCGCCATGCTGACGTTGCTGATGATCCAGTTACAGAACTTCTCGCAGGTGATCCTCGTGTTTCTGACCGCGCCCCTCGGCATCGTGGGGGCCTCCCTTGGCCTGAATGTCGCGAACAAGCCTTTTGGCTTCGTCGCGCTTCTGGGTCTCATCGCGCTCGCGGGCATGATCATGCGCAATGCGGTCATCCTTGTGGATCAGATTGAGAGCGATGTGCGCGAGGGTCTCAGCCTGCGCGTCGCCATTGTCGAATCCACAGTGCGGCGCGCGCGCCCCGTTGTCCTCACAGCGCTGGCGGCGATCCTCGCCATGGTTCCCCTGTCCGGCTCCGCCTTCTGGGGGCCTATGGCGATCACCATCATGGGGGGGCTCTTTGTCGCGACATTCCTGACCCTTCTTTTTCTCCCGGGCCTTTACGCTCTCTGGTTCGCGAAGCGGCTGGATGCTTGAAAACGTAGAACCCGCCAAGACAGGATGGATGTGCCATGAACCGCAATCCGGCGAATGAAAAAACCATAGGCGCAGGATCAACAAAGCCGGAGGGTGAAATGCGTGAAGCGGTTCTTTTGACCGCCATCCGACTGTTCCGCGATGTAGGCTATCACAAGACCACAGTGGCGGATATCGCGAAGGCCCTGCGGATGAGCCCGGCGAATATCTATCGCTTTTTCGAGTCGAAGAAAGCGATTCATGAGAGCGCCGCGCGCTTCCTGATGGGCGAAGTCGAGACCGCAGCCAGAACGATTGCGAACGGCGCCGAGCCTGCGACCGAGCGCTTGCGAACCCTGTTGGCCACGGTCCACCATATGAACGCCGCACGCTATGTCGAGGACTCGAAAATCCATGAGATGGTCGCGGTGGCGATGGAGGAGAGCTGGGATGTTTGCGAGGCCCATATCCTTCAGATCACCCTTTACATCGCCCAGGTGATCGGAGACGGCGCCGCAGCAGGCCTGTTTCATGTGGCGGACGTCGAAGTCGCCGCCAAATGCGTCAGCGGCGCCATGCTCCGCTTTTTCCATCCGCAGATGATCGCCCAATTCAATCACAAGCCGGGCGCGACGCTGCATGACATGATCGCCTTCGTGATCGCCGGCCTGACCCCTCAGCCTACGGCATGAGGCGACCGCAGACGAAGCGGCAGGCCATGGAGACGTAGGCGCCACCTATAGCCCACAAGGGGTTGGGCTGATTCAGGCATTCAGCCTTTGGATAGGTTTTCCGGGGGCAAGGTCAATTGGTTGCATTCAAGCTTATGTCCTCCTTCTCCATCCCTTCAGCGTTGCCGCTTCCGTCTTGTTCACGATCTCAAGGAAAAGCTTTTGTGCGCTATACTGCCCTTTGGCCGCTCCTAAGGCGATCGAGCGAACTGTCGCCCGGAGAATCGGTATTTCTCTGCGCTTGGCACCGTCAGTCATTGTGACCTTTTGGTAGGCTTCGCTGAGGATGATGTCGTGAAGGGTCTCCGTGCTCATGTGCTGCGGCTTGTTCTTGGCGCCCTTGGGGCGACCACGCGGGTTTCCTGATTGCCCTGGCTTGAATCGCGTTTCTGCAGGTGGCTTGGCGTAGCCAACCTCGTAGCTAGCCGGCCGATTGGCTGCAGCTTTCTTCTTGGGGGCCTTGCTCTGATCATCGGCCATGGACTGACCCTTCAGCTTTACGATCTGGAGAGGTTCCGGCGGTGGGGTCGCTGTGCTTCCTTGGTTTCTTGGATTTTTGGCGGAGTTCGCCTTGCCGAGGGCCCTCAGTCCCCGTCTCATCAGATCTTGGCCAACCGCAGGCGATCAGTTCTGCGTCATCCTTGGCATGTGTCTCCCACCGGGTGATCATCCGGTCGCAATAGACCGGGGCAATCTCGCAGAGGTTAGCCCTGCGTACGGTTTTGTGTGCGGCGATAAGCGTCGAGCCAGAACCACCGAAGAGGTCGAGAACCAAGCCACTTCTGCTTGAGACATCCTTGATGGCGTCGGCGATCATCTGGACGGGCTTTACGGTTGGATGAAGGGCGAGTTCGTCCATACGATCGCGTTTGAGCGTGTTCTCACCCCGATACTCCCAGACGTTGGTCCGGTAGCGGCCGTACTGACCCAGTTCAAACGTGTTGATGTAAGACGGTGTGCTGTTTTTTAAAGGCGAAGATCATCTCGTGCCTGGATCGGTAGAAGGTTCCCATCCCGCCATTGTCCTTGACCCAGATGATGGTGTTCTTCAGTTCGGTGTAGAGGTCCTCCGCCGCAGTGAGGACCTCCAGCATGTGACGCCAGTCCATGCAGATGAAGTGAATCGATCCATCCACGCTGAATGCGATCAATTCCCGGAAGATATGCCGAAGAAATTCGGTGAACTCGCGGACGGTCATCTCCCCGGACGCCATTGCGAATTCGGCGTGCTGGATCTTTCCAAGACCCCCGACGTTACCAGCTATCGCCACGTTATATGGAGGGTCGGTGAAAACCATCTGGGCGCGTTCGCCGTTCATCAGCGCCGCGATAGTAGGGTTGTCACGGGAATCGCCGCAGATGAGCCTGTGCGGCCCCAGGGCCCAGAGGTCTCCATGATTGCAGCGGCGAGGGCCTTTGCGCACCTTGGGCAGACGATCATCCGCTGGATCACCATCCTCGACAGGCGCCAGCTCGGCGATGATGCTATCGACCTCAGCGATCGAGAATCCGATCGCATCAAACTCCAGGTCGGGCATCGTAAGGTTGAGATCGCTCAACTCCTGCGCGAGCAGTTCCTGGTCCCAGCCAGCGTTTTCTGCATGCTTGTTGTCGGCCAGCATATAGGCCCTGATCTCGTCCTTGGAGAGATGGTCGACGCGGACGCAGGGGATGGTTGGCAGGCCCTCCTCCATAGCCGCCTGGACACGGGCGTGGCCCGCGATGATGACGTTATCGCTGTCCGTAAATACGGGGTTCAAAACCCCAAATGTACGGAAGCTCTTTCTCAGCTCACGGATTTGCTTCCTTGAGTGCGTCCGCGCGTTTCTTGGATGCGGGAGTAGAGAGGAGGGGGCGACCTGGATGATTTTCAGGTCGAGGCGCGCCAGCGCGAGGGCATTCGTCAGGACAGGGGTGGTGTCGGGGGTATTGATCTGCGGTCTTATCTTCACAGGGCAGCTCCAAGCGCAGGCTGCCGCCGCATTCGCGTCAAACAGCCGGGTTGCAGTTGCTGCCCTGTCCCACGCCGGGGGGATGGCCGCTCGTCCTCTTGGCTTTACCTGGATCCATTGATCCAAGCGCACTCCGGGGCCACACAAGAGAATATAGCGTAAGAAAATATCCAAGCAGTCTATCGCGGAGTCAATATCAGCGAACAAACCGCAACTTTGAAGGCGGGAGGCTTATTGGTTTTGGAGCCGGTGATGTCATCAGCCCTGCGCTTGGCGGGTGCATTTGAATGCAGGGGCGGGATCTTTAATTCGGTGCCTCTTAGGGCCCTATCCCGGCAGCCGATTTCCTTGTTTGCGAGCTGCGAATTCCCTGTTCCAGGCGGCAGGGAAGGGATCATTATACTTCAGGATTCCGGGCGTTTTCGGCCGTGTGGTGGCCGTTTGGCGCCGGATCGGGAACCTGGTTTCAGGAAATTTCCCTGTATTTTCCCTGTAAACGCGGTTCACCCTCAGGAGACCGGTTCGACCGGACTGCCTCGTCAGCCACGCATTCTCGTTAATTGGCCCAACCATGGGTCTGTGTAGAAAAGCCCGCGTTTGCGGGGGGGCCTGTTTGTGCATCTCTCGGACACGCGGAGACCGAAAATCTGACTTTGGCGGCCGATTTTAGGCCCCGGTCTCCGGTCGTCAAATTCAAATGTCCGGATTTTCAAATTGGGCGCCGTGGAGACTGGTTCGATTCGCGCGGCGACCGGTTTGGTTTTGTCGACGTGCTCGGTTTGCGCCTGCCTAGGATCGCAGGTAAATGACCGATCAAGTTGAGTGTTGGGCTGCGTTCAGTTTAGCCCAAACATTGCTTCCTGCTCGGCCCAAGCATGCGGCAATGCCATCGTCAGGCCCGATACAATCATGCCGTTCGGCGCGACGCCATCGGCGATCCTAGTTTTTATCGACGAAACTAAATGATTTGGGAATCCCCCCGGGTTTCAGAATGATGGGGTTCTGCTCTAGAGTTCCCCGGGTTCTCCCTTTTTTAAGAGATCGCTTTCGCACTCCGCCACACTCATCACCTTCGCCACCGGCCGCAGCGCCTCGATGGAGGTGCGGTGCACTTCCGGCGAGAAGGCCGCGCAGCCATCCGACAAAACCGTGACCTCGATGTCGCGCACATGGGCGTCGCGCACGGTGGAGGCCACGCCCCCATTGGTGACGATGCCGCCCACCACCAGATGCGTGATCTCCAGCTTGCGCAGCAGCCAGTCCAGCCGCGTCATGTAGAAAGCCGAATAGGCCAGCTTCTCCACGCTGGCGTCCACCGGCTGCAATTCATCCACCACTGCCTGCCCCCAGGAGCCCGGCGCGAAATCGCCGCGCCCGAGAAAGGGCCGCATCTGCTTGAGATGGGGCGAGATGATGGGCTCGCCGCCGCGTCCCGGCACGAGCGTGAAAAGCGTGGCGATCACCAGCCCGCCATGGTCGCGAAAGCGCTGCGCCAGCGGCGCGAGACGGGGTGGCAAGGCTGCGATCTCGGCGCATCCCTGCCCGCCGCGTC
>CANCSY010000017.1 GCA_947380915.1 Beijerinckiaceae bacterium
CAGCGCGTCGCCAAGACCACCGATGTCGTCAAGGAAGGCGACAAGGTCAAGGTGAAGCTCATGGGCTTCGATGATCGCGGCAAGGTGCGCCTGTCCATGCGCGTCGTCGACCAGCAGACCGGCGAAGACCTCGAGGCCAAGCAGAAGGCTGAAGGCAAGGCCGACGGCGAGCAGCCCGCCGAATAGGGCTCGCACGCATCAGGAAATGGAAAAGCGCCCTCTCGGGGGCGCTTTTTTTTTTATGGTGCGGCTTTGCAAGTCATCCGCGCCAGGGATTGCAAGACATTTCCGTCGATGTCATTTTTGGAATGGAGATGCGGGGATTGACGCGCTCATTTCGGAGCCCACGCTATCGTGTAGCGTGGGCTTCCGAGTTTCCTGAGGTCGCAAAGGCGCTCATGTCAGAGATGCCGCGACCCCCACCCCGCACACCTCCCCACAGGGGGAAGGGGAAGCGGCTGGCATTTCGCGATATAATTCAGATCGTTGGCGCACCCTCCCCCTGTGGGCAGGGTCGGCCGCGCCAGCGGACGTGGTGGGGGTCTGCGCATGCTGGTCGTGAGGGCGGTTCAAGGCGGCATCGATCAAAACGCGGCCACCTCCCCCTAATCGAACAAACCGCCAATCGTCTTCCCGACGGACGTAACCCCGTCCATGACGGTTGAGAGGACGGGGATGCGGCTGTCCTCCGGGTCTTTCTCCGTCATGGCGGGGGGCGGGGGGACGGGTTCGGGCGGGCGGGTCTGAACGGTTTTGGCCGCCGCGGGGGCGCGTTTGGGCGCCTGGGCTTGCGATGGCTTGCTTTCGGCCGTCCTGGCTGGCGCAGGCTTGGCCTTCACCTCTGTTTTTGGCTTGGCCTCAGCTGTTCTGGGTTTTGCGGTGGTCTGGGCCTCGGCGGGTTTTTTCGCAGCCTGTTTGGGCGCCGGTGTGGCTGCGGGCGGCGCAGTTGCGGCGACAGGCGCAGGCGGCGCCGCGGCGACGGGCGCGGGCGCAGCCAGAGGCGCAGGCGGTTGCAGGGTCATGGGCATGGTGACCGATGGCGCCAGAAGGGATGGCGTCTCAGGCGGGGCGGGCGCGGGGCTCGCGGCTTGCGCGGTTTCCTGGGGCTCCGAAGGGGTGGGCTGGGCCACCGAGCGAATGACCGGGGCGCCGCCAAAGGGATTGGGCGCTTCCGCAGGGGAGGGGGCGCTGGCGGGCGCGGGCGCCGGGGACTGCGCAGGGGCGTTCGACAGATGAGGCGGCGGCGGCAGGGTCCACCGAACCTCTTCATCTTCTTTTTGGGGCGCGGCGGTCTGGGCTTGCAGGGCGCTGGCGCCCATGGTCCCCGCGATCAGCAGCGCCGCAAGGGCGACTTCGCGGATCCTGATGAGCATGGGTCCTGAGTTGATGGGGGCCATCACGTTTATTCCTGCACGTTTCTTCTTGGGCGAATCAGTCTGCCTTTAACTAGAGCTTTTGTGGCCTAAATTGAACCAGATAAGCGCTAGATCTCTCTATTTGAACGCGTTTTTCGTCACAAAGCCTGTCCGGGCCTTGCTTGAACACGCAATAGAGGGCCTTCGCGGCGCCAGTGGGGCCTGTCCATGGCCCCAAGGCGCCCGGCTCAGCCCGCCGCGTCCATCTTCTTGGAGACGAGTTCGCGCAGCTGGGTCAGATCGCGGGCGAAGATGCGGATGCCCTCGGCCAGCTTCTCGGTCGCCATGGCGTCCTCGTTGAGCATGAAGCGGAAGGCCTTTTCATCCAGCGTCATGCGCGCGGGCGCGCTGGCTGCGGCTTGCGCGGGGTCGAGGCGGCGAGTCAGCGTCTGCTCGCTCTTCGCCAGCTCCTCCAGCAGTTGCGGCGAGATGGTCAGGCGGTCGCAGCCCGCCAGCGCCTCGATCTGGCCGAGGTTGCGGAACGAGGCGCCCATGACCACCGTGCTGATGCCGTGGGCCTTGTAATAGCTGTAGATGTTGCGCACCGAGAGCACGCCGGGATCGAGCTCGGGCGTATAGGTCTTGCCCTCGTTCTTGACGAACCAGTCATAGATGCGCCCCACGAAGGGCGAGATGAGAAAGGCCCCCGCATCCGCGCAGGCTGCGGCCTGGGCGAGGTTGAAGATGAGGGTCATGTTGCAATCGACCCCCTCCTTCTGGAGGATCTCGGCGGTCCGGATGCCCTCCCAGGTGGCGGCGAGCTTGATAAGGATGCGCTCGCGCCCGACGCCCCGCGATTCGTAGTCCGCGATCAGCGCCCTGGCCTTGGCGAGGGAACCCTGCGTGTCGAAGGAGAGGTCCGCATCCACCTCGGTGGAGACGCGCCCGGGCACGATGCGCGACAATTCCGCGCCAAAGCTCACGGCGAGCCGGTCGGTGACGGCGCTGGTGAGGGCCTTGCGGCTGACGCCCCATTCGATGGCCTCGTCCACGATGGCCTTGTAGGCCTCCATCTGGGCGGCCTTGAGGATCAGGGTGGGATTGGTGGTGCAATCGGTCGGCTTGAAAGCGCCAATCGCCTCCATGTCCCCGGTGTCGGCGACCACGGTGGTCATGGTCTTGAGCTGATCGAGTTTCGAGGTCATGGGAGGCTCCGTTGGTTGCGGGCAATATAGGCCCTGCGCGGGCCGCCGCAATTCGGAAGATGGCGTCAGCCACAGGGGAAGTGGGGGGCTTGAGCAATCGGATAGCTTAGGTGCAATGCGTTTGCATTGCCAAATAAAAGCATCTGCATTACCATCATATTCCATCCTCCTCCTTGCGCGGAGCGCCCGATGACCGGCATCCTCGACGTCGAATCCACCCTGACCGACCGCTACCAGACCACGGTGCCAGAAACAGTGCGTCGTGCGCTTGGGCTCGGCAAGCGCGACAAGATCCAATACACGATCCATCCTGGCGGGGAGGTGGTGCTGACCCGGGCCGCCAGCCCCGGGGATGATGACCCTGCGCTCGGGGCGTTCCTGAACTTCCTGACGCGCGATATCGCAGCACATCCCGAGCGTCTGCAAGCCGTGGACGCCGCGCTCGTGGAGCGCCTGCGGTCCCTTGTGGGCGAGGTTGAGGTCGATCTCGACGCAGCCCTGTCGGAAGATGATGAATGAGCGCGGGCAAGCCTGCGCCCTTCGTCGTTCACGGCTGGACCCTATTCGCCCATCCCTTGTTTCTCGCTCAGATTGAAGCTCTCGCAGGGCAGGTGGAGGAACTCAAGCTGAAGGACGGGGTCGGCTATGTGAAGAAGAACGCCAGCAAGCGGCTGGCGGCCATCATCCGGCTGGCCTTCGACGTGATCCCGCAAGATCCCGCGCGGCCGGACTACCGCCAGGGCGGGACCCTCGGCGAGGATCGCAAACATTGGTTTCGGGCTAAATTCTTCCAGCAATACAGGCTGTTCTTCCGCTACCACGCGCAAAGCAGGATCATCGTGTTGGCTTGGGTCAACGACGAGAACACCAAGCGCGCCTATGAGAGCGGCGACGACGCCTACCGGGTGTTCCGCAAGATGCTGGACAGCGGGAACCCGCCAGATGACTGGGATCAGATGCTGGAAGAGGCCCGGGCCGAGGGGCGCCGCCTGCTGGACTTCGCGTCGAAAAGAAAGCCCTGAGGGCTGGCTTGTCAGGGAGCTGTTGACGCCCCGCAACGCTCACGCATGCACGCCAATATCAACAGCGTCGATGTAGCCGAGCACATCGTCAGCCCTTCCGCTTCGCACAAGCTGCATCGCCGTCTGGCCGGAAAATCCGGGCAGGGGCTGCGAGCGATACCAGGCATAGGCCATCAGGGCCGAGCCGAAGCGCGGCTCCACCTTGTTGATGACTTCGACCAGTTCGCGCAGGCGTTCTTGGGTTTTGTCGGACGCGATCCCGTCTTTCCGCTGAACAGCGTCCTTTTCGAGCCCTGCGCTGCGGGCGAGCTCTTCAATGGTCGTGCGGAGCGTTTGCGCGATCCTGCGCGGGGCGAAAAGGCCGCTATTGGCGCATTGGGTCAGGCCCATGGCGCTCTCCAGCCCCTCCCCCATCACTCCCTCGCGTCGACATTCCGGAACACCAGCCAACCGAACCAGAACATGGAACCCAGCACCACTATGGAGCCCGCAGCCGCGCCCGGCTCAGCCGCCGTGTTACCCAGCAGCAGGGCCGCCAGGGAGGCGTTCAGCACCACCGCGCCGATGGTGTAGATGATCACCTGCCAGCGGGCGCCCGCGCTTTTGTCGAGCTGCGGGCGGCGCTCGTAGAAGAGGCCGATCAGGAACAGCGACACCCAGCCGATGAGATTGATATGGGCATGGCCCGGCGCGAGGGCGTGGTTGTGGGACGCGGCCATGTAGACGCCCACGATCATGCCGACCAGGGCGAAGAGGACGGCTATTCTGAAGCTGAGGGATGAAGCGGACATTTGAAGCCTTTCCATTAATGAATATGAAAATTTCGTTACTAATAAACACAAAAATTGTAAATATTTGAATCTTGCAATGCAGCATAGGATTTCTGCAAGCCGAGGCCCTGCCATCAAAATCTTCGCACAGAGGCGCAAACGCCTTCCCCAACCGAGCAGAATGGGACAATCTGTCACCCAACAACGGGACCCCGGAGGAAACATCATGCAGGAGCTCACCCATTTCATCGGCGGCAAGCATGTCGCGGGAACTTCGGGACGTTTCACCGAGGGCTGGCAGCCCATGACCGGGGAGCAGATCTCCCGCGTGCCGCTCGCCTCCAGAGCCGAAGTGCGCGCGGCGGTGGAGAACGCCAGAGCCGCCCAGCCCGCCTGGGCCGCCACCAACCCCCAGCGCCGCGCCCGCGTGCTGATGAAATTCCTGCAATTGCTGGAGCGCGATAACGAAAAGCTGGCCGAGGTTCTCGCCCGCGAGCATGGCAAGACGATCCTCGACGCCAAGGGCGACATCCAGCGCGGCGTGGAAGTTGTGGAGTTCGCCTGCGGCATTCCGCATCTCATGAAGGGCGAGTTCACCGACGGCGCCGGGCCGAATATCGACGTCTATTCCCTGCGCCAGCCGCTCGGCGTGGTGGCGGGCATCACGCCCTTTAACTTCCCCGCCATGATTCCGATGTGGAAATTCGCCCCGGCCATCGCCTGCGGCAACGCCTTCGTGCTGAAGCCCAGCGAGCGCGACCCCTCCGTGCCCCTCATGCTGGCCGAGCTGTTTCTGGAGGCGGGCTTGCCGCCGGGCATTCTCAATGTGGTCAATGGGGACAAGGAGGCGGTGGACGCCCTGCTCGACGATCCCGACATTCAGGCCATCGGCTTTGTCGGCTCGACCGCCATCGCCGAATATGTCTATGCGCGCGGCTGCGCCACGGGCAAGCGGGTCCAATGTTTCGGCGGCGCCAAGAACCATCTGGTGGTGATGCCCGATGCGGACATGGACCAGACCGTGGATGCGCTGATCGGCGCTGGCTATGGCTCGGCGGGCGAGCGCTGCATGGCCGTCTCGGTGGCGGTGCCTGTGGGCCAGAAAACGGCGGATGAACTCATGCGCCGCCTGATTCCGCGGGTGGAGAGCCTCAAGATCGGCCCCTCCACGGATTCCTCCGCCGACTATGGCCCGCTGGTGACGGCGCAGGCGCTGGAGCGGGTGCGCGGCTATGTGGATCTGGGCATCGAGGAGGGCGCGACGCTTGCGGTCGATGGGCGCGGCTTCAAGATGCAGGGCTACGAGAAGGGCTATTATCTCGGCGGCTGCCTCTTCGACAACGTGACGCCGGATATGCGCATCTACAAGGAAGAGATCTTCGGTCCGGTTCTGTCCGTGGTGCGCGCCAACACCTATGAAGACGCGTTGAAGCTCTGCAACGATCACGAATACGGCAATGGCGTCGCCATCTTCACCCGCGACGGGGACGCCGCCCGCGATTTTGCGGCGCGCGTGCAGGTGGGCATGATCGGCGTGAATGTGCCGATCCCCGTGCCCATCGCCTATTACACCTTCGGCGGCTGGAAACGCTCCGCCTTCGGCGACCTCAACCAGCACGGCCCCGATTCCATCCGCTTCTACACCCGCACCAAGACGGTGACGGCCCGCTGGCCCAGCGGCGTGAAGGATGGCGCGAGCTTCGTGATTCCGACCATGGAGTGAGGGGCGGCCCCGAAGGAGGCGACCATGAATGAGCCTGGCGCTGAGCAAGCGATCGCCTGCGACCAGGCGACCGCCCCCCGCTTGCAAGGTTCTGCGGCATGGGTTCTAATCCCCACAAATAAAATCGGGGGGAAACATGTTCATTCGCACTTTGGCGGCCATCTTTTCAGGCGCCGCGTTTTTAGTTCTGTCTCTGGCGGGCGCGGTTCAGGCCGCTGAAAAGGCGCCGCCGGCCGCCCTCCTGTGGGTTGGCAACAGCTTCTTTTACTACAACAACAGCATGCACAATTTCGTGCTCGGCTTCGCCCGGGCTGACGGGCGCACGGATGGGCGCGGCACCTCGGTCACGATCAGCGGCTCGGGCATCGAGTGGCATGACATGAAATCCTACCTCCGGCCCAATGGCATCGGGCGCTATTCCTTCGTCGGTGACAATGAAATCGTCTTCAACAAGCCTGGCAGGCAGTTTGATGGCGTGATCCTCATGGATTGCAGCCAATGTCCCATCCATCCCAAGTTGCAGGACACATTCTACAAATATGCGAAGAAGCATATGCAGACCATCCGCGCCCATGGGGCGGAGCCGATCCTGTTCATGTCCTGGGCCTACAAGGACAAGCCGGATATGACCCAGCAACTGGCGGACGCCTATGGCAAGGCGGGCGCGCAGAACAAGGCGCGGGTGATTCCGGCGGGCCTCGCTTTCGCCAATGCGGTGAAGGCGCGTCCCGATCTGGAACTCTACCAGCGCGACAAGCGCCATCCCACTCTGGCGGGCACCTATCTGGCGGCGGCGACCACCTATGCGACGCTCTATGGCAAGAGCCCCGTGGGCAACAGTTTCATCTCCGGGCTTGATGCGGCGACCGCCACCTTCCTTCAACAGATCGCGGCCGATACGGTCGCCGCCTACAAGCCGGTGAGTCTCGCGGCAGGTGCAAAATGACGAGCCTTCGCAATCTGCTGGTCGCTGGCGTCGCCTGCCTTGCATCCTTCGCAGCGCAGGCGGAGGATTTCTACAGGGGCAAGACCATCACGATCCTCGTGGGCTTTGCGCCCGGCGGCGGGTTCGACCTCAATGCGCGATTGCTGGCGCGCCATATGGGCAAACATATTCCGGGCAATCCCGATATGGTCGTCTCCAACATGAATGGGGCGGCCAGCCTCACCGCCGTGCAATATCTCGATACCCGCGCGCCGAAGGATGGCACGGTCATCGACACATTCAACTTCGGCCTCATCACGGATTCAAAGCTCTTTCCTGAGCGGGTGAAGGTCGATCTGCGCAATTATGGCTGGATCGGCAGCATCAGCGTCGACATCACGTCCTGCTACACTTGGGGCGCCCTTGGCCTGAAGACCCTGGACGACGTGCGCAAGCGGCCCATCGTGCATATGGGCGATGTGGGGCCGGGCACTTCGGCCTATGTGAACCAGAACATTCTCAAGAAGATCTTCGGCGTGAATGTGAAGCAGATCATTGGCTATCCCGGCAGCGCCGAGCAGCGCATCGCCATCGAGCGCGGCGAGCTGGATGGGGATTGCGGCGCCTGGGCCAGCCTGCCCGCCGAATGGGTCGAGGGCGCCAAGGTCAATCCGCTCATGCGGTCGCGGCCGACGCTGGCGCCGGGCATGCCCGCCGATGTGCCCTATATGGGCGACATCGCGCCCGACGCCCATGCGCGCGCCCTGATCGAATTGCTGACCGCATCGGGCAGCGTGGGCCGACCCTTCATCGTGTCCAGCGCCGTTCCGGAGGATCGTCTTGAAATCCTGCGCACGGCTTTCAACGCCACCATGCGTGACGTCGATTTCAACGACGAGGCCAAGCGCCTGCGCTTTCCGGTGACGCCCAAGACCGGTCCGGAGGCTCTCAAGGTGGTCGAGGAAATCTACGCCGCGCCGCCTGATCTGGTGAAGGAGGCGCGGGAGATCGCGGGGGGCTGACAGCCCCCCGTTTCAGACCGCGAGGATAAAGGGAATCTGCTCCGGACCCGAGCGCTGGATGACCGTGTTCGCCACGGGATCGTAATTTTGTTGCAGCACTTTGCCCACCAACCGCTCGCTGCGGATGATGACCGCGCAGGAGCGACCCGTGCCGCCCTGTTCCGCATGGATGGCCCACGGCGGCACCAGATCCACCACGCCCGCCGAGCCGACCGTGGTTGATGTGTGCTTGATCTGCGCAAAGCCGGGCTTGCTCTTGTCGTCGAGGCGCTCGTAACGCTCCAGATATTCCTCGCCATAGCAGACCCCATAGGCCGTATAGGCATGGGCGTGATCATGCACGCTGCCAGTGCGGCCGGGCACGCGCACCACGGCGTTGACCACAAAGCCGAATTCCTCGTCTTCATGGAGCAGAAGGTTCTTGCGTCCCTCGGTCGAGGGCCAGGATTCCGAATGTTTCTGCAAGGCGGGGTCGCGCACGAGCACCTCGAGCCGGTCGCGCGAGAGCTCCATGCGGCGCAGGGTGTCCGTCTCGCGCGCCCAGATGGCGCGCATGTCGGCGATGAAGGCGTCGAAGGCGGGAAGCGTCGCGGTCATCAAACTTGCTCCAGATTTTCAAAGACGGGCGTGCCCTCGACGGTGCAGCGGCGCATGAGACGACGCTGCTCGCGCGGGAAATCGGTGCGGGCGTGGATCAGTGCGAGATTGTCCCACATGATGAGATCGCCGAGCTGCCACTTGTGCTCATAGACGAACTGGCGGCTCTCGCCGATTTCATAGAGCTGGGCCAGAATCTCGTCGCTCTCCGCATTGGAAAAGCCCTCCAGCCGCGCCGTCATCAGGCGATCCACGAAGAGGGATTTCTTGCCGGTATAGGGATGGGTGATGAAGACCGGATGGAACCAGTGGGGAACCGCGCTGATGTCGGTCGACAGATCCACTTTTTCCGAACGCTTGTATTCGTGGATATGCAGGGCCTTGCGTCCCGCGAGCTTATGCTTCAGCTCCTCGGGCAGGGCCTCATAGGCCTTGTACATGTTGGAGAAGAGCGTGTTGCCGCCCTCGTTGGGCAATTCGACCCCATAGAGGAAAGTGTATTTGTAGGGCCGTTCCGAATAGCCGGAGTCGATGTGGAACCACATGTCCCCATCGCCAAAGGCGCCGACGGGAATGCCGTCCACCTTGATATTGGAGACCAGCAGGATCTTGGGGTCGAGCTGCCAGACGCCTTCCGACCGCTCGCGCAGGGGCTCGGGAGCCTGCTTGCGGGCGCCCAGCGGGCCAAAGCGGGCGGCGAAGCGGAGCTGGTCTTCCTGGGTCAGGTCCTGCCCGCGCACGCACAGCACGAGATGCTCGTTCCAAGCTTGCTGGATCTTGGCCACGACTTCGTCGGAAAGCTCTTTCTTGAGGTCGACGCCACGGATTTCCGCGCCGCAGGCTTCGCCAAGGGGAATGACTTCCACATCATTTGCGTCAAACATGTTCGTTTCCCCTGTGCGTGGCGCTGGCGCGATATGATCAGATCATTCGCACTCTAAGTTCGAGAATTTAGGCCGAGACCGGGCGAGGGTCAATGGATCGGCCATGCCCGCGCTCGCGCGCCTAGATCGGGACCACCAGCAGGGTTTCGATCTGCCGGGAGTCGAGGATCACCGTGCGGTCGATGAATTTCGGCCCCGCCTCGCTCAGCACGATGCGATCGCGCGTGCGCCCGCACACGAAGACGCACATGTCCCCGTGGTTGGTGGTGCGGATGATGGTGAAGGTGCTTTCGCTCTCGATCACATCGCCATTCATCCCGGTGATGCGCAGGGCGCCGGGAATGTGGCAATAGACATGGGGCTCGAAGATATTGGCGGTGCGCAGGGCCGTGATGCGGTCCTTGAACATGCCATGGCCCCGGCAGGACATGAGGTTGAGCGGCAGGCCGAGTTCCTCGTTCTCGCGGGTGGTGACGCGGTAGGTTCCATCCGGCGTGAAGAAGTCGCTCCACTCCTCCAGGCGATCCCCATCGATTGCGAGCATGTAGTCCGCAAGAAAGGCCTCGACCGTAAGGCGGGCCATGAGCTTGTCGTTCATTGTGTCGTGACCCCCATGGGGAAGCTGCGTCTCATGGCCAGCGTCAGAGTTTCATACATTCGCGCCAGCCCTTCCAGAAGCCGCGCACGGCCGATTCGGTGACGCGCGAGCCTGCGCTGGGCTCGATGCCGCGCCCGCCCATGGGCATGATGGTCTGCGCCTGCGGATCGGCCTTGGCCGCGCGCTGCACGAAGCCGCCCACACAGCCATCCTCCATGGAGATGAAGCCGGCGGGACCAACCAGATTATTGGCGTTGAGGCGCAGCTCAAGCATGTCGGGCGTGTCGTCTTCGAAGCCCAGCACGGTCCAGACGAGTTCGCTGCTATCGACGCCGCGCGGGATCAGCTGGCGGACGGCGAGGCAGTTCAGGATCTGCTGAACGACCAGATTGGGGAAGACGGTCTGGATCGAATTGGTGACAAAGTCGCCCAGCTCCAGCCGATGCTCCATCATCGAGGAATCATTGAGCTTGTATTGATCCTTGAGGGAGCGAACCTGCTCCCGGCCGGTCGCATCATCATTGGGCGGACTGCGTTCCGTATAGCTCAGATGGTGCCAGCCGTTGGCGCTCAGCTTGATGCCGCCGCCCATGTTGGGGCGCACCACGCCGAAGGTGTTGTGGAACACATGCAGCAGGCTCGCGTGGTAGGAGTCCTTGTTGTTCTCCGCATAGAGCTTCCAGTTGTTGGGCAGCATCTGGCTGTGATAGCCCAGCACTTTCAGAGGCTTGATGAAGACGCGATCGATCGAGGCGATGAGTTCGGCGCCGATATAGTCCCTGAACGCCGGCGTCTCTTCGCTGAAGGAGCCGAAGACGAGGCCGCGATAGACATCCACGCGCAGGCGCACCAGATTGTGCTCGCTGGCGTCGAATTCCGGCCCCACGCCCCCCTTGCCGCCCACGCCCTTGCGGAAGGCGACGCCGGTCAGCTTGCCCTCGAGGTCATAGACCCAGTTGTGGTAGACGCAGGTGAGTTCGCGCACATTGCCGCGCGGCTTGTAGCAGATGAGCGAGCCCTTGTGGGCGCAGCGGTTCATCAGCGCATTGATTCCGCCATCCAGGGTGCGCACCACGATGATCGGCGCATCGCCGACGAAGGTGGTCTTGTAATCGCCGGGGTTGGGAATCTCGACGTCAAGGCAGAGAAAATTCCACGTCGGCCCCTGAAACAGACGGTTCTGCTCCAGCGCGTAGATCTGCGGATCGGTGTAGACCCGATAGGGCGCCCGCGACGTATCCTCGCCCGGCCAGATGAAAGTCGCCTCGTCCCGGCTGGAAACCTCTGTCACAATCGCTCCCCGTATCGCGGCGTTCACACGCATGGGAATCAACCAGAGATGGCCCCCTTTGGCAAGGCGCAGGGCGGGGCGACAGACTCAGGGGCCTGTGGCGATGCTGGCTATGAGCCCCGTGCAAAGGTCGCCCAACGCCTCGCGAGCATTGGGAGCCCGCCGGTTTGCGGCATTTGTCCGGCAATAGCTTCCTTGCTTTGACGCCAGGCTCCCGGACTCACCAAGGTTGATCGCCGCTAACCTCGAGATGCGGCATGAAACATTCGCTGATGTAACTTGGTATAAAAATTGCTGTTGCTCCTCAGGAAGGGGTTTACACGTGACGATCTACATTATGACCCATAAAGAATCCGTGCTTCCGCGGTCACCACTCTATGAGGCGGTGGGCGTGGGGGGATTCTCCTCCCGGCATGTTGCGCATGTGGATAGCGCGGCCGCCGACAATATATCGCATCTGAATCGCTTCTATTGCGAGTTGACCGGATTGCATCATGTCTGGCGCCATACACGTTCCGCGCAGGTGGGTATTTGCCACTACCGTCGATACTTCAATCTCGTCCCTTTGGCGTCTGACACGGCGGACTTTTTAATGGCGCCTATGAGCGATCAGGTCTTGCAGTTGCTTGAGCATCCGCAACAAGAGGCGCGAGCTACCGAGTTGCTGCGCACCTACGACGTGATTCTGCCAAAAGCCGTTTATTGCCAGATGGGAGTGGGCCATGAATATAATTCCGCAGTGGGCTCTGGAGGGGAGTGGGAGGTGTTCCTGCAGGTGCTCGATGATTATTACGGGCCAAATGCGCATGGAATGCGTGACGAACGCCGTGTTTTCTACTGGAACTTGATGTTAACGCAGCGCAGCTTTTTCGATCATTATTGTTCTCATCTCTTTGCTGTGATTGACCGGGTCTTTGATCGCGTAGGCCAACTCCCCGCTATGGCAGGGGCCCGTTACCAGCCATACAGATACCCGGGATATCTGGCTGAGCGTTTCATGGCCGCCTTCATCAATGTCAATCGTATCCGTTATTACGAAACAAGCGTGATTTCCACAGAGTAATCGAAACTTGTGGTAAGCGACGTTTCTGTTAAGTCTCTTTTTATTAGTGATGAGATGACATGGTCGCAAACGTGACAGGCGATTTATGGGCCCGATGTTTGCAGCCCTGTTGCGGTCATCATTGCTTTTTGGCTCCGACCCGACAACACCGTCACGCCGATGGGGCGTGGGAAAAATACAAATGAATGTCTCGGTGCGCCTGGCGCAGATTGTTCGTGCACCGCCAAGCACCCAAAATTTGCGACCGCCGGAATAGAAACGGTTCGGTGAATATTGAAGTCTATGTTCGGCGGTTGGTAGGAAATAAGGGGGACGGTGATGAGGTTGCTGGTGGTCGGTGCAGGCTTTTCAGGTGCGACGATTGCACGGTTGCTGGCTGAAAACGGCCATCAGGTCGATATTATCGACCGGCGTTCTCATGTCGCCGGCAATGCTTATGACTATGTCAACGAGTTGGGCATTCGCATGCATAAATATGGTCCTCATCTTTTCCACACGTCAAATGAAAAGGTTTTCCGATTTCTGTCTCGATTTACCGAATGGATTTTTTATCAGCACAAGGTAAAGGCGATGCTCGCAGACGGCCGGCTCGTCACTTTGCCGGTCAACAAGGAAACATCTGAAATTGTTGGTAAAGAAAACGTGTTGGATGTTTTTTTCAGGCCTTATACAAAGAAGATGTGGGGGCTTTCCCTTGATGAACTGGATCCGGGCATCCTCAACCGCGTTCCCGTTCGCGATGACATGAACGAATTTTACTTTCCGAATGACCAATTTCAATTTCTTCCAAATGGGGGTTATACGAACTTGATCGAAAACATGTTGGACCATCCGTCAATAAAATTGAAATTGAATATCGAGTATCAAAAGTCACTCAGCCTCTCGTATGTCCACACCTTCAATTCCATGTCGATTGATGATTTTTTTGGGCATGTCCACGGCACCCTTCCGTATCGCTCCATTAAATTTCATACGATCAATGTTCCTTGTCCGACAATTTTCCCTGTAGCCACAGTGAATTTCACTCATAAGGAAAAATACACACGCGTCACCGAATGGAAAAATCTGCCCGATCACGGTTCGAATCCGGCATACACCACTCTTACTTTTGAGGAACCATGTGACTTCGCAGAAAACAACTTCGAGAGATATTATCCCGTGAAAGACCTCGAACAACGCAATAGAAATCTGTTCAGGAAATACCAGGAAATGACGCCCCCGAATACAACGTTCATAGGCAGATGTGGATTGTATGCATATCTGGACATGCATCAGGCGGTCAGTTCAGCCCTGGCGATTGCCGAAAGGTTTCTGGAGCAATAAAATCAGATGTCCACAGCCGGTGGTGACGAAGTCAAACTGTCTTCGCACCACCGCTGTAATCCATGACACCCTACAGAGGTTTCAAAATGGAAGCGATTTTAGGATTACTAGAATTTCCTTATAACGACGAGCGAATTGTCGCCCAAGCGCATGTTTTTCCTCCACAGATTAACAAAGTCATAGTTATAGTTTCTGGACAGAAAGTACTCTTTATAGGACATCAAATCCTGAATTCCTACATCTTCAATGATGTATACGCCGCCTTCGCGGAGCCTGTGAAAAGAGTTTTCCAGGAGCGTCGCGCCGGCCGCGAATGTATGCAAGCCATCATCGATCATCAAATCGAAGTCTTTATCGCCAACGCTTTTCCAGAGATCGCCGATGGAATCTGGTGATGTCTGGTCACAATAAAAAGTCTTTATGCGATCTTCATTGAACAAGACATTTCTATCAATGTCCGCGCCAATAATTTCCGCTCTCGGGAAATAATCACGCCAGACCCTCAAAGAAGCGCCGGGACGGCCAGAGGCGGTCATATTGGATGGCAAACCGGGATTGTTCGTACCCAGGCCACATTCAAAAACGTGCTGAATGAAACCGCGGCAGTGCCCGAAGTGTCGCTCAATGAAATCTGCGTAAGTATGCGAAGGCCAGGGATAGGGATGTCCCGTTTTCTCGATCTCGCCCTTGTCTGATCCATACTTGTCGCAGAGAAAATTCAAAAGGCTGGGCGAATTGCGCTTGTAATAAACGCTATAGTGATTATCAAAATTTTCCTCGAATACCTCATCTATTTTAACAGGTAACTTTATCGCTCCTAAGCCATATAAAATTTTCTCGGTCATTGTAACACCCTTGAGGTGAGGAGACTGTGGACCATCTTTGTAATTTTTAGTACTAAAATATTAAAGAAAGATTTCGGACTGGTGCTTCCGTTCGCCCCGTCAATATCTAGCGAATTGGCGGATGAACGCATCTGTGAACACTGAATGGGAAAGTCGGCTTTCCGGCGTCCGCCCTCAAGTGGCGCAGGCTATGAGCGTATGGGGGCGCCGGACGATCATCGGGGCTTTTTCGTTCAACGGATCTGGCGGCGTCATGCCCAAAGGATGGCGGAAGCATTCTCGCGTAAGAAAAGAAAACGGGGGCCGCTTTGGTTAAACACGCCTGGTCGCTTTGATCCTGTCATTCAGACGGCGCAAGCACTCGACCTCCGCTTCCAGGGAATAGCGTTCGCGAAGTCTGCGGATGCCGGGCGCCAGATCGCTTGATGTCAGAACCCCCGCATCGATCAATTTCATTGCGCGCGTGGTTTCCGTGACGAAGGAGCGTATGTCGCCCTGATGAATCTCGATGAAATTGGAGCGGTCCCAATATTCGTTGGCGCCCTGGCCTGTGTAGCCGATCACCAGATTGCCAGCCAAAGCGGCCTCCAGGGGCGGCAGGGGGCAGCCCTCGAATTCACTGAAGGACAGAAAGATGCTTGAATTGGACAGGATGGTGGCGACCGTGGCTTCGCTGACATTGTCGATGGGAACGATGCTCCACGTAGGCGGAAGATAATGCCTCAGCGCATAGACCACCCGGGTCGCATGCGTCGCCATTTTCCGTGGCATGAAGGAGATTGTCCGACCAGCCTGCGCCGCAGCGGGGCGATGATCAGCCATGAAGCGCTCGTTGATCGACCATTGCATGGGCACGATGCGCGCCGGATCGATCTGCGGATAGTTGAGCATGACCATGCGGGCGCTGTCGTCGGAAATGGTCAGGACAAGTTGGGCCGCCTGATAGACCGCGCTGAACAATTCGTAGGGTTGCTCGGCCAGAACCTGGTGTGTGTGGTAGCCGTTCTGCACGAATATGCCGAAGCGGATGCCCATGGCCATGCATTGCGGTCCGAAGGAGGCCGCCCATATTTCAGGAATGATGACGAAGTCCGCGTTCACATCCATCAGGTTGTTGCGGGCGATTTGCGTCTTGTGTTCGAACCAGTCACAGGTGAACTCGGGTTCGTATAAATGCAGGACACAGGCGTCCGCCCCGATCGACGTCAGCAATTCGGCGTGTCGATAAATGACCTTCACGCCGCCAGTGGGCGTGTTGTCCGCTGGGCAAAGATAAATGATCCGGCTCATGGGGCGCTTTCTTGAAACTGTGCCTTTCCATCGTGCACGAAAGATCTGAATGGCTCCTTAAAACATGTATCGGTTTCGAGCGCCGCGCTATGCCCTTATCCTGAAGCGGTCACCAGTTCGCTGAGGCGTCCCTCGAACCGGGCGCAGAAATTGCTGGTGTTGAACAGCCAGCCCTGCGCTTTTCGTTGCGCGAGAGCCGCCGAAGCCGTCGCCGCTTCTGTCCGGTTGATCGACAGCTTGATGGCTTTGGCTTCGTAGTCCTGCAGGGTGTGACAAATGAAATAGGACAGGCCGGCGCTGGTGAGCAGGCTGCCCGCCATGCGCGAAACATAGGTGCGGCCAGAGAGCGTCAGAATGGGCAGGCCCGCCCAAAGGGCATCGTTGGCGGTTGTTCCGGCGTTATAGGGCGTTGTGTCAAGAAACAGATCCGCGACCTGGAATCGCGCCAGATAGTCCTTCGGGTCGATGCGGCCTGCAAAATGGAGGCGATTGACGTCGATCCCCTGATCCGCCGCAGCCCTGCGCAGGTTTTCCTTTGCCCAGGGATTATCCTCCAGAAGCCAGAGCACGCTCTGCGGGCTGGCTTTGAGGATACGCAGCCAGCTCTCGAACATGGGCTGGGTGATTTTATGGCTGTTGTTGAAGGCGCAAAAGACAAAGGCGCTATCTGGAAGACCGAACTGCGCGCGGATCGGTTTTGCTCCGAACACGCGTTTGGAATCGCTGACCTGAAAACCACTGTCGACAAACAGCGGCTTTTCGCTGAAATGCGGCTGCAATTCATCAGGAAAGATGAATCTGTCCGCCACCACATAATCCACATGGGGAAGGCAGCTTGTGCCGGGATAACCCAGATAGGCGATCTGAACCGGCGCAGGTCCGCGCGCAACGATATTGGGTCGCGCATTGCCTGTCAGGCCCTGCAGATCAACAAGCACGTCTATTTCGAGGTCGCGGATCAATTGGGCTGCGGCCCCATCGTCCAGATCACCGATCTTGTGAAAATGATCGAAAGCCCGGCGCACGCGTTCGCGGAACCCTGTGCCGTCTTCCCTGCTCCAGCAAAAGGCGTGAACCTCGAAGCGCGAGCGGTCATGGGTCTCGAAGAGCTCCACCGTCAGAAGCGAAACCGCATGCATCGAAAGATCTGATGACAGATAGCCGATCCGGATCTTGTCATGCTGATATCGCGTCGACGCGGGCGCCATTCGTTCGAAGACGCCGACCTTTTCGTCGACGAACTTTTCCGCTGCGCGCCTTTGCAGCGCAGGATCATCCGTCATTCCCAGCATGGCGAGGGGAGAGGCATGTTCCAGAACAGCGTCGATATTGGTGGGCAGTCCATCGATCACCGGCCATTTGCATTGCTTCTGGCGCAGATGAATCCAGTGATGGAGCACAGGGCTCTGGTCTATGTCGAGCAGCAGGCTGTCATGCAAGGCTTTCTCGGCGCCGTCATAGTCGCGCAGTTGCTCCTTGAGCCTGCCGATATTGTTGAGAAGACGGGTCTTATGATCGAGATTGCCCGGCACATGAATGGTCGAATTGGCGAGCGCCAGGTTCCAACGCGCCAGGGCGTGGTCGGTCCTGCCCATTTTTTCAAGGATGGTGCCCAGATTGAGATGGGCTTCGAAGAAGTCCGGGTTGAGGCTCAACGCAGTGAGCAGATGATTTTCCGCGACGCCCAGCAGCTCCAGCTTGTTGTAGATGACGGCGAGGTTGAACATGAGCACATGGATATAGGCTGGATCGCAATGGAGCAGGCCTTCCTTGTACGTCGTGATCGCGTCCACGTCCTTGCCGGCTTCCGACTGGAGGTTCGCCTGATCCAGTATGTCGACAAGGGTTCTGCTGGGGATGGGCAGGTTGGGAAAAAGTTTTTTGATTTCGCGCCAATGGGCCAGGACGCCATTGGTTGTAGGGTCGAGCACGATGGCTGTTTGCGCATCATTGATGCATTCGGCGAAGCGCCGCAGGTTCATGTTGATCAGGGAGCGCGCATGGTAGGAGGGCGCAAAGGCGCTGTTGGCCCTTATCGCCTCGGAGATATGTTCGAGGGCTTCCTGATCTCTGCCGAGACCCGAGAGGGAACACGCCAGCGAGTAACGGGCGACCACGTTGGTCGGATCGACCGCGACGATGCCGAGGAAGGCGGAGACCGCTTCCTCGGCATGTGCTGATGCTTGCAACCCCAGCGCCGTCCCCAGATCTCCTGCGATCTGGATCAGGCTGCGGGGTGCGGGCGACGCTTCGGCTTGTTGTTCGATCATGAATTTTCCGGACCAAGGACTGCTGCGTTGGCGGCTGTCATCGCGCCGATCTGGGTGCTGGAAAGCCAGGAAATCTGTGTCGTGCTGAGCGCATCCGCCTGTTCGGTGGTGAGCAGTCGGATCTGATCCAGAGTGAGCGCGTTCAGGTTCGCAGATGTCATGCTGGCGATCTGCACCGTGGTGATCGCATTCTCCTGACCGGCGGTCAAGTTCGAGATTTGCGCGGTGGTCAGAGACTGGATCTGCGCTGTGGTGAGAGCTGCGATCTGATAGCCGTTGAGCGCCATGATCTGATCGGTTGTCAGTGCGCTGACGTTCGTGCCCAAGCTGACGATCTGTTCGGGCTGCATCGCCTGGAGATCGATATCCTCGAAGCCCTTGATCTGCGCGGTTGTCAGCTTGCTCATCTGGAATGTGGTCAAGCTGGCCGCATGCTCCGTCGTCAACGCGGCGATCTGCTCCGTGTTGAGGCCCGACAGCTGCACGCTGCCCAAGGACTCGACCTGAGCCGCCCAGAGGTTGGAGATCTGGTCGGGCGTCAGCAAGCGAACCCTGTCAGACGTGAGCGCATTGAGTTGCTCGGTGGTCAGGTTGCGGACCTGATCGGTGGTGAGGGCCGCGATGAAGTCCGTTCTCAGGGCCGCGATGCGACTTGTGTCGAGCGTGGTGATCTGGCCGTCATCGAAGGTGACGATCTGGTCGGTCGTCATCGCGTTGATCTGGGCCACGGAGAACAAGGCGGTGTTGTTGCCCAGAGCCGCGATCTGATCCCCGGTCAGCGCCTTGATCTGCGGATCCGTGAGGTATGTGTTCACGGCTGTGGCGATCGCCGGGATCTGGGTGTCAGGGGTCAGCGCCGCTATGGCCTGGGTCGTGAGTTCTTTCACGCCAACCGTGCCAAGCGCGACGATATTCTCAGCCTTCAGGAAGCCGATCTGATCCGAGGTCAGCGCTTTGATCTGTCCTGCGGTCAGCACTGCGGCCTGTTCGGTGTTGAGAGCGGCGACCTGGTCCGGCGTGAGGATGGAGATCTGAGCCGTGTTCAGGCCCCTGATCTGGTTCGTTTGCAGAGCGTTGACATTCTCTGTCCTGAGGAAGGGCAGCTGATTGCTGGTGAGATAGGCGATCTGCGTGCCGTTCAGGGCGGTCGCCTGAGTGCTGGTCAGCGAGTCGATCTGCTCTGCGGTCAGCGCGGCGACCTGGCCCGTCGTTCCGGTTGTGAGCGCGTTGATTTGCGATGAGGTCAGGGCCTTGAACTGTTCGCCCGTCAGCCATGTCAACTTGGAGCCCAAAGCGGGGATCTGAAGGGTGGGATCGAAGGCTGCGATGGCGGTGGTGCTGAGAGCGGCGAACTGATCCGTCGACAGGACGTTGATCCGGTCGGTTGCCAGCGCCGGGATCTGCAGGGATGTCAGAGCGCCGATCTGCGTGGGGGACAGAGCCTTGATCTGGGTCGATGTCAGGTAGGTGACCTTGGTCGCCCCGAAGCTTTGCAGGTCAGCGGTTTCCAGACCCACAAGCTGTGTCGCGGTCAGGGTCTTGATCTGGAATTCCGTGAGACCGGCGATCTGTTTGGAGGTAAGGCCGGCGACCTGATCTTGCGAGAGCCCCCTGATGGCGTCGGTTTTCAACACGTTGATCTGGGCGGAGTCCATGGCTTGCAGGTCAACCACCTCCAGACCAGCGATCTGCACCGAGCTCAGAACAGCGATCTGGTCGACTGACAGGTTCTTGGTCTGGGCCGTGTTCAGGGCGGTGATCTGGTCCGAGGTGAGCGAGGCGGTCTGGCCGGTCGTCAGCTGCGTGATCTGCACTGAGGTGAATGCGTTGATCTGGGTCGAGGTCAAGCCATAGATCTGGCGTGACTTGATGGCCTTGAGATCGGTCTCCTCCAAGGCTGCAATATGGTCGGTCCGCAAGGCGCTGATCTGTGTCGCGCTCATGGAGGCGTAGTGTTCGACGCCAAGCGCCACGATCTGTCCCGTGGTCAGCGACCGGATCTGGTCTTCCTTGAGGGCGGAGATCTGGTTGGTCTTCAGCCAGGAGATCTTCGCGGTGCCTAGGGCGGCGAGATGTTCCGTGGGCAGGGCGGCGATCTGGTTGCCGGTCAATGCCTTGATCTGGATGGACGTCATGGCTCCGATGTCTTCGGATTCCAGGAAACCGATCTGGTCCGGCTCCAGCTTGACGAGTTGCGCCGTCGTCAGGGAAGACGTCTGCTTCGTGGTGAAGGCGCGGATTTGCGCTGAAGTCAGGGCGGCGAGCTGCGAGGTTTTCATCGCTTGAATGTCGCCGGATTCGATGGCGGCGATATGCGCAGTTGTCAGGTCCACCATCTTGTCGGCGCGCAGCGCGCCGATCTGGCCAGAGGTCATCGTGATGATCTGGGCTGTCGTCAACGCCAGCACCTGATTATCGGTCAGGCTGTCGATCTGCGAGGCCCTCAGGGCCTGGAGATCGTCATTCGCCAGAGCCTTGATCTGCCAGGTCTCCAGGCCAGCAACCTGTGAGGTGGTGAGGGCGGCGACCTGACTGGTTGTCAGGGCGACGATCTGGTCGGTGTTGAGGGTCGAAAGCTGATCATTACGGAGGGCGCTGATCTTCGAGGCGTTCAGGGTCTGCATGGCGTTCGTCTTGAGCGCCGCAAAGCTTTCGACCGACAAGGCGGCGAGTTGCGACGTCTTCATGGACACGAATTGGCCGATTTCCAGAGCATTCGCCTGATCGGTGCTCAGCGCGAAGACGTGGTCTGTGGTCAGGGCCTGGATCTGGGCCGTCGAGAGCTTGTTGACCTGGTCAGTCTTCAGAGCGACCACTTGCGACACGTCAAGGGCGCTGACCTGCGTGAGCGTCAGGGCGCTGACCTGATCCGCGCGCAGCGCGCGCACCTGGTCGCTCGACAGGGTGAGAACCTGGTCCTTGCTCAGACGTGCGATCTGCGCAGTGCCCATGGCCGCGATGTTGGTCGCTGAGATGGCCCCGATCTGGTCCAGGGTCAGGGCGGCGATCTGCGGCAAGGTGAGCACGGAGACCTGTCCGGTGCTCAAAAGCTTGATGCGATCTGGCAGAATCTGGGTCAGCTGGGCGGTTTTCAAGACTTGAAAATCCGTCGACTCCAGCGATGTGATCTGTGCTGTGGTGAGGGCCGCCGCCTGGGCTATGGTCAGGGCGCCCACCTGCGTGGCGGTAAGCGCTGTGATCTGATCCGAGGTCAAGGCGACAAACTGGTCAGCCGAGAGAGAGCTGATCTGCGCGGCGCTCAACGCGGGAATATCCACGCTTCCAAGAGCCACGATCTGATCGGTCCTCAGCACGCTAAGTTGCAGGGTGCTGAGGGCAGCCACCTGTTTCGTGGTCATGGCTGAGATCTGCGTCGAGGGCAGGGCGCTCAGCTGATCCGTGGTCAGTGCGCGGATCTGCGGCACCGACATGGCGGCCAGATCCTCTGTGTCCAGCGCTGCGAGTTGCGCGGTGGTCAGCGACGCGACCTCGGCGGCCGTCATGCTGATGACCTGGGTCGAGGTGAGGGCCTTGACCTGTTCGGTTTTCAGGGCGCTGACCTGATCGCCGGTGAGGGCGGCGATGAAGGTCGGATTCAGAACTTTGATGTCTGTGCCCAGCGCTTTCAACTGATCAACCGAGAAAGCGGCGATCTGCGGCTTGGTCAGGCGAACGATATTGTTTGTGCCCAACCAGGTGATCTGGTCGGTGGTGAGGCCCGTGATCTGGTCGGCCGTCAAGGCGGCGACCTGCTCGGGCAGAAGCGCCGCAGTCTGCTTGCTGTCAAGCTTCGCTATCTGGGCGCCCGAAAAAGCTTTCACCTGGCCCAGGGTCAGTTTTTGGATCTGCTCCGTTTTCAACTCGGCGACCTGAGTGGTTTTCAGCGCCAGGATCTGATCGGTGATGAAGGCCGCGATCTGTGTGACCTGAAGCTTGTCCACCATGCCCGTGGTGAGATTGTTGATCTGATCGACCGTCAGGCTCGCGATTTGCGCAACGGTCAAGGCGCTCAGCTGTGTGCCGCTCATGGCGTTGAGATCAGAGGTCTCGATGGCGCTGATCTGTTGGGTGCTCATCGCCACCAGCTGGTTGGTGCCCAGGGCCGCGACCTGCGCGTTGGACAGGGCCGCAATCTGATCGGTCGAGAATGCCTTGATCTGGAGGGCGCTCATGGCCCGAAGGTCTTCGGTCTCGAAAGCGTTCACCTGGCTTGTGTAGAGCGCAGCGATCTGTGCGCCGGTGAGGCTGGCGGTCTGCTTGGTGGAAAGAGCGACAATCTGCTTGGTATTGAGGTTTTGCACTTGGGCTGCAGACAAGGCGCTGATCTGCGTGGACGTGAATGAGGCGATGGTTTGACGGGACGCCAGCTCCAGATCTCGGACCTGCGCGGAGGCCAGTTGGTCGAGTTGGCCCATCGGGGTTGTGGTCAATTTGACAGTTTGTGATGACGTCAACGGGCCTACGTATTGCATGAACAAGGCATTCTGGGCGGCGGTGCTCGTGGGTATTGCCGCCTTGACTGTGGAAAAATTGGCCGTGTAAAAGGCAGCTTGGTCGATAGCGGACATTTTTTCAAATCTGCTCAAGCCCATCGCCGTGATCTGCAGGGCGGTGAGGCCCTTGACCTGGGAGGCCGATAACTGGCTGAATTGGGAGTCGCTCAACCATGTGATCTGCGGGGTGGTCAGAAAGCTGATCTGGGCTGACGTGAGAGACGTGAGCGCCTTCGTAGACAGGTTCTGGATCTGGCCCGACTCAAGGCTCTGGATCTGGGATGGCGACAGGGCCGAGATCTGCCCAGCGCTCAAGGCATTGATGCTGTTCGAATTCAGCAATCCGATCTGGTCTGTGGTGAGGGCGATGATCTGATTGGTGGTCAGAGCGGCGGCCTGAGCTGTGGTGATGGCCTTGACCTGATCATCGCTGAGATTCGCAATCTGCGTACCCTTCAGGGAGCGGATCTGCGAGGCGGTCAATTTGACGAAATCCGGCACTTCGATCGCCTGGAGCTTGTCCGAGGTCAGTGAAGCTAACTGAGCCGTCGTCAGAAGCGGCGCCTGGTCTGTCGTCAGGGCTGCGATCTGGCCGACGCTCAAGGCGCCGAAGACGGAGGCCTTGACCCTCTGCAGATCGCCCGCCTCGATGGAACCAAATTCGGTGGCGCCAAGGTTGTTAAGTTGCTCAGCGGACATGGCGGCGACCTGCGTCGCCGTTAGCGCCTTGATCTGCTCAGTTTTAAACAACGAGACCTGATCGCTCTTGAGCCATGTGATTTGGGTCGAGGTCAAGGATTGGATACGGTCGGTGCCAAGTCCCTTCAAATGCTCATCGTCAAGGGATTTGACCTGGTCTATGTTCAGGGCGCGCAGGTTGCTGACGCTGAGGGCGTTGAGCTGCTTGGATGTCCATCCCGCCATCTTTGTGGTGAGGGCGGTCAATTGGCGGGTGGTCAGCAGCTTGATCTGATCTGTCGTCAGGGCCTCGACCCGATCGGAGCTCAACACGCTGAGTTGATCGACCGACAAGCCTGAAATGGTCTGGGTCTGCAAAGCCGAAATGTCTTCGGCCTCAAGGCCGGCCACCTGGACGGTGAGAAGATTCATGGCCTGAAGGCGTGTCAGCGCGTGGACCTGATCGCTTGTGAGGTTGGTGATCTGGCTGGATTCGAGGCTTCGGAGTTGATCAGTCTTCAGCGCAGCGACGAGATCGGTTCGGATGACCGACAGTTGCGTCGTCAACGTGTCCAGTTGTGTATTGCTCAGTCCCTTGATCTGGGAGACGGTGAAGTAATTGACGTTTTGATCACCGTCGGTGTTGTCCGCAAAAAGCCCCTTGATGGCGTCGGTTGTCAGGGCGGCGATTTGGGCGGTGGTGAGCGCGGCGACCTGGGCGGAGCTCAGGTTGAGGACGTCAGCGGATTCAAGACCTTTGATGGCGCTGGCGCTGATGTAGGAAATGTCGCGCGCTTCGAGCGCTGCGAGTTGCGCTGAGTCCAAGGCTCTGACTTGTCCGCTATCCAATCCCTTCACCTGGGTCGCGGTCATCGCGACCATCTGTTCTGTGGATATCAGGGCGATGTCGGGTGTCGTCAACTGCGATATATATGCGGAAGGGAGCATCGAAAACGCAGAAGGGGAGTAGTTTGTGATCGAATTAGCCATCTGACACCCACCATAGGAACCCGCGGGCTCGCCTAGCCCCCGACTTGGTAAGAAACGGGTGGTCGGCGAAAACCTTGAGTCATTTCAATACTTTTAGGGGACAGAAATGAATAATGCGTTGCGAATGACCTAGATTAAGCTGCCTTTACAAAGATATAGACACATAATCTTGGCTTTATATATTAGTAATGTGTTAAGTATATGGTTAATTGCGGCGCTTATTTCTAAAAAAAGAATATTTATTACTTAAAATATTACATTCTGTTTCCAGACGCTTATTGCCCCTGTATACAGGGCGCTGCGATGCTGACGCATCAGCGTCCTGGGCGGTCCATCATGGGTCGGATTGTGCGATTGTTCGGCGCCTTGGTTGCGCTGCGCCCTGATTTTGGGCGGGTTGTCCAAAAAGCGCGCAGGCGGGTGCGCGGCGCGGGCTGATCGTCCGGCCTGTTCGCGCAAAGGGCTTGGCTGGCACATGCGTTGCTCTGGCCTGTCCCTGAAATCGACGAGGAGATGCATGATGTTGCCGAAAGTCCTGACCCTCGCCGGTTTGCAGACTCTGTATCAGAAGGGTGAGGCGAGCCCCGTCGAGGTCGTGCAGGCGGTGCTGGACCGTATCGAGGCCTCCGGCGACAAGGCCGTGTGGATCTCGCGCCGCTCGCCCGAGGAGCTGATGGGCGAGGCGCAGGCCTTGCTCGCGCAGGGGCCGAGCCCCGACAGGCCCCTGTGGGGCGTTCCCTTCGCAGTGAAGGACAATATCGATTTCGCCGGTCTGCCCGTCACGGCGGCCTGCCCGGCCTTCGCCCACGAAGCGTCGTCGGACGCCTTCGCCGTGGCGCGGTTGCGGGCGGCGGGCGCCATTCTCATCGGCAAGACCAATCTCGATCAATTCGCCACGGGCCTCAACGGCACGCGCTCCCCCTATGGGGCGCCGCGCTGCGTGTTCGATGCGGACTATGTGTCCGGCGGCTCCTCCTCGGGCTCGGCGGTGGCGGTCGCCTCGGGCCAGGTCGCCTTTGCGCTGGGAACGGATACGGCGGGGTCGGGGCGCATTCCCGCGGCCTTCAACAATCTGGTGGGCGTCAAGCCGACGCGCGGGCTCGTCTCCAACAGCGGCGCGATCCCCGCCTGTCGCAGCCTTGATTGCATCACGGTTCTGGCGGGCTCGGTGGGGGACGCCGATTGCGTGCGGCGGGTCATGCAGGGCTTTGACCCCGCCGATCCCTACTCGCGGCCCATGCAGGCCCGCGCCCTGCCCAATCATGGCCTGCGCTGCGGCGTGCTGGCCGGCGCCGAGCGCGAGTTCTTCGGCGACGCGGCCACCGCCGCCCTTTATGACGCCGCCATCGACCGCATGAAGGCTCTGGGCGCGGTGATCGTCGAGATCGATTACGCCCCCTTCCGCGAATGCGCCGCCTTGCTTTATGGCGGCCCATGGGTCGCCGAGCGTCTGGCGGCCATCGAGGCCTTCGCTTTGGCCCATGGGGCGGACATGGACCCGACCGTGCGCGAGATCGTGCTGGGCGCCAAAGAGATGAGCGCGGTGGACGCCTTCCGCGGCGCCTATGCGCTGGAAGCGTATCGCCGCCGCACGGATGCGGAATGGGCGAAGATGGACGTGCTGCTGCTGCCAACGGCGCCCACCATCTACAAGGTGGCCGATATGCTGGCCGATCCGGTGCGGCTCAATTCAAATCTGGGTCGCTACACCAATTTCGTGAATCTGCTGGATTGCGCCGCCATCGCCATTCCGGCAGGCTTTCGTCCGGACGGCTTGCCCGGCGGCGTGACGCTGGTCGGTCCGGCCTTCTGCGACGACGCCCTCGCGGCTCTGGGCCAGCGGTTGCACCAGGCGGGCTTCTTCGGCATGGGCTGCGACCGGGCCGCGCCTGCGCCTGACGAGGCTCCGGTGGATGGTCAGGGGCCGCTGATTCTGGTGGCGGCGGTTGGCGCCCATCTCACGGGCATGCCCCTCAACCGGGATCTCATCGCGGGCAATGGGGTGCTGCTGCGCACCTGCCGCACGGCGCGGGATTACCGGCTCTTCGCCTTGCCCAATTCGGTTCCGCCTAAGCCGGGCCTGCGCCGGGAGCCCGGCTTTGAAGGGGAGGGGATCGAGGTCGAGGTCTGGGGCCTCAAGCCCGCCGCCTTTGGCGTCTTCACCCAAAGCATTCCCGACCCCCTGGGCATCGGCAATGTGACACTGGAAGACGGCAGCAGCGTCAAGGGCTTCATCTGCGAACCCTATGGGTTGGTCGGCGCCGAGGAGATCACCCGTTTCGGCGGCTGGCGTCCCTATGTCGCCTCGAAGAAAAGCGGTTAGCGGCGGGCGGCGAGGTTCTTGATCCGCCAGGCCACGACTTCGCCTTCCAAGGGGTCGCCGGTCTGGGCGTTGCGCCAGTGATCGCCCGCCCAGGCGCATGCAAAGGGCAGCCGATAGGTGCCCACATGGTCCTCGCAGAGCACATCGCAGGGAGTGTCCACAGGGGGCGCGCCTTCGCCGGGGAAATCATCGAGGCGAAATTGTCGGGCTTGCGCTTGATTGCGCGAAGGGGGATAGGGCATGGGAAAATCTTTTAATGGATGCCGGAAACTAGGGTTAACGGCGTCATATTTCCATCATTTTTGAACATAAAGCAAGCAATTCGCATCGGGTCGGTCATGGCCGAAAAGCCGTTGGCGGAATCTGTGCAAAGGCAATAGATTGAGCCCCGTTGGCGATGTGGCTCCTGCTTCGTTCCCTGACGCAGTGGGCATGGGTGGTGCTGTAGAGATGACGACGATCACGATGAAGGAAGATCTGCGCGGCGAGTTTCAGGTCGTGGGCCTCGTGTCCTTCGCCCATCTCCTCAGCCATCTCTACATGCTTGTGCTGCCGCCCTTTTTCTCGCAACTGCGGCAAGATCTCGGGGTCGACTATATCCAGCTTGGCCTGACGGTCACCGCCCTGTCGGTCACCACGGGCCTGTTGCAGACCCCAATGGGGTTTCTCGTGCAGCGGTATGGCGGCAGGCGGGTGCTGATCGGGGGCCTGTTCGTGAATTCGCTCGCCATCGGGCTGGTCGGGTTCGTCACAACCTATTGGCAGTTGATGGGTCTGATGCTGCTCGCCGGGGTGGGCTCCAGCGTCTTTCATCCGGCCGATTACGCCATCCTGAACGCGCGGGTGGATACGAAGCGGTTGGGCCGCGCCCTGTCCGTGCACGCGCTCGGGGGCAATCTGGGCTTTGTGGTCGCCCCGCCCATCATGGTCTTGCTGGCGGTCGCCATGGACTGGCGCATGGCCACTATCGCCATTGGCGGGGTGGGCGTCCTGCTGGCGGTCATCATGCTGGCGCTCTCCTCCGTGCTGGGGGATAGCGGCAAGACCAAGGGGCGCGAAGGCGATAGCTGGAAGAAGCTCGTCACCTCCCCCAAGGTCATGCTGCTCTTCGCCTTCTATGCCCTGTCCTCGGCCGCCAATTCCGGCATGGTCTACTTCTCCGTGGTCGCCTTCACGGATATTTACGCGATCCCTGCCGCCGTCGCCGCCAGCGCGCTCACCGCCTATCAACTGCTGGCCATGATGGCGGTGCTGCCCGGCGGCTGGCTGGCCGACCGCGCGAAGAATCCCGAACTCCTGCTCTGCGTCTGTTTTCTGGCGTCTGGCGCCCTGATCGTGATCTCGGGCCTTGGCGTTGCGCCCTTCTGGCTGGTCGTCGTGCTCATCGGCGCTGCGGGAGCCATGCGTGGACTGGTCAACGCCTCGCGGGACGTCTCGGTGCGTCATGCGGCGACGGATGTGAGCGTGGGCACCCTGTTCGGCTTCGTCACCATGGGCTATTCCGGCGGGCAGATGCTGGGTCCGGCGCTCTATGGCTGGTTGCTCGACAGTGGCCATCCCCAGCTGGTGTTCTGGGCCTCCGCCGCTTTCTCGACCCTCGCCATCGGCACCATGGTGACCGGGCGGATCTGGAGGCTGCGCGCGGCCGCGGCGTGACAGGCCCCGCCCTGACGGCTTGTCTGTGGCGGGCTTCGCCGCCCGTGATCGGCCCTGAAACATTCAATAATCAAATTTTATATTACATTCGTAATTAAGTTATAAATAATCTTATTATTAACATTACTTTTGCTGGAGCAGAATAAATAAACGCGTTTGTCGTTTCAGCCGGTCGAAACCCCCGACCTTTAGGCTCGTATTGCCTGCAAATATATGCTAGGTGCCGCGCTAATCTGAAAGCTGAAACGCAGCGATGGATTATCCAATCAATACACGCTGACATGAACTGAGCATTGCGGGGCGATGGTGATGAAACACGAGAGCAGGCAGGACCATTCTGCGTCATCGAACTTGATGGTCGCCGCCCTGGGGGTCGTTTATGGCGACATCGGAACCTCCCCCCTCTACGCCTTCAAGCAATCCATCGAGGCTATCGGCGGACCCAGCGAGACCAATATCTTCGCGATCCTGTCGCTGATGATCTGGTCGCTGATCATGGTCGTCACCATCAAATATGTCTTCGTGATCCTCAAGGCCAACAATAACGGGGAGGGGGGCACCATCGCCCTCACCTCCATTGCGCTGGGCCTCGTCAAAACAAAGAAGGGCCATTGGGCGGTTCTGGCCGCAGGCCTGTTTGGCGTCTCCATGTTCTACGGGGACTCAATCATCACCCCCGCCATCTCGGTTTTGAGCGCGGTCGAGGGATTGAAGATTCTGGCCCCGTCGCTGGAGGCCTATGTGATCCCGATCACGATGGTGCTGATCGCCGGCTTCTTCGCGATCCAGCGGTTCGGCACGGGGGCGATCGGCAAATTCTTCGGCCCGATCATGATCGTCTGGTTCCTGACCCTTGCAGGGCTTGGGCTGATGTCGATTGTGCAAAACCCGCAGGTGCTGCGCGCCATCAATCCCCTCTATGGTCTCGGCTTTCTGGCGGCCCATCCAGTCATCGGCTTTGCGGCCCTTGGGGCGGTTGTTCTGGCGGTCACGGGCGGCGAGGCGCTCTATGCGGACATGGGTCATTTCGGCATTATCCCCATTCGCCGCACATGGCTCTGGATCGTGCTGCC
>CANCSY010000018.1 GCA_947380915.1 Beijerinckiaceae bacterium
CGCAGAACGGATGATATCTTGCAGGTCCCCCCCGGCCTTGAACCGGGCGACGAGGAGCCGCAGATGTTCATCCAGACCGAATCGACGCCCAATCCCGCCACCCTCAAGTTCCTGCCCGGACGTTCCGTCATGCAGGACGGCACCCTCGACATGCGCAGCGTGGCTGACGCAGCCCGCTCGCCGCTGGCCCAGGCGCTGTTTTCCATCGAGGGCGTGACCGGGGTCTTCTTCGCCCCCGAATTCATCTCCGTGACCAAGGCCGACGGCGAGTGGCAGCATCTCAAGCCCGCCATCCTCGGCGTGATCATGGAACATTACACTTCCGGCGCCCCCCTGCTGGCCGAGGGCGCCGAAGAGGGCGAGACGGCGGACGAATTCTACGATCCCGCCGATGAGGAGACCGTCGCGACCATCAAGGAGTTGCTGGAGGCGCGCATTCGGCCGGCGGTGGCAGGGGACGGCGGCGACATCACCTTCCGGGGCTTTCGCGATGGCACGGTTTATCTCGCCATGAAGGGCGCCTGCGCGGGCTGCCCCTCCTCCACCGCCACGCTGAAGCACGGCATCCAGAACATGTTCCGCCACTATCTGCCCGAAGTGCAGGCGGTGGAGCAGATCTGAGCGTCACGCTCCAAGAGGACAGTTTGACCCGATGAGAATTCTGGCGCTCGACACCGCGCTTCCCGCCGTCTGCGCCTGCGTTCTGGAGAGTGGGGCGACGGAGCCTCTGGTCATGGAAACTCTCGCCATGGAGCGTGGCCATGCGGAGGCCCTGCTGCCGCTGATCGAGCGCGTCATGGCGCAGGTGGAGGGGGGCTTCGCCTCGCTTGACCGCATTGCGGTGACGGTGGGGCCTGGGTCCTTCACGGGAATCCGCGTGGCGATTTCGGCGGCGCGGGGCTTTGGCGTGGCGCTCGATATTCCCGTCGTGGGGGTTTCGACCCTGGCGGCCTTCGCGGCGCCTCTGGTGCTGGGGCCAAGATCTGCGGCGCAAAAGCCAGCCTCGTCCCTGCCCGGCGTGATCGTCTCGGCCATCGACGCCCGCCATGGCCAGGTCTATGTGCAGGCCTGTTCGCAGACGGGCGCGATCCTCATGGCGCCCACGGTGCTGCCTCTGGCCGAAGCCATCGAAAAGCTGCCGCCCGGGCCCCTGCGCATCACCGGATCCGCCGCGCCCCTGCTCGCCATAGCCGCCTGGTCCAGCCATCGAGCGGCCGAGGTGGAGGGCGATATTGCGACGACGCCGATCCTCTATGTGGCGCGGCTTGGCATGATCGCTGATCCGGCAGCGGCGCCGCCGCGCCCGCTCTACATCAAGGCGCCCGATGTGAAGCCACCCTCCCCTTTCCGCTTCGGCTTCGCCTGAGGCCCCCATGTGGCCCTTCTCCAGACCCAGACCCCCCGCCGATCCCGTCATCCGGCTCTTCGCGCCCGCGCGCGCTGCGGCCTGCGCCGCGATCCATGCGGGCGCCTTTCATCGGGGCTGGTCGGCGCAGGAGATCGCCGCCCTGGCCGCCGAGCCTTCGGTTCTCGCCCATGTGGCGCTTGATTCGCGCGAATCCGCCGTTCTCGGCTTTTCGCTGGCCCGCCATGCGGGTCAGGAGGCGGAAATTCTGACCATCGTGGTGGATTCGGCCCGGCAGGGCCGAGGCCTCGGCCGCATCCTGCTCGCGGCGCAGCTTGACGCTCTGGAGGCCCTGGGGGTCACGGAGGTCTTTCTCGAGGTGGAGGCGGGAAACGCAGCAGCGCTCGCGCTTTACGCGAAGCTGGGCTTCAGCCAGGTGGGCGAGCGCAAGGCCTATTACGCCAAACCGGGGCAGCCAGCCGCCACGGCGCTCATCCTGCGCCGCGTGGCGGCGTGACAAGCGGGCCTGTGTCGCGGGCGAAAGTCTGCTAGGATGGTTAACAGTTTCCTCATCAGCGACGGCAAGGGTTCGGATTTTGCAATCTCAGGGTGACGCCTCCTCGCAGGTGGATGATCGCAAGCGCAAGGTGTTTGTGAAGTCCTACGGCTGTCAGATGAATGTCTATGACGCCACGCGCATGACCGATGTGCTCGCCAAGGAAGGCTATGAGGAGACGGCGGTGATGGAGAGCGCCGACCTCATCGTGCTCAACACCTGCCATATCCGCGAACACGCATCCGAGAAGGTTTTTTCGGAGCTTGGCAAGATCCGCCTGCTCAAGCAGGAGCGGGCGGCGCGCGGCGTCGAGACGAAAATCGCCGTGGCCGGTTGCGTCGCCCAGGCCGAGGGTGCGGAGATCCTGCGCCGCCAGCCCGCCGTCGATCTGGTGGTGGGTCCGCAGAACTACCATCGCTTGCCGGACCTGCTGCGCCGGACGGACAATGGCGCGGGCGTGGTCGACACCGAATTTCCCGTCGAGGACAAATTCGACCATCTCGCCGATCCGACCCCTGAGAAGATTCGCACGCGCGGGCTCAGCGCCTTCGTTACCGTGCAGGAAGGCTGCGACAAGTTCTGCACCTTCTGTGTGGTGCCTTATACGCGCGGCGCCGAGGTCTCGCGCCCCGTGCATCAGATCATTCAGGAAGTGGAACGGCTGGCGGCCTCCGGCGTGCGCGAGGTGACTCTGCTGGGCCAGAACGTCAACGCCTATCACGGCGAAGGTCCCAAGGGCGGCGCCTGGTCGCTGGCGCGTCTGGCGGAACGGATCGCGGAGGTCCCGGGCATCGCGCGCATCCGCTATACGACCAGCCATCCCAATGACATGAGCGACGATCTCCTCGCCGCCCACCGCGATCTCCCCCAGTTCATGCCTTTCCTGCATCTGCCGGTGCAGTCCGGTTCGGATCGCATATTGGCCTTGATGAACCGCAAGCACAGCGTCGCCGACTATCTGCGCCAGATCGAGCGCATCCGCGCCGCGCGGCCCGATATGGCCCTGTCGTCCGATTTCATCGTTGGCTTTCCCGGCGAGACCGAAGCGGATTTTCAGGACACCTTGCGCCTTATCGAAGAGGTCACATTCGCCAGCGCCTATTTCTTCAAATATTCCGCGCGTCCGGGCACGCCCGCCTCGACCATGGACGAACATGCGCCCGAGGAAGTGAAGGCCGAGCGCCTTGCGCGCCTCAAGGCGCTGGTCGATGGCCAGCGCGACGCCTTCAACAAGGCCATGCTCGGCCAGAGCGTGGATGTGCTCTTCGAAAAGCCGGGCCGTCGCCCCGGCCAGATCGGCGGCAAGACCCCATGGCTCCATGCGGTGCATGTGGATGGACCGCAGGAACTCATTGGCCAGATCGCGCGGGTGCGTATCATCGAAGTGGGCGTGAACTCCCTTTATGGGCGTTTGGGTGATTCTCTCACGGAGGCCAGTCATTGAGGCAGACAATCCCCGTCCGAAGTGAAACGGCGCCGCCAAGGGCGCGCATCGAGCGCAACGCCGACTCCAGCGAGATCACCCTCGCCTTCGAGGACAATCGCTCCGCCTCGCTTGTCTTTGGCCTCTATGACCAGAACATCGCCAAGATCGAGCGAAGGCTTGAAGTCTCAGCGGTGGCCAATGGCAATCACGTCATCATCAAGGGCGCGCCCGAGGCCTGCGAACAGGCGCGGCGGGTGTTCGAAATCCTTTATGAGCGCGTGCGGCATGGGCAGGCCATCACGCTGGGCGATGTGGACGGCGCCATCCAGGAAGGCGCGCTGCAGGGCACGCTCTTTCCCAAGGACAAGGCTGTGGAGGCGCCGCGCGGCGTCTTCGAACATGTGGGCACCCGCAAGCGCGGCATGGTGCGCGCGCGCAACGCGGCGCAGGATCTCTATCTGCGCCTGCTCAAGAAGCATGAACTGGTCTTCGCCGAGGGCCCGGCGGGCACGGGCAAGACCTGGCTGGCGGTGGGCCATGCGGTGTCGCTGCTCGAACAGGGCGTGGTGGAGCGGCTCATTCTGTCGCGCCCTGCGGTGGAGGCGGGCGAGCGGCTCGGCTTCCTGCCCGGCGACATGCGCGAGAAGGTCGACCCCTATCTGCGGCCCATCTATGACGCGCTCTATGATTTCATGGATGGCCGCACGGTGGAGCGGGGCATGCAGACCGGCATGATCGAAGTGGCGCCGCTCGCCTTCATGCGCGGGCGCACGCTTACGGGCTCCTGCGTCTTGTTGGACGAGGCGCAGAACGCCACCTCCATGCAGATGAAGATGTTCCTGACCCGCCTTGGCGAGGGCTCGCGCATGATCATCACGGGCGATCCCACCCAGACCGATCTGCCCCCCGGGCAGAAGTCCGGCCTCAGCGAGGCCATTGGCCTTTTGAGCGAACTCGAAGGCATCGGCCATGTGCGCTTCCGCGCCGCCGATGTGGTGCGCCATGATCTGGTGCGCCGCATCGTCGACGCCTATGAGGCGCCCGGACGAGAGGCGGCGGCGGCGCGGCCATGAACCCTCTGTTATCCACGCTGGTGGAATGCGAGTCCTGGAACCAGCATGAGGGTTTCGAGGCCCTCGCCCGCGAGGTGATCGCCGGGGCGGTCGCCGCCACGAAGATCAAGCTGGCGAAAGGGGCCGAGGTCAGCCTGCTGCTCTGCGACGACGCGCGCATCCGCGACATCAATCGCGAGTGGCGCGGTCTCGACAAGCCTACCAATGTGCTGTCCTTCCCCGCTGCGCCGCGCATCATGCTGGCGAAGTCTCCGGCCGTGGGCGACATCGCCATCGCCTATGAAACCGTTGCGCGGGAAGCGCTGGACGAGGGCAAGACCTTCCGCGACCACTATATGCATATGGTGGCGCACGGCTTCCTGCATCTGCTGGGCTATGATCATGAAACTGACGCAGAAGCGGAGGAGATGGAGGGGCTGGAGATCAGCATCCTCAGCGCCCTTGGCGTGGCCGATCCCTATGCGATGCTTGATATGGACTTGACGGACCGATGAGCAGTTCCGACACACCCAACGCAACGGGCGCCGACAAGCCCGGGCTCTTTGATCGATTGCGGGCCTTGTTTGGTTTGCAGGGCGCCTCGGTGCGCGAGGATATCGAAGATGCGCTGGAGGACGCCGCCACTTCAGACGATTTCACGCCGCAGGAACGGCTGATTCTCAAGAATGTCCTGTCCCTGCACGAGTTGCGCGTGGCCGATGTGATGGTGCCGCGCGCGGATATCATCAGCGTGCGCGCCGACGCGACCCTGGGCGAAGTGCTCTCGATCTTCCGCACGGCGGGGCACTCGCGCATTCCCGTCTATGGGGACACGCTCGATGATCCCCGGGGCATGGTGCATATCCGTGATTTCCTGGATTTTCTCGCCAAGGTGGCGGACCCTGCGGGGGCGCCGGAATCGGCGAAACTTTCGGGTCTGAATGGCGTCGATCTCACCACGCCCCTGTCGCTTGCGCGCATTCTGCGTCCGGTGCTCTTCGCCCCGCCCTCCATGCCAGCCCTCGACCTGCTCGTGAAGATGCAGGCGATGCGTACCCATATAGCTCTGGTTATTGACGAATATGGCGGCACCGATGGTCTCGTCTCCATCGAGGATATCGTCGAGACCATCGTGGGCGACATCGAGGACGAGCATGATCTTGATGAGGCGCCGCAGATCGAGGCGGCGGCGGATGGCAGCTTCATCGTGGACGCCCGCGCCAGTCTTGATTCCGTCGCTCAGGCGGTGGACGCCCCCATGGACACGCTTGTGGATCTGGAGGAGGTCGATACGATCGCAGGTCTTGTCTCGGCCCTTGCCGGGCATGTGCCTGCGCGCGGCGAGATCATCCAGTTGGGCGAGGCGCTCGAATGCGAAGTGCTCGACGCCGACCCGCGCCGGGTGAAGAAGATTCGTATCCGCAAATCGGTCGCCGGCCCTGCGAATGATGTTTGATCGCGGGGCGCCTCTTCGGCGGCCCGGCATTGATTGACGAGACGATTCAAGATGGTTCTTGCTGACCTCATCATATTGTCCTTTGGCTGGCGCAGGCGCTGCATCGCTTTGGCAGCAGGCGCCGTGGGCGCGCTGGCCATGGCGCCTTTCGATCTGTTCCCCGCCCTGTTCGTTCCCATGGTCACGGCCGTCTGGCTCGTTGATGGCTCTTCGCAAGCCTTCAAGGCGCGGGGCTGGCGCAACGCCGCCCTGCTGCGCTCGGCGCTGGAGGCGGCGCGGGACGGCTGGTGGCTGGGCTTCGGCTTCTTTGTCGCGGGCCTTTGGTGGCTGGGCGCCGCCTTTCTGGTGGAGCCGGATCAATTCGCCTGGGCCATGCCTTTCGCGGTTCTGGGCCTGCCCGCCCTGCTCGCCCTCTTCACGGGGCTGGGTTTTGGTCTGGCGCGGCTCTTGTGGAGCGCTGGTCCTGGCCGGATCATGGCGCTGGCCTTTGGCCTCGGGGCGAGCGAGTGGCTGCGCGGCGTCGTGGCGACCGGCTTTCCATGGAATTCCTTCGGTATGGCTTTGGGGGGCAACGGGATTCTCGCCCAACCGGCCGCGCTCGTGGGGCTCTATGGACTGAATGTTCTGGCGGCGCTGATCTTCGCCTCCCCCGCTTGCCTTGCCGATGGCTATCGCGGCCAGGCGAGAAACGCGCGAGCACTCGCGCCGGTCCTTATGGGGCTGGGCCTGCTCGGCGCCATGGGCGCGGGCGGGGCCTTGCGCCTGTGGAGCGCGCCCAGCGACATGGCGCCGGGCGTTCGGCTGCGCATCATGCAGCCCAATTTGCCCCAGGACGATAAATTCCGCCCCGACTTCAAGGATCAGATCCTCGACCGCTATCTGGCCCTGTCCGACCGCGCGACGTCGCCCCAGACCTCCGGCATCTCCGACGCCACTCATCTGATCTGGCCGGAATCCGCCTTTCCCTTCATCCTGTCGCGGGACGCGGGCGCGCTGGCGCGGATCGGGGGGGTTCTGGGTCGCGGAACCGTGCTGATTACAGGCGCCGCGCGGATGGGCGAGACGGTGCGTGGCGCTCGTTTGCCCGGCGAATCCAATACGCTCTACTACAATTCCATTCAGGCCCTGGCCAATGGCGGCGAAATCGTCGCCAGCTATGACAAGACCCATCTGGTGCCTTTCGGCGAATATCTCCCCTTCAGCGGTTTTCTGGAGTCCTTCGGCCTGCGCCATTTCGTCCATATTCCCGGTGGTTTCGAACCGGGCGCCCGCCGCAGGCTGTTCGAGGCTCCGGGCCTGCCGCCCGCCGCCGCCCTGGTGTGCTATGAGGCCATTTTCCCTGGCGAGACGGTCCCGGCCGAGGCCTCGGGCGAACGTCCGGGCTTGCTGCTCAATGTCACCAATGATGGCTGGTTCGGGCTGACCACTGGCCCCCATCAGCATTTTTCCCAGGCGCGCCTGCGCGCGATCGAGGAGGGCTTGCCCCTGGTGCGCGCCGCCAATACGGGCCTCTCGGCGGTCGTGGATGGCTATGGTCGCATACTCCACAAGCTACCCCTGGGGGTCGAAGGGGTGATCGACAGCCCCCTCCCGCGCCCGGCCCCCACCACGGTCTTCGCCGCAAATCCCCTGCTCGGGCCTTTCCTTTTATTGCTATTATGTCTCGTCGGATCCCTGGTCTGGCGCAGGCCGACGCCATGAGGGGTCAGGATTTGGTGTCAGATGATCTCTTGCAGTCTCCACTGATCTTAGTTTACCTATTCATCTAAATGATTTTAAGGGGTTGCGGCTTGACGAAAAGGAATAGCCTGTTCACTCTTACCCAGATAGCTGGTTGACCGATTGGCAATTGATCGCGACGACCACACAATAGGTTTCGAATACAGGGGGAAATTCGACAGGTCCCCCGGATTGCGAGTTATGTGTGCCGAAATCTCCAAATCCCATCGACATCCATGTGGGCAGCCGTGTCAGGATGCGTCGCATGCTGCTGGGCCTCAGCCAGGAGAAGCTCGGCGAAGCGCTCGGCGTCACCTTCCAGCAGGTGCAGAAATACGAAAAGGGCACGAACCGCATCGGCGCCGGGCGCCTGCAGGATATAGCCAAGGTTCTCGAGGCTCCGCCCTCCTTCTTCTTCCAGGACGCGCCGACGACAGGCGGCGTGGCGGCGGGCGGTTTTGAAGAAAGCGGTTCGGCTGAGTTCGTCGTGAAGTTCCTCTCCACGGTTGAAGGGCTTCAACTGAACAAGGCGTTCGCCGGCATCAAGGATCCCAAGGTGCGCCGCCGCCTGGTGGATCTGGTGGTCGCCATCGCCGCCAGCGAATCTGACGATCCTGCCTGAACCGTTCGCTATATAGAACGAAATAGCCCGTTCGGCTTGACCAAACGAACGCGGTCTGTAAAGAAGTTCCTCGCTTAAAGCTCGTTGAAGACCGCTCAGGGCGCGCAAACACGCTCGATGCGGCCAGATTTCCACCGGAGGCGTGCGTGGCCCGTAAAAGCTATCTTTTCACCAGTGAATCGGTCTCCGAAGGCCATCCCGACAAGGTTTGCGACCGGATTTCCGATGAAGTCGTGGACCTCTTCTTCCGGGAAGGCGCCGCCGCTGGCCTCGACCCCTACCAGATCCGCGTCGCCTGCGAGACCCTCGCAACGACCAACCGCGTCGTCATCGCGGGCGAAGTGCGTGGCCCGCGCATCGAGGAAGACACGATCATCCAGACCGCCCGCAAGGCGATCCGCGACATCGGCTACGAGCAGGAAGGCTTCCACTGGGAGCATGCCAAGATCGAGGTGCTGCTGCACTCCCAGTCCGCCGACATCGCCCAGGGCGTTGACGCCGCAGGCAACAAGGACGAAGGCGCGGGCGATCAGGGCATCATGTTCGGCTATGCCTGCCGGGAGACCCCGGAGCTGATGCCAGCCCCCATCCATTACGCCCACAAGATCCTGCGCCTCATCTCCGAGGCCCGTCATGCGGGCACGGAAAAGGCCCTCGGCCCCGATTCCAAGAGCCAGGTGACCGTGCGCTACGAAGACGGCAAGCCCGTCGGCGTGACCCAGATCGTGGTGTCCCACCAGCATCTGATCGAGGACCTGACCTCCGCCCAGGTGCGCGATCTGGTCGAGCCCTATGTCCGCAAGGCCCTGCCCGATGGCTGGATCAGCAACGATACGGTCTGGCACATCAATCCCACCGGCAAGTTCTACATCGGCGGCCCCGATGGCGATTGCGGCCTCACCGGCCGCAAGATCATCGTGGATACCTACGGCGGCGCGGCTCCTCACGGCGGCGGCGCCTTCTCCGGCAAGGATCCCACCAAGGTCGACCGTTCGGCAGCCTATGCGGCGCGCTATCTGGCCAAGAACGTGGTGGCCGCTGGTCTGGCCGACCGTTGCACCCTGCAGCTCGCCTACGCCATCGGCGTGGCCAAGCCCCTGTCGATCTACGCCGATCTGCACGACACCGGCCACGTGGACACGGACAAGCTCGAGAAGGTGCTCATGGAGGTCATGAACCTCACGCCGCGCGGCATCCGCGAGCATCTGCAGATGAACAAGCCCATCTACGCCCGCACTTCATCCTTCGGCCATTTCGGCCGCGAGCCCGATGCGCAGGGCGGCTTCTCCTGGGAGAAGACGGATCTCGCGGCCCAGTTGAAGTCCCACTTCTCCTGAGCCCGGCTCTTAGCTGACAACAACAATCGCGCCGGATTCGTCCGGCGCTTTTTATTGATGGGTCCATGATCGACACCCCCGCTCCCGGCTTCGAGGATTTCGACACGCGCCCCGGCCTCCATGGCCGTCGCAAGGGCAAGAAGCTGCGCGCCCATCAGAGCGATCTGTGCGAGACCCTGCTGCCGCGCATCAAGCTGGACATGAGCCAGCCCATCGATCCCGCCGCGCTGTTTCCCCAGCCCATGGCGGATCTGTGGATGGAGATCGGCTTTGGCGGGGGCGAGCATCTGGCGGTCGATGCGCGGGACAATCCGCATGTCGGCTTCATCGGTTGCGAGCCCTTTATCAATGGCGTGGCCAAGATGCTCACGGCCATCGAGACCGATAGCCTGAAAAATGTGCGCCTGCATGCGGGCGACGCCTTCGATGCGCTGCACGCGCTGCCGGCGGGGTGCCTTGGGCGCCTCAATCTCCTCTATCCCGATCCCTGGCCCAAGCGCCGCCAGCGCAAGCGCCGGTTTGTCTCGGACCATTCGGTGCGCGAGTTCGCGCGCCTGCTGCGCCCGGGCGGCGTGTTCCGCTTCGCCTCCGATATCGATGACTATACGGGCTGGACCCTGGCCCGCGTGCTGCCCTCGCCCTTCTTCACCTGGAGCGCCGAGCGCGCGCAGGACTGGGTCACGCCATGGCCGGGCTTCACCCGCACCCGCTATGAAGAAAAGGCGATCCGCGAGGGACGCACCACGTCCTACCTGACCTTCGTGCGGACTGATATTTTGGTCTGATCAGTCTTCGCTGGCGCTGCGCGCGCCATAGCGATGCAGCGAGGCGCCATGGGCCTTCAACCAGGCCTCCGCGCTGTCGGTGTCTTTCGAGAGCTTGTGGGTCAGCGCCCAGAATTCGTCGGAATGATTCATATGAACGAGATGGGCCACCTCATGGGCCGCGAGATAATCGAGCACATGGGGCGGCGCCATGATGAGGCGCCAGGAAAAATTCAATCCGCCTGTGGCCGAGCAAGAGCCCCAGCGACTGGTGGTGTCGCGCAGGGTCACATCGCGCGCCTTCACATCGATCTTCGCGCAATAGCGGCGCACGGAGTCTTCCAGACGCTTGCGTGCTTCGCGCTTGAGAAAGTCGCTCACGCGCCGTTGCACATGGCGCGCATCCCCCGCCACGCAGATCGCCGGGTTGCTGTCTGGCGTCATGCCGAGCCATACGGTTCCGCGCGCGAGCGGTTGATGCAGCACGCGATGGGGAACGCCCTCGAAGGGCACGGTCGCATCGGGTTCGAAGGGAATGGGTTTGGGCAGGCGGCGCATGCGTGCGCCGATCCAGGCCGCATGACGTTCCGCGAAATCGCGCGCCGCCGTGAGTGATCCGCGCACCGGCATTGTGAGCACCACGTCGCGCGTCGCCGAGCGCACGCGAATGGTGAAGCGCGTGGCGCCGGCCACGCGCTTGAGGGCGATCGTGTAGGAGTCGCCCGCGTGCGAGACGTTGAACTGGACGGGATCGCGCGCTGGCGGCGTCCGTTTGAAGAGACTCAGCATGGCGCCAAACTAGGAGCCTTCGCGCTGAGTCGCCAGTGCAGACAAGCTACACTCGTCAACTCATGCGCTGGTCGCCAGTCTTACGACCGTGTTTTTGCGCTTGCCCGATTGCGCGTCGATGGATTCAATGAATCGGCCGATGCGTGGCGCGATCTCGGAACGGAAGCGCGAGCCGTTGAAGACGCCATAATGACCTACGCCCATCTGCAGATAATGTTGCTTGCGGGATTCGGGGATGTTCACGCAAAGGTCATGGGCCGCATGGGTCTGGCCGACGCCTGATATATCGTCTTTTTCACCCTCGACGGTCATGAGCCCGCAGCGGGTGATCGCCTTGAGATCGATCAGTTCGTCGCGATGTTTCATCTTCCCCTTGGGTAGGGCGTGATCGACGAAAACAGCGTCGATGGTTTGCAGATAATAGGCGGCGTCGAGATCCATGACGGCCATGTATTCATCATAGAAATCGCGATGCTTTTCAGCGGAATCGCCATCGCCATCGACGAGATGATTGAACATGTCGAGATGGGCGTTCACATGCCGATCCATATTCATCGCCATGAATCCCGACAGCTGCAGGAAGCCCGGATAGACCTGCCGCCCCACGCCCGGATAGGGGAAGGGAACGGTGTGGATGCAGTTCTGCTTGAACCAGGCCGAGCCGCGCTTTTGCGCCATCTTGTTGACGGCGGTGGGACTGCGGCGCGTGTCGATGGGCCCGCCCATGAGGGTCATGGATGCGGGGCTCATGGGGTCCCTGCGCCCTTCCATGATGGCGGCGGCGGCGATGAGGGGCACCGATGGCTGGCATACGCCCAGCGTATGGAGACCCGCGCCCGGCGCATCCGCACCAAGGAACTGCATGATCTCGATGAGATAATCGATGTAATCGTCGAGGTTGAAGGGACCCGCCGCCAGCGGCGCCAGACGGGCGTCGGTCCAGTCGGTGATATAGACGTCGAAATGGGGCAGAAAGGCCTCCACCGTGCCGCGCAACAGCGTGGCGTAGTGGCCCGACAGGGGCGCCACGATCAACAGGCGCGGATCCTGGCGATTGGTCAGGCGCTTGAAATGGATGACTCGGCAGAAGGGCTTCAGCCAGACGATCTCTTCCACGATGTCGACGGGCACGCCGTCGATCTTCGTCTGGGGCAGGTCGAAGCTTGGCTTGCCATAGCGGCGCGTGAGCCGCTCGAACAGTTCGGCCGATGCCGCCATGTTGCGGCCCCAGACCGTATGGGTGAGGGGATTGAGCGGGTTCTTCAGGAAGTAGCGCGCGGCGTCCGACATGGCGCGCGCCGGCGCCACCGCAAGGTGAGCCATTTCGTAGAATTGGTAGGGCATACGGTTCATGCGATCACCGGGTTTCGGGGGCGGGTGAGCCTAATCACGCAATCGTTATTCTTCTTGCAACATAGTCGGCGCCTTGAATCAATCTTTCTCTTGGCCCATCACAGGTCAGCTGTACTGAACTTAAGTCTGTGGTCGGATGCAATTATCGTCGGATGTGGATCTTGCGGACGTGGATCTGGGCCGCCACGCGCGGCGCCTGCGCCTCGACACGCTCGTGCGGCTGCGCTGGCTGGCCATCGCGGGCCAATCTGTGGCGGTCCTTACAACCTCCTTCCTGCTGGGCTTTGATCTGCCGATCATCCTTTGTTTTCTGGTCATTGCGGCCTCCGCCGGCCTGAATGTCGGATTGCGGCTTAAGTTCCCTCTCAGCCAGCGGTTGCGCGATCCCCCGGCCTTTGCGCTGCTGGCCTATGATATTCTGCAGTTGTCGGGCCTTCTCTATTTCACCGGGGGCCTCTCCAACCCCTTCGCCAGCCTGTTTCTGGCGCCGATCATGATCTCGGCCATGTCGCTGGCCTGGCAGGGCACCCTCTGGCTTGTGGTGCTGATGGTGGGGGCGGCGACCCTTCTGGCCTTTCAGCACTTTCCCCTGCCCTGGCATGCCGGGCAGCCGCTGGATTTGCCGTTTCTCTATGTGTCCGGCATCTGGATGGCGTTGGTGCTGGGCGCGGGCTTTATCGCGGTCTACGCCTCGCGGGTTTCGGAGGAGGCGCGGCAATTGTCCGACGCGCTCGCCGCCACCGAGCTGGTGCTGGCGCGCGAGCAGCACCTGACCCAGCTCGATGGCCTGGCCGCCGCCGCCGCCCATGAGCTTGGCACGCCGCTGGCCACCATCACCCTGGTCGTCAAGGAACTGGGCAAGATCGTGAAGCCCGGCGACGCCATGGCCGAAGATATCGGCCTGCTCGCCCAGGAGGTCGCCCGCTGCCGCACCATCCTGTCCAAGATCGCCTCCCTCGGCAATGAGGGCCCGGGCATGCTGGACGAGCTGACCATCCTGCATCTGGTGGAAGATGTGGTGGGCCCGCAAAGGGACTTCGGCATGGTGCTCAGCATTTCCAGCGACGGCAAGGGACCCGAGCCCGTGTGCCGCCGAAACCCCGGCATGCTCTATGGTCTGGGCAATCTGGTCGAGAACGCCATCGATTTCGCCATGTCCGAAGTGCGCATCAGCCTGCGCTGGTCGGAAGCCTTTGTGACGATTGGCATAGCTGATGATGGTCCAGGCTTCTCGCCAGACGTACTTGAAAGGCTGGGGGAGCCTTACATCACCTCCCGCGGCCTGCGGCGGGCGAAGGTGGAGGAGGGGTCGGGCCTTGGTCTGGGCCTCTTCATCGCCAAGACCCTGCTGGAACGTTCCGGCGCTTCCGTAACGACCGGCAACGCGCCTGCGCCCGAACATGGGGCGAGGGTGGAAGTCACCTGGCCACGCGCCTCTTTCGAACGCAAGCCGCGTAAGGTAGAGCTATAGCGTTTTCAAGCGAAGCGGACACCGGTTCGCGTCAAGAAAACGCGTAAAAACAAAAATCTGGAACCCCTTCCTTTCAGTATGAAGGGAAGGGGTCCAGCTTGAGCGCGCCCATGGATTCGTTTGTGAGGACGGCATGAAAAGTTCAGCTCCGCCAATCGACCCGCTCGCCGGCATGGCCAGCCAGGACGCCGGAGCTTTGGGTCTGGCCATGGGCGACGACCGCAGCCTGCTGGTCGTTGATGATGACAAGCCCTTCCTCACCCGCCTCAGCCGGGCCATGGAGGCGCGGGGCTTCACGGTGGTGAGCGCCGGGTCAGTGGCCGAGGGCCTGGCCGCCATCGCGGTCCAGCCGCCCGCCTTCGCCATCATCGACATGCGCCTGCAGGATGGCAACGGCCTCGATGTGATCTCCCAATTGAAGGCGCGGCGGCCCGAGGCGCGCGGCATCATCCTCACGGGCTATGGCAATATCGTCACGGCCGTGACGGCGGTGAAGCTGGGCGCTTTCGATTATCTCGCCAAGCCCGCCGACGCCGATGAAATCTATCATGCGCTCATGGCGACCCGGCACGACAAGGCGGAACTGCCGGAAAATCCCATGTCGGCGGACCGGGTCCGCTGGGAGCATATCCAGCGCATCTATGAACTGTGCGACCGCAATGTCTCGGAGACCGCGCGCCGCCTCAACATGCACCGCCGCACGTTGCAAAGAATTTTGGCCAAACGCGCGCCGCGCTAATCCCTCTCGGGGTCGGCCAGATCATGCAGCCGGTCCGCGCCCGTCTGGGCGAAGCGCAGCAGCATGGTGCGCCTTGTGGCGGGGGCGAGGCGGTGCTCGGGGGCCTCGCGCAGCACCATGGCCCCATAGGCGTCGGCCACGATGAGGCCGGCGTCCAGCGGTAGCAGTTCCTGCGGCATGTCCTGAGGGATCGCGAAATAAAGCCGGTCGCAATGGGCGCGATAGTCCGGCCATTTCTGATCTGCGCGAAAATCCGCCACGCAGGATTTGATCTCGATGATATGGATCGAGGACTCTCCGCTCACCGCCACCAGATCGGCGCGCCGTCCGCTGGGCAGCGCCATTTCGGGCAGGGTGGAATAGCCCAGGGAGCGCAGCAGCCGCCGCACCCCCCGCGCGACCGCCAGAGCGGTCGGCGACTGGCGGCCATCGGCCTTCAGCTCAGCCTCTGGCGCGCGCATCGGCCAGGATCATCTGCGCGGCCTTTTCCGCGATCATCATGGTGGGGGAATTGGTGTTGCCGGAGGTGATGCGCGGCATGACCGAGGCGTCGGCGATGCGCAGGCCCGCGATACCCCGCACCTGCAACCGCTCGTTCACCACGGCCATGGGATCGTCATCCACGCCCATCTTCGCCGTGCCCACGGGATGGAAGATGGTGGTGCCCAGATCCCCCGCCGCGCGCAAGAGATCCTCGTCCGAGGTCACATGCATGCCGGGTCGGAACTCCTCCGGCGCGAAGGGCGCCAGCGCCCGGGCCTCGCAGAGCCTGCGGGCGACCTTCAGCGCATCGACCGCCACCCGCTGGTCCTCATCCGCCGAGAGGTAGTTGGGCTGGATGGCGGGATGCTCCCTTGCGTCCGGCGAAGTCGCATGGATCGAGCCCCGGCTCGCCGGGCGCAGATTGCAGACGCTGAGCGTGATCGCGCCGAAGCTGTGCATGGGCTCGCCGAACTTGTCGAGGGAGAGGGGCTGGATGTGGAATTGCAGATTGGCCGTGGCGTAGTCGGGGCTCGAACGGGTGAAGAGGCCGAGCTGCGAGGGCGCCATGGTGAGGGGTCCGCGCCGGAACAGGGCGTAGTCGATCCCCATCTTCATGCGCTTGAGCAGGGATTGATATTCCACATTCATGGTGCGGGTGTTGGAGACCTTGTATATCGGGCGGATCTGCAGATGGTCCTGCAAATTCTCGCCCACGCCGGGCAAATGCTGCGCAACATCGACGCCCAGCTTCGACAGGCGTTCGCCATCGCCGATGCCTGAGAGCTCCAGCAATTGGGGCGTGCCCACCGCGCCTGCGCTCAGGATCACCTCGCCCGTGCAGCGGGCTTCCCGGCGGTCCCCATGCTGCGTGTAGACCACGCCCACCGCACGGCCCTCCTCGATGATCAACCGCTCCACATGGACGCCGATCTCGATGCTCAGATTGTCCCGCTCCAGGATGGGATGCAGAAAGCCCCGCGCCGCGCTCCAGCGCCGTCCGCGTTTCTGGTTGAGCTGGAAATAGGAGGCGCCCTCGTTGTCGCCGGTGTTGAAATCCTCGACCCTCGGGATGCCGATTTCGCCCGCCGCATCGCGCACCGCGTCGAGAATGGGCCAGCGCATGCGTGGCTCCTCGATGCGCCATTCGCCGCCCGCCCCATGCAGGGCGCTGGCGCCGCCGAAATGATCCTCATGGCTCTTGAAGAGCGGCAGCACATCCTCCCAGCCCCAACCCCCAAGGCCGAGCTGGCGCCAGCCGTCGTAATCGGCGGCCTGGCCGCGCATGTAGATCATGGCGTTGATGGCCGAGCAGCCGCCCACCACCCGCCCGCGGGGATAGGCCAGCGCCCGCCCGTTGAGGCCCGCCTCGCCTTGCGTCCTGAACATCCAGTCCGCCCGGGGATTGCCGATGGCGAAGAGATAGCCCACGGGAATGTGGAACCAGATCCAGTCGTCCTTGCCACCGGCCTCCAGCACCAGGACGCGGTTGCGGGAATCCGCCGTGAGGCGATTGGTGAGCACGCAGCCCGCCGACCCCGCGCCGATCACGATATAGTCGAAGCTTCGGGCCGAGGCGTCGTAGGGCATGGGGCGGGTCCAGATGGCGGGAACGCTCCCCTTTTACCGTCATCCACGCCCCTGCGCCAAGCACGCGCTTGCGAGGCGACATGGGCCTTTCGTCTTGCTAGTCTGGGCGGTGAGCCGTCGCATCCTCCCAGGCGCAACCCATGAACAAGATCTTCTCCGCCCTGCCCACCACCATCTTCGAGGTCATGTCTTCCCTCGCCCGCGAGAAGCAGGCGATCAATCTGGGTCAGGGCTTCCCGGACGATCCCGGCCCGCAGGATGTACGCCGCATCGCCGCTGAGGCGGTGCTGGACGGCTATAATCAATATCCCTCCATGATGGGCATCCCCGAGCTGCGGCAGGCCATAGCCGACCATTACAGGCGCTTCCAGGGGCTGGAGCTGGACCCCGTGAACGAGGTCATGGTCACCTCTGGCGCCACCGAGGCGCTGGCGTGCGCCATTTTCGGCGCCATCGAGCCCGGCGACGAGGTGGTGCTGTTCCAGCCGACCTATGACGCCTATCTGCCGCTGGTGCTGCGGGCGGGCGGCGTGCCCCGTCTGGTGGCCCTGCAGCCGCCCCACTGGACCTTCAGCGAGGCGGATCTGGCGGCGGTCTTCTCGCCCCGCACCCGCGCGGTGATCTTCAACAATCCCCTCAACCCCAGCGGCATCGTCTATGCACGCGAACAGATCGAATTGCTGGCGCGCTATTGCGCGCGCTTTGACGTCATCGCCATCTGCGACGAGGTCTGGGAACATGTGATCTTCGACGGGCGCCGCCATGTGTCGATGATGGAGATCCCCACCATGCGCGAGCGCACCATCAAGATCGGCAGCGCGGGCAAGATCTTCTCCCTCACGGGATGGAAGGTGGGTCTCGTGGCGGCGGCGCCTGCCTTGATGAAAGTCATCGCCAAATCGCATCAGTTCCTCACCTTCACAACGCCGCCGAACCTGCAGGTCGCGGTGGCCTATGGGCTGGGCAAGTCCGAAGACTATTTCACCACCATGCGCGCCAGTTTCCAGCGAAGCCGGGATCGCTTTTGCGAGGGGCTTATCGCACGCGGCTTTCCGGTGATCCCCAGTCAGGGCACCTATTTCGTCAATGTCGACATCGGCGCTTTGGGCCTCGACGACGACGTGGCTTTCTGCACGCAATTGGTGGAGCGCTACGGGGTTGCAGCCATTCCCGTTTCCGCCTTTTATGCTCAGGATCACGTGCGCACGGTCGTGCGCTTCTGTTTCGCCAAGAATGACGCGACCCTCGATGCGGGGCTGGAGCGTCTGGAACACGCCGTCGCCGATCTCAGAAAAGGGGCTGCATGATGCGCAAGCTGTTTCTCGCTTTTGTTTCCGTTTGTTTCGCAGGCGCCGCCCTCGCGCAGGAGCGCGTGGTGAATGTCTATAACTGGTCCGACTACATCGACCCGAAAGTGCTGGGCGACTTCACGAAGGAAACCGGCATCCGCGTCGTCTACGACACCTATGATTCCAACGAGACGCTGGAGACGAAACTGCTGGCGGGCAAGACCGGATATGATGTGGTCGTGCCCTCCGCGCCCTTCATGCAAAGGCAGATCCAGGCGGGCGTCTATCAGAAGCTCGACCGCGCGAAACTGCCCAATACCAAAGGGCTTTCGCCCGAGGTCATGGCGCGCATGGCGGCCTATGATCCGGGCAATCAATATGCGGTCAATTACATGTGGTACGCTACGGGCGTCGCCTACAATGTGCAAAAGGCCCGGCAGGTTTTCCAGGGCCGTGCGCTGGATAGCTGGGAGGTGATCTTCAAGCCCGAGAATCTCAAGCGCTTCAGCGAATGCGGCGTCTATCTGCTCGATAGTCCCGATGATGTGCTCAGCTCCGCCTTGCGCTTTCTCGGCCTCAATCCCGACACCAAGAAAGCCGACGACATTCGCCGCGCGGCGGATGCAGTGACCAAGGTCAAATCCTCGGTGAAGAAGTTCCACTCGTCCGAATATATCAACGCGCTGGCCAATGGGGACATCTGCCTGTCGCTTGCCTGGGCGGGCGACGCCTTTCAGGCGCGCAACCGGGCGCGCGAGGCCAACAATGGCGTCGAGATCGATTTCGTGATCCCCAAGGAGGGCGCGCTCATGTCCATGGACGCTTTGGCGATCCTGAAAGACGCGCCCCACGTGGCGGAGGCCTACGCCTTCATCGACTACATGATGCGGCCCGAGGTGGCGGCGCGCAATTCCAATGTGACGAATTACGCCAACAGCATCCCGGCCTCGAGGCCCTTCATTGACAAGGAGGTGCTCGACAACAAGGCGATCTATCCCACCGACGAGGTGATGAAGCGCCTGTTCACGGTGAGCAGCAATGATCTGGCGGTCCAGAAAATCATCACGCGCGAATGGACGCGGGTGAAGACGGGCAAATAAAAAGGGCTCCGCGATTGCGAAGCCCTCTTTGGATGCTCTGAAGCTCAGGCCTGACGAAGGGTCAGATGGCCGAGCTGATCCATTTCACCAGATCGCCCTTGGGGGCGGCGCCGACCTTCTGGGAGGCGGCCTTGCCGTCCTTGAAGAGGATCAGGGTGGGGATGGAGCGGATGCCGAAGGTGCCGGGGACGCCCGGGTTCTCGTCCACATTCATCTTCACGATCTTGACCTTGCCCTGCATTTCCGTGGCGATCTCCTCGAGGGAGGGGCCGATCATCTTGCAGGGGCCGCACCATTCGGCCCAGAAATCCACCACGACGGGCTCGGAGGACTTCAGGACATCGGCTTCGAAACTTGCGTCTGTGACTTTGCTGGTGGACATGGGGCGCCTCATGGATGCACGGGTCCGCGCCCGGCGTAGGGTGGAAACCTAGGTATGCGCGTGCGCCGCGTCAAGCCGGTGGATAATTCCATGAGGGAGTGTAGGCTTTGGGGGAATTTGGGAGGGGCGCAGCGGCATGACAATGACCCTGGTGATTATTTTCATCGTAGCCTATGCGGCCATCGCCTTCGAACATCCGCTGGGCGTCAACAAGTCGGCCTCCGCCCTGATCGGCGCGGGCTGCCTGTGGACCGTCCATGCGCTGGCTCTGGGCGATCCGGCGAAACTGGACGCACAGCTCGGCGAATCGGTCATGGCGACCGCGCAGATCGTCTTCTTCCTCGTAGGGGCCATGACCATCGTGGAGGTCGTGGACGCCCATGATGGCTTCGAGGTCATCACCCGGCGGATCAAGACGTCGAGCCTCTCGTCCCTGATGTGGCTGGTCGGCGTCGTGACCTTTTTCCTCAGCGCCATCCTCGACAATATGACTACTGCCATCGTCATGGTCTCCCTCATGCGCAAGCTGCTCAATCGGCAGGATGATCGCCTGCTCTTTGCCGGCGTCATCGTCATCGCCGCCAATGCGGGCGGGGCCTGGTCGCCCATCGGCGACGTCACCACGACCATGCTGTGGATCGGTGGCCAGATCACGGCGCTGGAGATCATGAAGGGCGTGTTCCTGCCTTCTGCGGTGAGCCTTCTCGCGCCTCTGGTCGTGGTCGCCCATAATCTGCGCGGGCGTCCTGTCGAGCCTCCCGCGCAGGGCGAAGGCGGCGGTCGCGGCCTGACCAGCGGCTTCGAAAGCAGCCTGATGTTCTATCTCGGTCTGGGCGTTCTGGTGGCGGTTCCCGCCTTCAAGAGCGTGACCCATTTGCCGCCGTTTCTGGGCATCCTTTTCGGGTTGGGCATCCTGTGGCTGGTGGGCGATCTCGTTCATCGCCACAAGGAGGATGAGGCCAGACGGCCGTTGACCCTGGCGCATGCCCTCAGCCGGATCGACATGGGCTCCATCGTCTTTTTCATCGGTATCCTGCTGGCGGTCGCCACGCTGGAGCATGCCCATATCCTGAGCGCGCTGGCCCAGTGGCTGGACAGGGCCGTCGGGCGGCTCGATGTGATCGTTGTGCTCATCGGCCTCGCCAGCGCGGTGGTGGACAATGTGCCGCTGGTGGCGGCCTCCATGGGCATGTACAGCCTCGCGCAATATCCCCCCGATCACTTCCTGTGGGAGTTTCTCGCCTATTGCGCGGGCACGGGCGGGTCGATCCTCATCATCGGCTCGGCGGCGGGGGTCGCGGCCATGGGTTTGGAGAAGATCCGGTTCTTTTGGTATGTGAAGAAGATCAGCGGCCTTGCCCTGATCGGCTATCTGGCGGGCGCGGCCGTCTATATTCTTGAGCATCGTTTATTTGGTTGACGCAAGCGCCGGGCGAGGCGGCTGCGCAAGGGGAGGAGTCGAAATGGGTCACGACGAGGACATCAGGTCGAAATTTCTGGGCACCTGGAAGCTGGTGGGCGTTGACCGCGAAGTCGCTGATTCCGGAGAGAAACTCGATCAGGGCGTCGTCCAGACCGGCTTCATCTGCTACACATCCGAGCCGCGCATGATGGTCATCATTCGTCGCAGCAAACCCGGCCACCCCGGGCAGGAAATCACCTCCTACGCCGGTCCCTGGACCATCGATGGCGACGCCGTGATCCATCATGTGGAGATGGCCACGCGCGAGCCCTGGGTGGGCACGGATCAGGTGCGCGGCTTCGCTTTCGATGGCAATCGCCTGACCCTCTCTCCCCCTGTTTCGCCCGATTACACCCACGGCTCCGTGACGCGGCGCAATCTGACCTGGGAAAAGGTCTGAAAACAAAAACGGCGGCCACGAAGGCCGCCGTTTTCGTTTCCATGGATCGTCCGCTCATTCGGCGGCGAGCTGTGAGGTGGGCGCCGCTTCCAGCACGGCCTTGTCCACATGGGTCTCGAACTGGACGAAGTTCTTGGCGAACATTTCGACAAGGTGCTTCGCCGTCGCGGCGAACTCGGACTTCGAGGCCCAGGTCTTCACGGGGTTGAGAATGTGGGGCTCGACGCCGGGAACCGAGGTCGGCACCGCGAGGCCGAAATAGGGGTCCGTGCGGAAGGTCGCCTTGTTCAGCGAACCATCCAGCGCGGCGCTCAGCAGGCGGCGGGTGACGCGGATGGGCATGCGACGGCCCACGCCTTCCTTGCCGCCGGTCCAGCCGGTGTTGAGCAGCCAGCAATCCACATGATGCCGGGCGATCAGGTCGCGCAGCAGATCGCCATATTCCGACGCATGGCGCGGCAGGAAGGGATGGCCGAAGCAGGTGGAGAAGGTGGCCTCGGGGCCGGTCACGCCCTTTTCCGTGCCCGCCACCTTGGCGGTGTAGCCGGAGAGGAAGTGATACATGGCCTGGGCCGGATCGAGCTTGGAGATGGGGGGCAGCACGCCGAATGCGTCGCAGGTCAGCATCACCACATTCTTCGGGTGCCCGCTGCGGCCCGTGTCCGACGAATTCGAGATGAAATGGATGGGATAGGCGATGCGGGTGTTCTCGGTCTTCTCTTCGCTGTCGAAATCGGGAACGCGGGTGATCGGATCAAGCACCACATTCTCCATCACCGTGCCGAAGCGCTCGGTGGTGGCGTAGATCTCGGGCTCGGCCTCGCGCGACAGGCGAATGGCCTTGGCGTAGCAGCCGCCTTCGAAGTTGAACACGCCCTCGCGGCTCCAGCCATGCTCGTCGTCGCCGATGAGGATGCGGTCGGGATCCTGCGAAAGGGTGGTCTTGCCGGTGCCCGACAGGCCGAAGAAGATGGCGACTTCGCCAGCGTCGTTCACATTGGCCGAGCAATGCATGGGCATCACGCCATGGGCGGGCAGCATCCAGTTGAGATAGGTGAAGACCGACTTCTTCATCTCGCCCGCATAGCTGGTGCCGCCGATCAGCACGATCTTGCGGGTCAGGTCCATGGCGATGACGGTCTCGCTCTTGCAGCCGTGGCGCGCGGGATCGGCGCGGAAGCTCGGCAAGTCGATGATGGTCATGTCCGCCATGAAGGAGGCGAGCTCCTCACGGGCCGGGCGGATCAGCAGGTTGCGGATGAAGAGCGAGTGCCAGGCCAATTCGCAGATGACGCGGGTCTTGACGCGCAGGGCCGGGTCAGCGCCGCCGTAAAGATCCTGCACGAAGAGGTCCTTGCCCTTGCAGGCCGCGCGGAAGTCCGCCAGCAGGGTTTCGAAATGGGCGGGCGACATGGCGTTGTTGTTGCCCCACCAGACCGCAGTGTCGGTCATGGCGTCGCGCACGGTGAACTTGTCCTTGGGGGAGCGGCCGGTGTGAATGCCCGTCTCGGCGACAATGGCGCCGCCCGGCGCGATCACCGCCTCGTCGCGGCGCAGGGACTCCTCATAGAGCATCGGAGCTTCAAGATTATACGCAACGCTTCGCACACCTTCGAGGCCGAAAGCGTCGATCCCGAAAGAAGCATTGGACGTGCCCGACTGTTTCATGATCGTCTCCGATAGAGGCCCGGCCCCAGCCGGTCACCCGCGCATTCCGCCTCTTCTCACGAAGAAAGGCAGGGGTGGTTTAGTCGCCCGGAGCCTTGAGGGCAAGATCGACGAATCGGTATAGTGGATTTCGGTGAATCTATTGCGGTGCAACAAATTATCGGCTTTCAGGCTTGCCGCGCCTGCGCCGCCAGTTCGCCGAGCACCCGCCGCAGGGCGCCTGGCTCGGTGATCCTCCGGGGAAAGGCGAGGCGCGCCGTCAGATCCCCCGCCATGAGGTCGAGGCCATCAGGGTCAAGGCCGCTCGCGCGCCAGCGTGCCTGCGGCTCTCCGGCGAGTTTCTGCGCGTAGAGCGTCAGCGCGTCCACATGATCCCCGTTGAGGTGTTCGAGGGCGCCGGCCTCCGCGTCCAGCAGATCCTGCGCGTCGGCGACCTCCGTGAGGATCTGTGCGCCCACATAATCGGCCGCCTTGGCGAAGCCGCCGTTCAGGTGGGCGGAGACGCAATCAAGGCGATAGAAGGCGAAATCCCCGAAATCCACATAAAGCGCCGCTTTGGGATGGCGGGCGAGAAAGCGCGCCCGCAGCCTGGGGCGGTCCTCCTCGGGCGCCCGCTCGATGCGGCCCACCAGGGTCAGGCGGGGATGGGCCAGGGGATCGCCCTTGCCCATGCGGGCCAGAAGCAGGGAGGCGCGGCTGTCCGCCATCAGGTTTCGGGTATGGACGGAGAGCTGGGACATGAGCAGGATCGGCGAGCCGTCGTGGTCGGTCGCTATCGTCGTCAGGCTGGCGAAGGGGAAGCCGCCAGCGGTGGCCAGCGTCGCCAGAGCGCCGGCGCGAATCGAGCGAAGCAACTGTTTCGCCTCAGCTATTCCATCATAGCCCGAGGGCAGGGGAAAGCCGCCGGAAGCGCCTGATTCGGCTGGTCGATCGATCATCTGGGCCTCGTAGGGTGTCAATCGTGTCAAAAAAACATATATTGCTTTCACGGGGCTGACCATTCCCTGCGGTCAGCCCGCCACATTTGCGCCAATCTATGCGCGGAGTGTCCCGCCTGCATCGCGACCATGGCGGTTCATGGCGCATTCAGATCCCGGCCTGTTCTCTCAGCAGGCCAGTCGGCGGGAAGCGCCGACCCAGCCCCGAGGTTTGGAAGTCACATGCCGACCATCGCACTTGTCGACGACGACCGGAACATTCTCACCTCCGTCTCCATCGCCCTGGAGGGCGAGGGCTATCGTGTGCAGACCTATACGGATGGCGCCGCCGCCCTTGATGGTCTGAAGACCAATCCCCCCGACCTCGCCATCTTCGACATCAAGATGCCGCGCATGGACGGGATGGAGCTTCTGCGCCGTCTGCGGCAGAAATCCGACCTTCCCGTGATCTTCCTCACCTCCAAGGACGAGGAGATCGACGAATTGTTCGGCCTGAAGATGGGCGCGGACGATTTCATCCGCAAACCCTTCTCCCAGCGCCTTCTCGTGGAGCGTGTGAAGGCGATCCTGCGCCGCGCCAACCCGAAGGAGGCCGCCGCCCAGAAGGAGGCGGAGGCCAAGATCCTGGAGCGGGGCCTGCTCAAGATGGATCCCGAGCGCCACACCTGCACCTGGAAAAACGAGCCGGTGACCCTCACCGTCACCGAGTTCCTGATCCTGCAGGCCCTCGCCACCCGCCCCGGCGTGGTGAAAAGCCGCAACGCCCTCATGGACGCGGCCTATGACGATCAGGTCTATGTGGACGACCGCACCATCGACAGCCACATCAAGCGCTTGCGCAAGAAGTTCAAGGTCGTCGATGATGACTTCGAGATGATCGAGACGCTGTATGGCGTGGGCTATCGCTTCAAGGAAGCCTGACAGGGCGGCTGATCGGATCAGGCATGAGCGTCGACGCGCACAGCGCACACAAGATCGAAGGGGAGCCGCTGGGGGGCGAAGTTGAACTCGCCCTCCCTTCGGCGCCACGTCCCTGGCGCAAGCGTATACTCGCCGGCCTTCAGGCGCGTTTCGGCTCCAGTCTCACCCGCCGCATCGTGGTGCTGAATCTGGGCGGTCTCGTCGCACTTTTCGTCAGTTTTCTCTATCTCAACCAGTTCCGCGAGGGCCTGATCGACGCGCGGGTGCAAAGCCTGCAGACCCAGGGCGAGATCATCGCCTCCGCCATCGCCGCCTCCGCCGCAGTGGAGACGGACGCCATCACCATCGATCCGGAAAAGCTGCTGCAACTGGCGCCAGGCGAGAGCTATGGCGCGGGGGGCGAGGTCGATCCGGCGCTCGAATTCTCCATCAATCCCGAGCGTGTCGGCCCAGTGCTGCGCCGCCTCGTGTCACCCACCCGCACAAGGGCGCGGATCTATGATCGCGAAGGCTATCTGCTGCTGGATTCGCGCTCCCTCACGGCCCGCTCCAACATTCTGAAATTCGATTTGCCCGCCGTCGGGCAGGATGATGCGCAAGGCACGATTTTCGAGCGCACCTGGAACATGCTGCGCGGGCGTTTCGGTTCCGTGGGTCTGCCGGTCTATGAAGATATCGGCGTGGGCAACGGGCGTGGCTACCCGGAAGTGGAGGACGCTCTCAAGGGCGCCCCTTCCTCCATCGTGCGCGTCAACACCAAGGGCGAAACCATCGTCTCGGTGGCGGTGCCGATCCAGCGTTTTCGCGTGGTGCGCGGCGTGCTGCTCATGTCCACCCAGGGCGGCGACATCGACAAGATCATCGCCTCTGAACGCTGGGCCATCGTGCGCATCTTTCTCGTCTCCGCTGCGGTGATGTTTCTTCTGTCGGTTTTTCTGGCGGGCGCCATCGCCGAGCCCATGCGCCGCCTTGCGGAGGCCGCCGAGCGGGTGCGCCGGGGCATCAAGTCGCGGCAGGAAATTCCTGACTTCACCGAACGCTCCGACGAGATCGGGCATCTGTCGGGCGCCCTGCGCGACATGACCGGCGCCCTCTACAACCGCATCGATGCCATCGAGAGTTTCGCCGCCGATGTGGCGCATGAGTTGAAGAATCCACTGACGTCCCTGCGCAGCGCGGTCGAGACCCTCCCCATGGCGCGCAATGATGAATCGCGCGGTCGCCTGCTGGAGATCATCCAGCATGACGTGCGCCGCCTTGACCGGCTCATCAGCGATATTTCCGACGCCTCCCGCCTCGATGCCGAACTCGCCCGCGCCGACATGCAGTCGGTGGACATGGCCCAACTGCTGCGCACGGTGGCGGACATGGCCAATCAGGTGGAGCGGGGCGACTGCGTCAGCTTCACCGTCGATGTGGCCGGCAAGGGACCCTATATGGTGCTCGGGCATGATCTGCGCCTCGGCCAGGTGCTCACCAATCTTCTGGAGAACGCCCGCTCCTTCTCCCCGCGCGGGGGCAGCGTGCGCATCGCCCTGCGCCGGGGACGGTCAGGCGCACGCCCTGCGCCGAATCAGGAGGGGGTTGAGATCATCGTCGATGATGATGGGCCCGGCATTCCCGCCCATGCTTTCGAGCGCATCTTCGAGCGGTTCTACACCGACCGGCCGAATCACGGCTTTGGCCAGAATTCCGGGCTGGGCCTGTCCATTTCCCGTCAGATCGTGGACGCCCATGGGGGCCGCATCAGCGCCTCCAACCGGCTGGATCCCGGCGGCGGGGTGGTGCGCGGCGCCAGATTCACCATCTGGCTGCCGGATCGCAAATGAGCGAGGTGGGCGCCTGGCTGCACGCGACAGCCGTGCTGGTCGCCGAAGGGGCGGTGCTGATTCGCGGCGCTTCGGGGGCGGGCAAGAGCCAGCTGGCTCTCGCGCTCATGGCCGAAGCGCGGCGGCGCGGCCTGTTCACCGGTCTCATCGGCGATGATCGGGTGCGGGTGCGGGTGAGCGTGGCGGGCGCTCGCGCCATTGTGCAGGGCCATCCCTCCATCGGGGGATGGATCGAGGAGCGCGGCTCAGGCATTCTCCCGGAGATTTCCGAAGCGGCGGGTCTCATTTGCTGCGTGGTGGATCTGCTGGACGAGCCCCCGCGCCTGCCGGAAGGTGAGGCCAACCCGGTCCTTCTGATGGGCGTTTCCCTGCCAGGCCTCGCGCTCTGGACGGGTTGCGCTCCCCAGGAAGGCGCCCGACGGGTTCTCGCCTTCCTGAAATGGGTATGAGAAAGCATGTAAAATTTACTTGCCATCTTGATTGCAATGCACAAAATGACACGCCTTCCGGCTTGGCCGGTCAGGCGATGCGATGCGGAGCGTTCCATGGGCGGTCGTTGGAAATGATCGGTATGGTGCTGGTGACCCACGGGCGCCTGGCGACGGAGTTCCGCGCCGCCCTCGAACATGTCGTTGGTCCACAAAAGCAGGTGGAGACCGTGACGATCATGCCCGAGGACGACATGGAGCAACGCCGCAAGGACATTATCGCTGCGATTCAGGCGGTCGAAGGCGGGTCCGGGGTCATTCTGCTGACCGACATGTTCGGCGGCACCCCCTCGAATCTCGCCATTTCCGTCATGGAAGGGTCCCGGATCGATGTGGTCGCGGGCATCAATCTGCCCATGCTGATCAAACTCGCGTCCGTGCGGGACCAATCAACCCTTGAACAGGCGGTCGTTCAGGCTCAGGATGCCGGTCGGAAATATATTTCCGTCGCCAGCCGTATCTTGAGCGGAAAATGATGGACCAGGACGATTGCAACGATTGCACGGACACCGCCGCCCCCATCGAGGGCGCTCTCTCCCGCACCTTTGAAATCGTGAACCGCAAGGGCTTGCACGCCCGCGCTACCGCGAAATTCGTGCAATGCGCCGAGAGTTTCGAGGCCGAGATCTTCGTCAGCCGTTGCGGCGAGACCGTGGGCGGCTCCTCCATCATGGGCATTCTGACCCTTGGCGCGGGCATTGGCTCGACCATCACCGTGTCAGCCCGAGGCGCGCAGGCGCTCGAAGCCCTCGAGGGGATAGGCGCGCTGATCGCCAACCGCTTTGGCGAAGACGAGTAGAGCTAGCCGGTCAGTCCCCGCCGCCAGCCAATCAGCCCGGCGGTCGAGCCATCGAGCCCCTCCAGCGAGGCAGTGTGATCGCTCACGATCGGCGCCAGCCGGTTGCACAATTCCTTGCCAAGCTCCACGCCCCATTGATCGAAGGGGTTGATGTCCCAGATCACCGACTGGACGAAGACCTTGTGCTCATAGAGCGCGATCAGGCGGCCGAGCTGCCGGGGCGTCAGGGCGCGATAAATAAAGGTGCTGGAGGGCCTATCGCCGGGGAAGGTCTTGTGGGGCGCGAGCACCGCTGCTGCTGCGGCGTCCACGCCCTGCGCCAGCAAGCCAGCCTCCGCCTCGGCCAACGAGCGCCCGCGCATCAGCGCCTCGCTCTGGGCGAGGCAATTGGCGACCAGCAGGGCGTGGTGGTGGGGGTCGGCATGGGTTGGCTGCGCCGCCACCAGAAAATCCACGGGGATCATGTCCGTCCCCTGATGCAGCATCTGGAAGAAGGCGTGCTGCCCATTGGTGCCCGGCTCGCCCCAGATGACCGGCGCGGTTTCCAGCGTCACAGCCTCGCCCGCCCGCGTCACCGACTTGCCGTTCGACTCCATGTCGAGCTGTTGCAGATAGGCGGTAACGCGCCCGAGCCGCTGGTCATAGGGGATCACCGCCTGGGTCTGGCAGCCCCAGACATTGCGATACCAGACCCCAAAGAGGCCCATGAGCACGGGGATATTGTCCTGCAGCGGGGCCTCCTGAAAATGCCGGTCCACATCATGGCCGCCGCGCAGGAAGGACTCGAAGCCATCGGGGCCGATGAAGATGGCCAGCGACAGGCCGATGGAGGACCAGAGGGAATAGCGCCCGCCCACCCAGTCCCACATGCCGAAGATGCGCTCGGGCTTGACGCCGAATTTCCCCGCCAGATCGAGTCGAGTCGACACCGCTGCGAAATGATCGCCCACGGCGTCCTCGCCCAGCGCCCCCGCCACCATGGCCCGGGCGGCGCTGGCGTTGGCCATGGTCTCCTGGGTGGTGAAGG
>CANCSY010000019.1 GCA_947380915.1 Beijerinckiaceae bacterium
TGGCGGTGCGCGCGGCGGGCCGCCGCATCCTGCAGGAAGGCGACATCATCCTGGGCGAAATCACGCCCTGCTATCAGGGCCAGTTCGTGCAGATTTGCCGCACCACGGTGATCGGCCACCCGACGCCGGTCTTGCATGAGAAATACAAGATTCTGCAGGACGCCATGCGGCGCGGCATGGACGCCGCCGTGCCCGGCGCCACAATGGCGCAGGTGACCGAGGCTATGAATGATTGCTTCCGTGCGGCTGGCTACGGCGATTACTGCCGTCCGCCCTACATGCGCGTGCGCGGCCACGGCCTGGGCGTGACTTCGGATCGTCCGGGCGACCTGACCGATACGAGCGAAGTGCGGCTCGAGGAGGGCATGGTCTTCGTCATGCACCCCAATCAATATATTCCGGAGACGGGCTATCTCATGTGCGGTGAGACGGTGGTCATTTCGCACAATGGCGCGATCTCCCTGTCGGATGTCGACGCCAGTCTCGACTCCGTGGCCGCTTGAGGGACATTCCATGCTGACGGTTCATCCTTCGATCATCCTGGGCTCCTATCTGTGGGACGAAGAGCGCCTGCCGCGCGACGAGTTCGACATCCGCATGGGCGTCATCCGCGAGGCCATGGCCCAAAGGGGTTGGGCGGGCGCGCTGGTCTATGGCGATGCGCGCGAACATGCGGCGCTCGCCTATTTCACCAATTTCATTCCGCGCATGCGTTGGGCCATGGCGCTTATTCCCGCCAAGGGGGAGCCGCGCCTGCTGGCCTCCATGTCCTCCCGCGACATTCCCGCCATGCGCACCATGACCTGGGTTCCCGACGTCAAGACGGGCTGGGAATGGCGCTGGTTCGACGAATGGGTCGCCACGCTTGGGGAGGGCGGTTCATTGGGAACCATGGGCCTCGACCTGATGACGCCCCTGTTGTTCGGATCGGTGCAGAAGACCCTTGGCGAGCGTTTCACCCTGGATGCGGCGGATGATTTGGTGGATGGCGCGCGCGCTGTTCACCGGCCCCGCGAGATCGCCATCCTGCGCGAGGCGGCCGATATAGCTCGCGCCGCCGCAGCCGCTCTCAAGGCGGCCTGGGCGCGGGGCGACGATCTTGAGACCGCAGCGCTGGCTGGCGAGCGCATGGCGCGCGAGCGCGCTGTCCATGATGTCCGCACGCTGGTCAGCCGCGACGGCGGGCGCACGTTCCAGCCCTATGCGGCCCGGTTCGAGGATCGGCCGGAGCATCTGCTCGCCTATGTCGCCGTCAAATATCTCGGTTACTGGGCTGACTCCTATGTAGAGAGCGGCGCCCCGAAGGCCTTGCAGGCGCCATCCAGCGCAGCGCTCGATGGCGTGATCGCCGGAATGCAGGCGGGCGCTCCCCTAGCGGGCCTTGCAGCGGCGGCGCAGGGCCAGCTTGGCGGCGCGGCGCTCCATCCTGCGCTAACGTGCCTCTTTGGCCGCCGCATCGGATTGTCGCTGAATGAAGGCGGGGAGATTGGGGCGAGTAGCGCTGGGCTCGTGCAGGCCAATACGGTTTACTCCCTACAGGCCGGCGTGCTGGACGAGGCGCATGGCGGGGCCATCACCTCCGCCCTCGTCCTGACCCGGGCGCAGGGCGCGCCTGAGGTTCTTCTGCGTTCGGACGAGGTGTGAACATGTCAGGCCTCGCCCTTCTAGCTGATTTCGTTCGCAATTCGTCATCTGCCGATCTGCCGGCCCACCAACGCGCGCATTTGCGAAGGCATATCGCGGATGCGGGCGTCGCTCTGGTGGCGGGCGCCCATTCGCCCGAAGGCGCCGCTTTGTGCAGGCTTGGGCAGGCGGGCGACTGGACTGAATCCGCCGCCACCGCGGCTGGCGTCATTCGTAGCACCGAGGTCGATGACATCCATCTGGGCTCCTGCATCACGCCCACATCGGTGGCCATGCCCGCAGCCCTTCTGATCGGGGCGGAGGTCTCGCCGGAGCGGGCCGAAGACGCGATCCGCATCGGCGTCGAGCTGATGGTGCGGCTGGGGCTGGCGATCCATGGCCCCGATGTTCTCTACAAGGGCGTATGGCCGACCTGTTTCGCCACCCCGCTCAGCGTCGCCGCCATCGCCGCGCGCCTGTGGGGCCTCGATCATGACGCCACGGTCTATGCGCTTTCGATGGGTTTGATGGTCTCGGCCGGGCGCACCGGTCGTTTCCAGGGCACGCCCACCGGCCGGTGGGTCTTGCTGAAATGCGCGGTTCAAAACGGGTTGCGCGCCGCCCATGCAGCCCGCAACGGCTACAAGGGTGACCCGACCCTTCTTGATGGCGATTGGCTCAAGAACGCCCATGGGCTTGACGCTGACCTGTCCCGCCTGACGTCAGGGCTGGGCGTCAACCTGAGCCTGCCGGGCCTGGGGGCGAAACCCTTCTCCACCGCCCGTCAGGCGCTGGCGCCCACGCAGGCGCTCATCGATGTGCTCGATGCTGGGCTCGCCGTGGAACGTATCCAGTCGGTCCGCGTCTTTGTCCCGCCCGCTTATGCGCGCATGATATCCCAGCCCATTGACCGCCGTTCGCGCGCGTCGGGCTATGTGAGCGCCCCTTTCCAGATGGCGCTGGCTGCCTTGCGGCGCGAGGCCCTGTGGGATCTTGATCGCAGCCTCGTCATGCAGCACGACGACCTCCATGCGTTCGCTGCGCGCATCAGCGTCGAGCCGGACGCCGGTTTGCAGTCGGCCTATCCCGCGCGCTGGCAGGGGCGAATTGAAGTGACGACGGCGGATGGGGTCATCAACCGCAGCGTTGAGGACGCCCATGGCGATGCCGCCAATCCGCTTGACGATGGGGCCATGGAAAAGAAGGCCCTTGCGTTGCTGTCGCCCACTCTTGGCGAGGCGCAAGCCAGGGCCGCATGGCGGACCGCTGCGCAAGGCTTTGATTCAGCAGAATCTCTGGGGCTATTTACCCGTATGTTGCAAGCGCACCTCCCAAAGACGGGGCATGCAGCGTGATCCTGCCGGAAAAGAGCAAAAATAGCTGAGCCTCGTCGCCAGAAAGGCGGCGCTTCAATGGAGGACGTCATGGTGAGGACTTCGATTAAGAGTGCGCTTGGCGCCATTGCGGCACTGCTGGCTTTGAGCGCCATCACTGCGCAAGCGCAGGATGTGGTGCGTGTTGGCAAGACCGCGTCAAATGCGTTGGCCTTCTCCCCGCCGGAAGTTGGCGACGCCAAGGGCATCTGGGCCAAGCATGGGTTGAAGGTCGAGGTCATCCAGTATGCGGGTGATGGACGCATGCAGCAGGGCATGGTCGCCAACGAGATCGAGTTTGGCCTCGGATCTGGCCCCAGCATGGGCTTCATCGCCAAGAAGGCGCCGATCATGGCGGTGGGCGTCATCGCCAATCAGCCCCTCAGCATGGGCCTGATCGTGAACAAGAATTCGAAGTTCAGGAAGGCCGAGGACCTCAAGGGCGCGAAGATTGGCATCACCACCAATGGATCGTTGACCTATTGGCTCGCGCGCGAACTCTCCCGTCAGATGGGTTGGGGTCCCGAGGGGCTTCGTCCGGTGCCGCTGGGCAGCGTGACCGGCCAGATCGCAGGATTGAAGAGTGGACAGGTGGATGGCTTCATCATGTCCGCTTCCGTTGGCTACATGCTCGATCAGAAAAACGAAGGCGAGGTCATGCTGCTGTTCGGCGACCGCATCAACGACTTCCATACCCATGTGGTCTTTGCCTCCAACCGTCTCATAGCAACCAAACCCGACGCAGTGCGTCGTTTCCTCGCGGGCTGGATCGAGACTGTGGATTACATGCTCGCCAACCCTGACGAGGCGGCGGAACTGGCGTCAAAAGCGACGGGCATACCTGTGGACATCCAGAAGCAGGAATTCGCCAAGGTCATGCCGATGATGTCGCGGGACATGCGTTTCCAAGCGAAGGCCATGGAGGTCATCGTCGGTTCGCTCGGGGAGCTTGAAATTCTGGATTACAAGCCCGACCCCAAGACGCTCTTCAACGACAGCTTTCTGCCCGCGCAGAAGTGACGGCTCTGATGGGGACCCAATATGGGACGCAGATGATGTCGGAGCGTCTGGTCAGCATTGAAAATGTCAGCCACCGCTTTCCCGCCCCTGAAGGCGGGAAGGATGTGCTGGCGCTCGACGCAGTGAACATGGAGATCATGCGTGGCGAAATGGTCGCGTTCATTGGCCCCAGCGGTTGCGGCAAGAGCACCCTACTGAATGTGATAGGCGGCATGATCAGCCCCAGCAGCGGCGCCGCCCTTGTGAATGGGCGGACGGTCAGCGGGCCTTTGCCCAAGGAGATCGCCTATATTTTTCAGGAAAGCGCCTTGCTGCCCTGGGCCACGGTGCTCGACAATATCAAGGTAGGCCTCGAATTTCAGGGTGTGCCCAAGGAGGACCGTGAAGGGATTGCTTCGGCGGCGCTCAAATCCGTGGGGCTTGATGCCTTTACCGCCTCCTATCCCCATCAACTCTCCGGGGGCATGAAGCAGCGCGTGGCGCTTGCGCGTGCGCTCAGCCTGCGCACCGACATTCTGCTGATGGACGAGCCGTTCGCCGCCCTCGACGAACAGACGCGTATGATCTTCGGCGAAGATCTGTCGCGGTTGCTGGCCAGCGAGCGAAAGACCATCATTCTCGTCACTCACAGTCTTGCGGAAGCGGTTTTGCTGTCCGACCGAATCTTCGTCTTCACCTCGCGGCCGGGTCGCATCAAGGCGGTGCTGACCATCGACGAACCACATCCGCGCACCCCCGCCTTCATGACGTCCCAGCGGTTCAGCGAACTTCGCAACGAGCTTTACGAGTTGTTGCGCGATGAGGTTCTGGCGGCGATCGGCAATGATCGGCAGGGGCTTTCATGAGCGGCGCTGTGGCAGGCATGGGGGAAGGCGTCACCGGTCGCCTTAGCCGCAGGGGCCGCTTGCTCAGCTTCCTGACCAAACTCGGTGTCTTCGTCGCTCTGATCTTTCTATGGCATGCGGTCACCGTGACCGAGATCGTCAGTCCTTTCTTCTTGCCGCAGCCAGGCGCTGTCCTGGCCGTTTTCTGGCGCATCCTGTCCACCGGCAGGGTCTTGCCTGATCTGGGCGTTACCTTTTTCGAATTCGCGGTGGCGGGCCCGTTGGCGGTCGTGACGGGCATCCTGGCCGGTTACCTCATCAGCATGACGCGCTACAGCACCATCGTCCTTGAACCTTTGATCTCCAGTCTCTATGCGATCCCGATCATCATCTTCTATCCCATCTCGATCATGGCGCTGGGCATTGGCCCTGAATCCAAGATCGCCCATGGGGCGCTGTTTGGCTTTTTCCCGATCTGCCTGAATACCATCCAGGGCTTCAGCGGCGTTGACGCCATCTATCTGCGCATGGCCCGTTCGACCGGCGCTACAAAGGTGCAGATTCTGCGGCGAATTCTGATTCCCGCGGCGGCGCCCACCATTGTGAATGGGGTGCGCCTTGGCCTGATGTTATGTTTCCTCGCGATCATCGGGGGGGAGACCATCGCCTCGCTGGAAGGGCTAGGCCATCGCATCGTCTGGTATGCGGAGGGCATGCAGATGACGAATATGTTCGCCTATATCGTCTTCGTCATCCTCATCGCCACCTTGATGAATGTCTTCCTTTCGCTGCTCGAACTGCGCCGGAGGGGCGCATGAGCGCGACGGGCAAAGGACTTCCGCCCCCGTGGGTGACGCGGATCGGCGTCATCGTCGGGCTATTGATGGTGTGGGAAGTGCTCGGCCGTATGGGCACGGCGCTATTTTTCAGTCCCTTATCCAAGGTGGTGATTTCTGGCCACCAGATTTTCTTTGAAGCTGAGGTGCGTCAGGCGCTTTTGACGACGGGATGGGTGCTTGCGTTGGCCTTTCTTCTGTCGATCATCCTCGGGCTCATTCTTGGCCTCGCCATCGCCATGAGCAAATTCACCTACCAGACTTTTATGCCGGTTCTGCTGCTGCTTTACGCCATTCCCCAGATCACCATACTGCCCCTTTTCGTCCTTTATTTCGGTAATGGTCCAGCCTCGAAAATCGCCTTCGGGGTTAGTCACGGCCTCTTTCCCGTCGCGGTGAGTGTCATTGCGGGGGTGCAGGGCATCAAGCCGATCCTGCTCACCAGCGCCGCCTCCATGGGCGCCACGCGCGCCCAGATCTTCCGGCGCATCACCTTGCCCTATCTTGTGCCCAGCCTTTTCACGGGCATGCGGTTGGCATCGACGGCGGCCTTGCTCGGGGTGCTGTTGGCGGAACTCTATGCTTCGGCAGGCGGGGTAGGGCACTTCACGCGGCGCTTCAGCGAAACCTTTCAGCCTGACAAGCTCTATGCCTTGATCGGCGCCCTTGCGCTCATGGCCATTGCGCTGAATGAGGCGATGCGGCGCCTCGAGCGGCGATTCAGCAAGTGGCGCTGACGTGTTTGTTAGGCGCCTCGCGATTTTTTTGTTGCGCATGAAATCTCAAGCTTGTGTTTGATTGAAGCAGCGCGCAGATAGCTCGCTATTTTTCCGGGATAATGGCGCTCAAGATATTGGTCGATTGTCCATTGCTATTAGCAGTTGGCGAAGACTAAATTCCGAATCAATTGAATGGGGCATTCACATGAACAATCTTCGCAAGGGATTTCGGCCTGAAAAGGCGCAGATGATCGCGTTGGCGGGTGGTCGCCGTTTGCCGCTCTTGCAAGTGCGCAGTCTTGCTGTGAACGCTCATAACTCAGCCTGTTTCCAGGAGGCGGAGGAGTACTATCGGGCCATCTTGCGATCATTGCCTGCTGATGCATGGGCCTTGAATTATCTGGGGCTCGCACTCCACGCGCAAGGTCAGCATGTTCCGGCCAGGGAGGTCCTCGGTAAAGCCGTGCGTGTATCGCCGCAAAATATCGAGGCCTGGCTTAATCTCAGCAATGTTGAGCTCGCCCTGGGCGATCTTGACGCATGCGAGGTTTCGCTGAGGGCAGCCCGTGTAAAAAGTCCGGAATCGTCTCAACTGATCATCAAGCTTGCTGAGACGCTCACGAGCAAAGGGCATTCCGAGGATGCATGGGAACTTCTGACATCCGAAACGGTTCGAAGGCAAGATGCCCCGGGTTTGCTGGCGGTGTGGGGATCGAAATTCTTAAGCAGTTTCATTCTTCTTCATGACGACCGCATCGATGCCCTTTTGTGCGGGGTTTTGGCCTTGCCGACCACCTGGGCGTCGGCCTATGCGCGGCCTGTCTACCGATATCTGAACAGGCATCCGATCCTTATGGAGATGATGGCTCGGGTAGGCGTCGCAGAGGCAGAGCAGCCGACCAGCTATGAGGCGCATGCGCATATACTCAGCACCATCAAAGCCTTGGTTACGATGATGGGGTTGAGTTCCGCCGTCGATGCAGACCATGAGGTTTTCTTTACCGAGCTTCGGCGCTTGCAACTCGAACAAATGCCCGGCGCTTCGTCAGAGGTCTCTGCGCCGATACCCTTTTCCATCGCCCTGGCTCAGTTCTCTTTCAATAATGACTATGTTTTTTATGAAACTTCGGAGGAGAAATCTCGGCTAACTTTGCTAAAAGAGACAATCGAGACCTCTGTCGCTTCGGGCATCGTTGACTGGAAACAGGTTGTCTGTTTCTGCAGCTACAGGCCCCTGACTGCGCTTTCCGTCGCTGCGCAGATCGCGCAGTCTCCTTATCCTGAGGGCCTTGCAGATCTTTTAACCCAGCAATTTAGGGAGCCCGCCGTCGAAAAAGAGGTTCTGCCGACCATTGCCGCGCTTGGTCCGATCAAAGACAGTGTCTCCCGGAAAGTTCAGGAAATGTATGAAACCAGCCCTTATCCGCGCTGGACCAAGCCTTGCCTCGTCAGTCCCGTAGCTTCTTTTTCGCAGGCCCTGGCGCTTGATGGCGTATCTGGCTTGCCCCATGATCGGACGATTGACGAGGGGACCAGAATTCTCGTCGCTGGTTGCGGCTCCGGGCAACATTCCATGTTGTCTGGCTGCCGGTATCGCCCCGCAAATGTCACGGCGGTTGATTTGAGCCTTTCTAGCCTGGCTTATGCAGTTAGAAAAACTCGTGAACTCGGATTGACCAATATCAATTACCTTCATGGTGATTTGCTGGATGCGCAGCACCTCGGTCACCGCTTTGATCTTGTCGAAAGCGTGGGCGTTCTCCACCATATGGAAGATCCGATGCGTGGTTGGAAGGCCCTCGTGGATGTGCTTGAACCCGGCGGAATGAAGAAGATAGGGCTCTACAGCCGCAGGGCGCGGGAAACAATCGTTGAACTACGCACACATTATGTCAGGGGAGATGTTGTTCCCGGCCCGGATGAAGTAAGAGCTATTCGACGCGATATCATCGCACGCGCCAATGTCGGCGACCCAAAACTACAACAGTTTTTGGCGATACGCGACTTTTTCAGCCTGAATGAAGCGATCGATCTTCTGTTTCATGTTCAGGAAAGCGCGTATTCGCTCGTTGAGATAGCGGCGATGATCGAAGAACTCGGTCTCCAATTTCTGGGGATGTGTCTGCCGCAGGATAATTTCCGCACATTGTTCCTGGCGGAGCAGGGGCCTGACGCGGATGTCACGAGCCTGTTTCAATGGGATCAATTCGAGCAGCGCCATCCCAACGCATTCATTGGCATGTTCGTGTTCTGGCTGGTCAAACCAGTGGAGGCTTAGGGTCCGCCTGAATCAGGCTGCTTGTCAAAAGGCGCCGAGTCGCCGCAAGATGTTTCAACAGTGGTCGTGTCTTGGTTCCTGTTGTTTGGACCTTGGCAGCAAAAGCACAGGGGGAAAAATGTTTTCACGGTTTGCAGGATTGATGGCTGCGCTTTTGATGACAACCAGCCTTGCCCGTGCTGATGCGGTGTTCGATTTCTACAAGGGCAAGTCGGTTCAGTTGGTCCTGGGCTATGGCCCGGGCGGTGGCTATGACGTGTATGCGCGTATCGTGGCGCGTTATATGGGCAAATATATTCCCGGCAGCCCATCCATGGTTGTTGTGAATATGCCTGGCGCGGGATCGCTGCGGGCGACGAATTTTCTTTATACCACTGCGCCGAAGGACGGTCTTACCATCGGCGCCTTCGCTCGCGACATGCCGCTGATGGGCATTTTGGGCGGCAACTCCAATGTGCAATTCGATCCGCGCAAATTTACCTGGCTGGGCTCCGCCTCCAGTTCCGCCAATGATGCTTATCTCTTGTTTGTGCGCAAGGATTCCGGCTTCGCGTCCATCGCGGATGTCACGAAACCAGGCGGGACTGCCGTTGTGCTTGCAGGCACCGCAGAGGGTGCGACGGGCAATGATGTCGCCTTGCTCATGCGCGACACAATCGGCCTCAATGTGAAGGTGATCACCGGTTATCCTGACAGCGGCGCCATTTTCCTTGCTGTGGACCGAAAAGAGGTCGATGGTCGGTTCGTCGGACTGTCCGCTGTGAGTTCATCCAAGCCCGATTGGCTCAAGCCTGACGGCCCGGTTCGCGTTTTGCTGCAATTTGGTCGATCTGAGCGGAACAAGTTGTTTCCCGACGCGCCAACTGCGCGTGAACTGGCCAAGGATGACCGTGCCCGGTCTTTGATTGGTCTTGCAGAATTGCCCTATCAATTGTCTCGCCCCGTGGCTGCGCCTCCTGGTCTTCCCGCGGACCGGGCCAAGGCTTTGCAGGACGCTTTCATGGCGATGCAGACGGACCCGGAGTATCTGAAGGAGGCAGAGCGTCTCGGCCTCGATGTTAGCCCTGTCGATGGCGTCCAAGCTTTGGCGCTCATCGAGAAACTTGCGGCGTCTCCGAAGGAATTGCTCGATTATATGAAGAATATGCACGGGGAAAAGTAAGGGGTGCTGGTTTCTGTGCCTGATTGTAGGGAAGGTATAAGGCCGCGGCTTCCCTTTCGTCACTAGTATTTGATGATTTAGATTCATCATATTCAATAAGCTTAATCGTTTTTCAAACAATTGGTACAATTAATCATCAAAAGCACATCTCTATCTAAGTATATTTTTTCGATTGAATTATATATTCAGTCCAATGATACTTTCTCTGCAACTTGGCCATAGGGCCTGTTATGAGGAAGTTTCATCCATGCGCAGCAATGATCAAGTCGAAGTCATGAACTGGCGCGAAAAGTCTTTCTCGCCTGCTATCATTTCATCCGCAGGTGAAAGCGCGAGGGATCATCAGGGTTCCCTCGCCCGATCGGCGGAGCCGTCGCGCCGTCTCGTCATCATCGAGAAGCGTCCGCTTCTGCGCGAGTGTCTTGAGCAGTGCCTTGTTGGCCACGCATCCGGGGAGTTGGTTTCCTATGCGTCTGCGGAGCTTTTGATCGCGAAGCTTGAGGCGGCCCGATCAAGGGAGGATAGCGGCGATATTCTTGTTGTCTACTCGGTGGGAGGCCAGTTCATCGACGCTGTCACCAACGCCAGGATTTCCCGTCTGCTCAACTGCGGGCCCGGGATCCGGGTGGTGGTCCTGTCCGAACGCGACGAACCCGCCCAGGCGACTGCGGCTCTTGAGCAGGGCGCCAGTGGCTTCATCCCCATGACAATGTCGCTCAAGGTGGTGGCTGAGGCCATCCGCCTTGTGCAGGCAGGCGGAATGTATGTTCCCGCCTCCAGCCTGATAGCGGCTCACAGACCACAGGAGGCCAAAGTCGCAGCCGGCAACAGCGGTCTGTCCGGCCTTACATCTCGTCAACTTGCCGTGCTGGAATCTGTTCGGCGCGGAAAGGCTAATAAGGTAATCGCCTATGAATTGAACATGTGCGAAAGCACCGTGAAGGTGCATTTGCGGAATATCATGAAGAAACTGCGGGTACGCAACCGTACGGAAGCCGCTTTCATGATCCACGAGTCGATGCAGCAGAACGCCTAGGTGACCCGTTCTCTCAATGAAAACCGCGCGCCACAGTCATTCAGACGATGGCGCGCGTTTGTATCAGGTCTTCGCAGGACCCTTGTCCTCGGAAGATTCAGCTTCGGCCTTGGCGCGACGCAATTCGGCTGAGGTCTGCCCGGCCAGAACCGCCTTCTCGGGGAAGCGCGAGAAAAAGCGATTTTCAGCCTTCGCCAGTGTTCCGCCTTTGCGGCCAGCTTTCGCAGCGAATTGGGGATCCTGGGAAAAGGCCCGCTTTTCGGCAGGTACGGAACGCCCACCCATGGCTGCGATGGCGCGACGTCGTTCGGGTGAAAGCGCCGCAAGGCCGCGCTTGCGCTTTGGAGGTTCTTCTGAAGATTCTGTCATGACCCTAGTCTCCGGGATTTTATACATGAGCCCGGCTATTAAGTAACAGGCGCAGTGAAATCAGGCGGAAATGAATGTTTCAATTCATGAATATTGCCGAGTTTACGGTAAAATTTTTTCACCGCAGACGCAGTCAGTCAGCAACTTCGAAAAATGGTTCAAAAACAGGCGTCTTGGATGCCCGTTCTACGCGTCCTTGTAGTGGACCAGTTCAGGCGCCACCTCACTATGGATGCTGACGGCCAGAGGAAGCGGTGCAGGGGCGGACGTTTTTTTCGGATTCCGCTTCAGTACGCTACGAATCGCCGCTTCCAGGTCTTCTTCCATGAAGGGTTTTCCAAGCACCATATCGAAACCGGTCGCGCTGATCCGCTCCACTTCTTCGTCAAGCACCTGCGCGGTGAGTGCGATCAACGGCAGATCTGCGGCCGGGCGACGCGAGGCGCGCAGACCTTCCGCAGCCTCAAGTCCATCCATGACAGGCATTTGGACATCCAGGATCGCAAGGTCGTAATCATTCTTCAGAAGCGCTTCGAGCGCCTTTTTCCCATTGTCGACATCATCCACCTGGTGGCCTTGACGCGTCAAGATCATGCGCAGGAGCATCCTTGAGGATGGCGCATCTTCCGCAATCAGAATTCGAAGAGGGCTTATGGGCGCCTCAACCTCCGCCACCGCATCAGATGTCTGCTGCTCTATGCCAGCGATATAGGGGATCTCGACATGGAAGATCGTGCCTTCGCCTATCTGGCTCGTATACCCAATGCTGCCCCCCATCAGTTTGACGAGGCGGCGGCTGATCGCCAGTCCCAGCCCTGTCCCGGAGGAGCGTAGTTTTCCGGCGGAACCCTGCTCGAATGGTTCGAAGATGGTTTGACCAACGGATGGGGCGATGCCTTCTCCGGTGTCCGCCACTTCAAACCGAATCTTGTCGACATGCATGGTCACGATCAGGCGAATCTCGCCAACTTCCGTGAATTTCGCTGCATTGCTGACAAGGTTGAGGAGAACCTGCTTCAGACGACGCAGATCCGCCATGATATGGGTGGGCATGTCCGGCGACAGGAGGAGGGTCGCCTTGACGGGCTTGTCCTTGGTCAGGATGGACGCAGTTTCGATCAGTTCGTCAAGAAGCTTGCGGACTGTGATCCGGCTGGTGTGCAGGGTGACGCGGTCGGCGTCGAGGCGTGTGAAGTCCAGAATGTCATCCACAATATCAAGCAGATGGCGGCAGGATTGGTTGATCAGGTTCGTGATATGTTTTGGCTCTTCCGCCATGGTTGTCTTGCCAAGAACCTGCGCGAACCCATTGATGGCGTTGAGCGGTGTGCGAAGTTCGTGGCTCATCGCGGCAAGGAAGGAGGACTTCACCCTCGCTGCTCGTTCGGCGATCTCGGCAAGTTCTTTCATCTTTTGAGCCTGCGCCTCGACCTGTCTTGTGCGTAACAGAAGGGCGGCTTCCCGGCGGCGAGATTCGCTGATGTCGGCGCAATAGACCACAGTTTCACCGATGGGCGTCTGTGAGCTTTCAACGCGCAACCAGCGGCCCTGCCCAACATTCACTTCGTTGTGGCGCTCGGGGGAAATGATATGATTGTCTCCAACAGGGCGTCTTTTCGGGCCCAAAGCATTCTGACCTTGGCCGAAACTCGCATCCGAGTCTTTATTCTCGCGCAGGTAGGCATTGATCGCTGTAATATCTTCCGCAGCGCCGCGCTGATTAAAGGATGCCGCAAAGGCATTGTTATAGGCGGACAGGCTTCCCCTTGAATCATAGATCGCGAAGCTGTCCTTGATCGCGTCCAGCGCCGAGGACAGACGAATCTCCGCTGCGCTCGCACGCTTCTCATTGATGCGACAAGTGTTCATTGCGAAGATGAGGATGCCGCCCGTCACAACTATGATCCACGAGATCAGCGCGCCGACCATCAGGGGTTCGCGTTGCTGTTCCTCCACCCTTGCAACTATGCCTGCGGTCGAGTAACTGGCGACCGCAATGAGAGGTTTGTCCATCATCTTAGTGAAATGGCTCTCGCGCGAACCGCTGAGGGTCATGTGTTGAAAGCGCCCGCTAAGTCCGGCGTTGGCCGCCGTCAAAATCTGATTCTGGGGAAACAGATTCATCAGATATTGCTCAAGATGCCGGGATCCGGTCCTGATGACGCCGTCGAAACCATATAGGCTTACAGCAGGGTCCAGGGACGCCATATGCTCGGCTTTGAGAAGCTCTTCCCAGAAGCAGGCGAAATAGTAGGGATTGACCGAGGCGACCAATACACCTCGCAACGACCCGTCAGGGTTTGAAACCTTCCTGGACAGGTGGAAAACCCAGCTCTGGGTCAGCCGCCCAATAGAAGGCTTGCTGATATAGAGGCCATCCATATTATTGTCGAGGTGGACGCGTACACTCTCCCTGTCAGATAAATCAAAACCCTTGTCGCTCGAGCCTGTATTGGTCTCGATGACCAGTCCATCCTTGTCGACGTAGGTCAGCAGCACCAGTGGCTCGAGCGAAATCACTTTCTTCTCGATCAGCGCCTCCAGGTGTCTGTCGCTATCGGACAGAAGATAACTGGCCATACGCAGAGTAGCGTCGATCGAGTTGACGGAGTTGGAAATCTGGTCTGCGAACAGTGCGCTTGTTTGCTGCAACTCCCGATAAGCTTCTTCGCGGACGTCTACATCTATCCGCTTGTTCATTTCCAGAACAACCAGCCAATTGATCAATAGCGAGGTGATGCAGGAGAAAATAATCGTTAGGAACGGCAGGCTGCCGAAAATTTTTCTCTTTTGCCTGATGGATATGAGGCTTTTCATCGCAGACGCATTCTCAAGACTTGGCCAAGGGACAGCCAAATCTGAAGATGCCGACGCAGCGCCATGGCGCCGCCGCGGAAACATGCCTGGTTGGATTGACAATTTTTTGATCTCAAGAATGTTAGCGTCAGTGAAAACACTGACAGTACTCTTTTACTCTTGTTATTGATCGATCGCAACAGTATCCAAGAAAAGTCCTCAAGCATTTGGAGATATGAACGAAAATGCCGCATCTCGATCAAGCCTACCTGAAGAACATCATATCCCTTCTGGGCCCTAAACAATTTGTTCCACTCAAGGATCAATTCATCAAGGACTGTGAAAATGCGGCCGGGATCCTGAAGGTGGCGATAGCGCAGGGAGACGATGCCCAAGTCCGCAAGCAAGCGCATCTTCTCAAAGGGGTTCTCGCTCAATATGGCGCCCGTCAGGGTGAGTCGATGGCCGCTCGTCTTGTGAATGACCTGCCCCCCGACTGGCGAGACCTGACGCAGGCTCTGGTCGACGAAACGGCCATGGCCTGCGAGGAAATGGCGGTTCTGGCGGCATCCTGACGAGGCCAAACGAGAGCGCCGGCAGACGTCTCAGTAAATGGCGTAACCAAGGCCCCGGACGTTCTTGATCGTCACAGTGGAGCCAGTCTTCTTGATTTTCGAGCGCAAGCGGCTAACAAGCACATCAAGGGCTCGGCTCTGATCGCTCATCCTTGATCGACCGATGACCCGCGCCATTTCCGTCCGCTCCACGAATTTGCCATTATTTGCGACCAGCAAACGAAGAACGATGAACTCGGAGCTGGTCAGCGGGACGCGAATTTTTTTGTCGGAGATCATCTCGCGCTCGACCTGATCAACCTCTAGGTCGCCGAAAACGAGAGAATTCATCGCGCCCTGAGAGCCCCGACGATTCGCGCCCTTGAGGGCGATGCGAATACGCAAGAGAAGTTCCCGCAGTTCAACGGGCTTGACGATATAATCCTGCGCGCCCAACTCAAGCGAGAGGACGCGATCGAGGGCAGACTCGCGGGCGGAAACCACGATGCAAGGGATCTGCGCGCGAGAAATGGAAGTAAGCAGATCAAAGGATTCCCCGTCCTCGAGGCTCAGGTCCAAAAGCACGATATCAGGCTTGAAAAGGTCCAGAGAGCGGCGCGCGGCGGCCACAGACCAAGCTATATCCACCTGCATCGAATTGCTGCGCAGATACTCGCCGATCATCAGCCTCACAGATTCACTATCCTCGACCAGAAGGACCCGTGTTTCAATCTTCTTGCTCGCAGATCGTATCGATTGATCTGATTCCACCTGAGGGGCTTTCTGCGTCTTCGTATCCATTGCGCTTGCTCTTTCCATCTTCGTCATTGCCGCCAGAAAAAGACTTGTGCCAGAGAATGCGAGGGGATCATTTAAACGTAACTTTTAAAACGCAGTTTCAAAATATGCACAAGCTCTAGATACATGTGTTTCCGTGATCGCTCAATAGCTTTGCAAAAAAAAAGCTCAAAGGAAACTTGATCTTAGCTTTTAATTCGCCGATTTTCACAGGGTTCAGCCTTTTTTTCGCCCTCCTCGGTTCATGGTTTGGCTAATATTGACGCTCAAATAGCTGTAACAAAGCGGAAACTTTTCTGGCTCAACCCGTAGTAAGGATGACCTATGTCTCTTGTCTTGTCGAAGACCTCCCTGAACCGGCTGGTAATCGCATTATCACTTTTTGGGGTGCTTCTCCCGTTGGTCCCCACCGACGCATCAGCGCAATATTATCGTCGCAGGGGACCAAGCAGCGGCGCCGTCGCAGCTGGCGTGGTGGGGGGGCTTGCTCTTGGCGCCTTGGCTGCCGGGGCGGCCAGACCCTATTACTACGGCGCTCCGCCCTATGGCGGCCCAGGGCCCGCCTATGTGATGGAGGATGAATTGCCGCCCCCGCCCCGGCCCCGTCTCCGCTGCTGGTTTGAGCGGGAGGATGTATGGGACGGGTACGGCTATGTGCCGCGCCGTGTGCGCGTGTGCCGTTGAGCACGCTATATCGTTCAAAATGACCATGACCGCCTCGCGCATGGTCCAACGTGGCGACAAAGACCCAAAGAAAAAGCCCTGCGGATGACCGCAGGGCTTCGTTTTTCAGGAGGCGCATGACCTCAATCGTTGGCGTAGATGTCCCGGTCCTTGGTCTCCGGCAGGAACAGCAGGCCGATGACGAAAGTAATCAGGGCGACCACGATCGGGTACCAGAGGCCGGCGAAGATATCGCCGGTCGAGGCTACGATGGCGAAGGCCGTGGGGGGCAGGAAGCCGCCAAACCAACCATTGCCCAGATGGTAGGGCAGGGACATGCCGGTATAGCGGATGCGGGTCGGGAAGAGCTCGACCAGCAGGGCCGCGATGGGCCCATAGACCATCGTCACGAAGATCACGAGGATGAACAGGATGCCCATGGTCCTAATGGCGCGCGGGTCAGACAAGACGCCGCCCACGGTCGGTTGCTTCAGGATGGTCGCATCGCCAGGCTTCGGGTAGCCCGCCGCTTGAGCCGCCGCGACCAGCGCTGCACCAGTCTTGTCGGCAACAGGCGTGTCTGCGCCATTCACCGTGGCCTTCAGTTCGGAGCCAGGTGCGCCATTCACCAGATCATAGTGGATCGAGTTGGTGGCAAGTGTGCGGCGCACCACATCGCAAGGCAGGGTGAAGGTGCGAACGCCCACGGGGTCGAACAGGTTGCTGCAGTTCGCAGTATCAGCGGTCAACTGCACCTTCACGCTCTGGGTGGCGTTATACAGCGCCGGGTTCACCGTATTGGCCAGTTCCTTGAACAGGGTCATGTAGCTGGCGGCGGCGATCAGGCAACCTGCGAGTAGGATGGGCTTGCGGCCGATCTTGTCCGACAACCAGCCAAAGAAAATGAAGAACGGCGTGCCGATCAGGAGCGAGAATGCGATCAGCAGATTCGCCGTCGTGCCGTCCACCTTCATTGTCTGGGTCAGGAAGAACAGGGCGTAGAACTGGCCCGTATACCAGACCACCGCCTGGCCTGCGGTGCCGCCAAAGAGGGCGATGATGCCGATCTTGGCGTTTTCCCAACGGCCAAAGGCTTCGGTGAGCGGCGCTTTCGAACCGGTTCCCTCTTCCTTCATCTTCTGGAACGCAGGCGACTCAGCCAACTGGAGACGGATCCAGATGGAGACCGCCAGCAGAATGATCGAGACCAGGAAGGGGACGCGCCAGCCCCAAGCTGCGAAGTTCTCAGGCGTCATGTTCAGACGCAGAGTCAGAATCACGAGCAGAGAGAGGAACAGGCCGACCGTGGCCGTTGTCTGGATCCAGGAGGTATAGAAGCCGCGACGGCCTGGAGGCGAATGTTCCGCCACATAGGTCGCCGCGCCGCCATATTCGCCGCCGAGAGCAAGGCCCTGGGTGAGGCGGCAGAGGATGAAGCCTATGGGGGCCAGATAGCCAATCTGCTCATAAGTCGGCAGCAGGCCGACAATGAAGGTCGCAATGCCCATGAGGGTCATGGTGACCAGAAAGGTGTATTTGCGTCCTATGAGGTCGCCGAGGCGACCGAAGAACAAGGCGCCGAAGGGACGCACGGCAAAGCCGGCGGCGAAGCCGAAGAGCACGAAGATGAATCGCGCCGTCTCGTTGCTGCCCGGCACGAAGGCGGTGGCGATGTTCGCCGCCAGCGATCCCGCCAAATAGAAGTCATACCATTCGAAAACGGTGCCCGCGGAAGATGCGATGATGACCTTTCGCTCTTCGGCTGTCATTGGCCGGTGCTTGTCGGCGCTCGCCGTAGCCATGCTCATAGTGGTTCCTCTCCATTTATAAAGCGTGCGGTCTTGTCGCTCAGCCGAACCGCGCGGCTCTCAACGTGATTGTGGATTCGGAGTCCGAAATGGACGGGCCGCCTCCCTGGTGGCATGTCATCGTGGACGCCAGATCAGCAGACGCCCGCGACTCCCCGGCGACTGACGCCACCGTTGATGCGCACCATAATAATGTTGGGCGGGGGTCTAAGTCGATGGACTCAGGCATGACACCTTCGTCTAGGGGGCTGATTAGAAGCACTCGTCACGTAAGACTTTAGTATAGACTGCAGTCTGCAGCATCGATTTCTTACCTATCGAGAGGCGCCTTTTCCGATCTCGTGGGCTTCAACTCTTGCGATCCGCCAGCTTCATATGAGTGACCGCCAGAGCCACCGCGCAGGCGTTGGACACATTGAGGCTGCGAATCGCACCGGGCATGTCTAGCCGCGCCAGCACGTCGCAGTTCTCCCGGGATAGCCGACGCAGGCCCTTGCCTTCTGCGCCGAGCACCAGCGCCATGGGGCGCGAGAGCACGGTATCCTCCAGAGAGGCGGGACCATCCGAATCAAGCCCGACTCGCAGAAAACCCATATCGCCCAGCGTCTCGAGCGCCCGTGCCAGATTCACCACCACGCAGAGCGGCACATGTTCCAGCCCGCCGGAGGCGGCCTTGGCGAGGACCCCGGTCATATGGGGGGAATGCCGTTCAGTTGTCACGATGGCGTCTACCCCGAAGGCTGCAGCGGTGCGCACGATGGCGCCGACATTATGGGGGTCTGTGACCTGATCGAGCACAAGCACGAGGCCTTTGGCGGGAAGATCCTCGATATCAAGCGATTCGAGCGGCCGAGCTTCCAGCAGGAGGCCCTGATGGACCGAATCAGGAGGCAGGCGGGCGGAAATCTCGTCGAGCGTGACGATGGTCGGCTTGATGTCTCTCGCCGTGATCTCGGCCGCCATGCGTTCCGCTCCATCCGTCGTTGTCCAGAGCCGCAGGATTTCCCGGCGGGGCGAGCGCATGGCCTCACGCACGGGATGGTAACCCCAGATTTGCGCCACATCCGGCGCCGAGCGATGCCGTGTCTCCTGCCGCGAGGATCGGCGCCCGCCTGATGTGGGCGCAGCATGAATCGCGTCGGTTTCGCGGCGTTCATGGGCCGCGCTTCTGCGGCCTGAGCGGAATTCCTTGCGCGCCACGGGTGACCTCTTTCGGCAATCGGGAGCGCAGTCTTCTCACGCGGAGCGGTATTGCGCAATCGAACCGTCATTTTCCGGGTTGACGGGCGCGCTCCTATTGCGGATAAGCGCCTCCAGATGAAGCCCCGCCTTGCTGCGGGGTTTTTTCGGGACGCGCCGCTTGCGGTTGTGTACCGGGGGAATGTCCCGAGCGGCAAAGGGGGCGGACTGTAAATCCGCTGGCTATGCCTTCGCAGGTTCGAGTCCTGCTTCCCCCACCACGCCCTTTCTTTGGCTCTTGTCTTTGGTTTCTTGAGCTTAAAAGTTGCCTGCCGAGCTAAGAAACTCATATTAAGCTGCTGGATTCGCGACAAAATTCGCCTCCCCCATTCCTCAGCAAGCTTGGCTTTTCCGGTTACCGCACGTTTTTTGAGCGTTCTGCGCGCAATCCAGCTGAACCAAACACCACCGCCAAGGCTTATCTGCGGGGACCTCGCGAAAGGCTTTGGAGATGCGCAAGTTCTCGTTCAAATTTTTGCAAAACGTGACCTTGGTAATTGCTTTGGGCGCAGGGGCGTTCGGAGCCGCCGCCCAGAGTCCGACGCCCCGACCGTCTCAGCTTCCAGAGCGAAGGGCTTTCAGTGCGCAGGATCAGGCTGCAGCCTTTATCCCCGCCTTTCCGGATGCAAGATTTTTCGCTGATTCGCGGGACGACTTCAGGCTTGCGCTGCCTGAGCGAACTGGCCCCTGGTTGGCGCTCTCCGCAGGCGGCGAGGACGGAGCTTTCGGGGCGGGGGTTCTCACAGGCTGGTCGGGGAGGGGGCGTCCGGAGTTTGCAGTGGTGACCGGGGTCAGTACTGGCGCCCTGATCGGTGTCTACGCATTTCTGGGTTCGCCCTATGACGCCATGCTCGAGGCGGCCTACACCACCATCAATGCCGCCGATGTCTTCGAAGTCTCTGGCACCTCTGAAAGCCTGGTAGACGCCTGGCCCCTGCGCCGACTGGTCGATAGGGCCATAACCCCCACCCTGCTGCGCGATGTGGCGGCCGCCCATGACAGCGGACGACGCCTCTTCATCATCACCACCAATCTCGATGCTGGCCGATCCGTGGTCTGGAACATGGGCGCCATTGCCCGTCGAGCCGGGGATCAGGCGCTTGCTCTCTTCAAGCAGGTGCTGCTGGCCTCAAGTAGCATACCAGGGGTCTTTCAACCGACCCTGATCGATGTCCAGGCTCAGGGGCGCACCTTCCAGGAACTGCATGTTGATGGCGCCCTGACAAGCCCCTTCTACGTCGCGCCGGATAGCAATGACGACTTGCCGATCGACGAACTCTATATACTCCTGAATGGCAAGTTGGCTGCGGACTTCGGCATGACGCAACGAAAGGTCTTGCCCATTCTTGGTCGGTCTTTCTCGGTGGCGATGAAGGCTGGCCAGCGTCAGGCCATCGCGGCCTGGACGAAGTGGGCGCAGGTGCGCGGTAGCGAACTCAAGTGGGCGAATATCCCCGGTCGCTTCACGCTGGAGAGCAAGGGAGCTTTCGATCCCGTTTACATGAAAGCGCTGTTCAATGAAGGTCACCTGTCCGCAAAGGGAGGCGAAGCCTTCAAGACTGCGGAGGGAACAAGGGACGGCGCTATTGCAAGGCTTCCGAAGTAATCAGGGAATGGTCGCAGCCCCTGAGTTGATAGCGCAGTTCCTTCCGTTCTCGCCGCATCAGAGATCGCATCCCGGCCAGTTGATGAACCTGTGGCCGTCCGCGAGAATCCCATTCCATTGAGGGTGAAAAGGATAGCGCTGGCTTGACGGGCCTGTCATTCAGGCCATATCTCGGATCGGGATGTGGGCTTGCTGCCCTCCGGCGGAGGGACCGTGGATGTCAACCTTGCAAAAGCCGACTACGCGCTTCCGCGCCCTGATCGCCAGGCGCCAGATCACCATGATCCCATCGGTTGGGGACGCTTTTTCGGCAAGGCTGATCGCCCATGAGGGTTTCGAGGCCTTGATGAGTTCGGGCAACGCGACCTCCGCTATGAAGCTTGGCATGCCGGATGTGGGCGTGATGACGCTGCGGGAGAATGCGGACAACGCAGGCCAGATGGCCGCCGCCAGCGGGTTGCCGGTCTTCGCCGACGCCGACACGGGCTATGGCAACGCGCTGAACGTCAGGCGCACGATAATGGAATTCGAGCGCGCTGGCGTCGCCGCCGTGATGATCGAGGATCAGGTGAGCCCTAAGCGTTGCGGCATGCTGGCGGGCAAGAACGTGATTCCCAGCGCCGAGATGGAAGGCAAGGTGAAGGCGGCGCTTGACGCGCGCAGCGATGATGATTTCGTCATCTGTGCGCGCACCGACGCCCGCGCCGTGGAAGGCTTGGCCTCCGCCCTTCGCCGCGCCGAAGCCTATCAGAAGGCGGGCGCGGATGTGATCTTCGTCGAGGGGCCCAGGACCATCGAGGAAGCGCGTGAAATCGCCGCAAACATCGACATACCCCTGCTCTATAACATTACCCCCACTGGCAGCGTGCCCGCGCTGGATGTGGCGACGCTGGAGTCTATCGGATTTCGGCTGCTGTCCTGCTCGGTCTATATGCTGCTCACGGCCTTGCCCTCCATGCAGAACTTCCTGCGTGTTTTGAAGGCGACCGGCGATGTCGCCAGGGCGGGCGCTGGAGCAGCCTCGATGCGCGAATATCTCGAAATTCTGCGCCTCGATGACTGGCAATCGCGCGAGGCCCTGTTCGCGCCGCCGGCGTCCGGAGCCGATGAAAATCCGTAACATCTAAAAACGCCTTAGACTTGGATCACGATAGGAGAGACGCATGAGAGGCTGGATAAATGGTCTAATGATCGCGGCCACGGCGCTGACCTCCCTAGTGCTGCGCCCCGCGCAGGTTCAGGCGCAGGACTTTTATGCGGGCAAGACGCTGACCATCATCGTGGGTCTGGCCGCGGGCGGTTCGGCTGATACTCTGGTGCGCCTGTTCGCGCCCCATCTCAAGAAACACACTCCTGGCGAGCCCTCAATCGTCGTGCAGAACATGCCCGGCGCAGGCGGCGTGCTGGCTTTCAATTATATTTACGAAAAGGCGCCCAAGGACGGCTCGCAGATCATCCTCTCCCTCTGGGATCCGCTGGCCCAGGCCCTTGGCAATCAGGGTCTGCGCGCCCGTTATGATCAATTCCCCTATCTCGGCGGCATAGCGGATGTGCGTGTGAATTACATGCGCGTCGACGCGGTTCCCGGCGGTTTCAAGGCGCCTGCCGACATAATGAATGCCAAGGACGTGATCATCGGCGCCTATGGCACGACAGATCTGTCGGGCATTCTCGCCCATTTGTCTCTGAAGACGCTCGGCGTGCCCCACAAGATCGTGACGGGCTATCGCGGCGGCGCCGATGTGTTTCTGGCGCTTCAGCGCGGCGAGGTGAACTTTCATAATACTAGCCTTGCAACCTATCGCACGCGCTCCAAAAGCTTCATCACCTCTGGCGAAGGCGCAGGGCTCGCCTATCTTCTGGCCTCCGACGAGAAGGGCGAGTATCGCCGCCGCTCTGACGTGACGGACATGCCCGCCTTTCAGGATCTTTATAAAGAGATCCATGGCAAGGCGCCCGAAGGCCCGTTGTGGAGCGCTTTTAACTGGACAGTTCAGCAATTCGGCGATCTCGCCTATGTGGGTCTCGCTGCAACAGGTTCTTCGGAGGAGAGCCAGAAAATCCTGCGCAAGGCCATCGAGGATACGATGAACGACAAGGAATTCATCGCCGAATCCGTGCAGCGCAATGGCCTGCCCTTCGATTATGTGGGCATGGAGGAGGGCGCCAAGATATTCAAGTCGCTCTCCGGCGTTTCCCCCGAGATCGTCAACACCCTGCGCGAGAGCATGGAAACCATGGGCGGTAAATGACAGCCCATGGATTTTCGCGCCTGGCTCCGCTATTCTCAAATCACAGAGGGATGGAAGGCCTGAGAGGCGCTGCGACATGAAAGAGAATCGTCGAACCGTACGGATCGAATGGGGTGACTGCGACGCTGCGGGCATCGTCTATTATCCCCGCTATTTCGAAATGTTCGACGCCAGCACGTCTCACCTGATCGAGGCGGCGAGCGGGTTCCGCAAGCGTGAGATTGTCGTGCGCTATGGGCTGGTCGGATGGCCGATGGTCGATACGCAGGCGAAATTCAGCAAACCCGCCACCTATGGCGACGATATCGACATTGTCAGCGCCTTTGTCGAGCTGGGGCGCTCCAGTTTCAAGATTCATCACAGGGTGTTCCATGGCGACCAGCTCGCCATCGAGGCTTGGGAGACGCGGGTGCTGGTTGCCGCCGATCCCCAGGCGCCGGGTCGTCTCAGATCAGCGCCGATCCCGGCGGAACTGCTCGCACAGTTTGGTGACTGACAGGCCGCCACGGACACAATCAAACAGAGGAAAAAGGCATGGGGCGTTCTTTATTCGACAAGATCTGGGACGCGCATGTGGTGTGCCGCCGCATGGATGGGCGCGAACTGCTGTTCATTGATCGCCACATCACCCATGAGCTTCATGCTCCCCACGCCTTCAAGAAACTGAAGGCGGCAGGTCGCATGGTGCGCCGGCCCGACATCACGTTCTCCGCACTCGACCATACGCCCGCCTCCACGCCGGGGCGCGATGACAGCACCAATCCCGAGGGTAAGCCCTTCATCGACGCTGTGCGCGCAGCCAGCCGCGAGAATGGCGTGCGCGTATTTGATCTGGGCGAAGCCGAACATGGCATTTCTCATGTGGTCGGGCCCGAAATCGGCATGGTGCTTCCCGGCGCCACCCACGCGGTCCCCGACAGCCACGCCTGCACGGTGGGCGGACTTGGCGCGCTGGCCTTTGGCTGCGGCACCACAGAGCTTGAACATGTGCTGGCCACGCAGGTCATGGCGCTGGTGCGGCCAAAGCGCATGCGGGTGAACCTGGAAGGCAAGATCGGCCCGCTGGCCAGCGCCAAGGATGTGGCCTTGAAGGTTCTCTCGCAGATCGGCGTTTCCGGCGGGCGCGGCCATATCATCGAATTCTCCGGGCCTGTGGCGCGCGCGCTTTCGATCGAGGGGCGCTTGACCCTGTGCAATCTCACCATCGAGATGGGCTCGCGCAGCGGACTTGTGGCGCCAGACGACAAGACCTTCGATTGGCTGCATGGCCGCCCCTGGACGCCCAAGGGCGCCATGTGGGATCGCGCGTTGGCCCATTGGCGCACCCTGCCTAGCGACGACGACGCAATTTTCGAGCGCGAGGTTAGCGTTGATTGCGATGGTTTACAGCCGCAGATTACCTGGGGCACAGATCCCGCGCAGGTTATTGATGTGAATGGCAGCGTGCCCAACCCAGCGGATTTACCCGCCGAGCAACGCGGCGCCATCGAGCGCGCGCTTGACTATATGGGGTTGCAGTCCGGGCAGGCGCTTGCAGGCTTACCCGTCCATCGCGTCTTCATTGGTTCCTGCGCTAATGCACGCTTGCCTGATTTGCAGGAGGCGGCAGAGATCGTGCGTGGACAGCATGTGGCTGAGGGCGTCTTTGCGCTGGTGTCGCCGGGTTCTGCGCGCGTCAAGCGCGAGGCTGAGGCCATTGGTGTAGATAAGGTGTTCCGCGACGCTGGTTTCATCTGGGGCGAGTCCGCCTGTTCCATGTGTGCGGGCGCCAATGGGGACCGCGGCCAGGCGGGAGAGCGCATTTTATCAACGACAAATCGCAATTTTGAAAATCGACAGGGCAGGGGCGTGCGCACCCATCTGGTCGGCCCGGCCCTGGCCGCAGCCGCTGCCATTGCGGGCAAGATTGTGGATGTTCCCCGCACGAAGGCAGGTGAGTCATGAAAGCCTTTACATGTATTGTGGGGACAGCGATTCCCTTTCTTGAAAATGATGTGAATACGGACCAGATCGCGCCCATCGGCGCTGGCGCGCGTATTACGGAAGATTATGCGCAGACGCTCTTCCGCCATCGTCGGCGCGGGGCCGATGGCGCGGAGATCCCCGATTTCGTTTTCAATCAGCCCCAGTTTCGCACTGGGGCCGTGCTTGTTTCTGGTCGCAATTTTGGTTGTGGCAGTTCGCGCGAGTCGGCGGTCTGGACTTTCCTCGCAATTGGCGTGACCTGTATCATCGCGCGCTCCTTCGCCGACATGTATCGCGAGAATTGCCTTCAGAACGGCATTCTGCCCATCACACTTCCAGATGCGCAGGCGGATCAACTGGAGGCGGCTGTGGTTGCGTCCAATGGGGCGGAGCCTTTCACTGTTGATCTGGTTTCGGAGGAAATCATGGGGCCGAATGGTCTGCGCATGACCTTCGACATTTCCGCTTCTGACCGTACGCGCCTGCTCGAGGGGCTTGATGATATCGGCCTCACGCTGAAACATCGGGCGGAGATCGAGGCCTTTGAAGCAAGAATGGCGCATGAAACGCCCTGGTCCCAGCGCGCCGACGCCTCCAGCCTGTGAGTGAATTGACATGAGCGCACGCAAACGTTTCCGTGAATTGATCGCCGCGCCCGGCATGGTCCATGCGCCCGGCGCATATGATGCGCTGTCCGCGCGCATCATCGAGGCGCAGGGTTTTGATGTTGTGGTCGCTGGCGGCTATGCGGCGGCGGGCGCCTTGCTCGGCCAGCCCGACACCGGCCAATCCAACATGCGCGATTACGCCGATCACTACGGGCGCATTTGCGCGGCGGTGAACGTGCCCGTCTATGTGGATGGGGACACCGGCTTTGGCGGGGTCAACAATGTGCGCCAGATGGTTCGTGCGTTCGAGGACGCTGGGGTTGCCGGCCTGTTCATCAGCGATCAGGTGTTTCCCCCGCGCTGCGGCTATATGGAGGGCAAGCAGCTCATTTCCGCCGAGGACATGCTCGCCAAGCTCAAGGCCGCGCTCGACGCGCGGCGCGATCCCGACCTCTTCATCGTCGCGCGCACCGATGCGCTTTCGGTCGAGGGGCTCGACGGCGCCATCGAGCGCGCGCAGCTCTATATGGACATGGGCGTGGATCTGGCCAAGGTCGTCGGCGCCGATCAGCTCGACGCCTTCAGACGCGTCCTGCGTGAAGTGCCCGGAGCGCAAATGGCCAATATGTCCAATGCCAATCCCAAGGGCATGCCCACGCCTGACGAATTCGAGGCTGCGGGCGCGGCGATGATGACTTATCCCTCGGCTGCGCTGTTTGCGGCGGTCGGCTCGGTCACGCGCGCCATGGCGTCCCTCAAGAAAGACCGGAACCTCGATGCGGCGAGGCCAAGCTTTTGCACGCTGGATGGTTATTATGATCTCGTGGGCCTCGCGCAGCAGCAGCATGCCGAGCAGGATTATCTTGGCGCCGCGCGCGATGTCGTGAAGCGCCGTGGCGATAAATAAAGCAAGGGCAGGGGAGAAAGTGCGATGGGCGCCATGAGAGAAGTATTGAGGCTGTTGGTCGCTTGCGCCATAGTTCTTTCGAGCCTGCTGGGCGGCGCAGCGAGTGCGCAGACCGACCCTTTCTTCAAGGGCAAGACCATCAGCATCGTGGTGGGGCTGGAGGCCGGCGGCACCGTCGATCTCTTCGCGAGGGTCTTCGCGCAGGTCATCCAGAAGCATTTGAAGGGCCAGCCGGTCATCGTCGTGCAGAACATGCCGGGCGCGGGCGGTTTGTTGGCGACCAATTATCTCGCCGAGAGGGCCAAGCCTGATGGGCTCACGATTCTCTGGGGGCCCTGGGATCCGCTCGCGCAGGCGTTGAAGCTGCCCAACATGCGGGCGCGCTATGAGAATTTCGAGTTTCTGGGGGGCACCTCCGACACTCGCGTGCTCTACGCCAGCACCACCAGCATCCCCGGCGGGTTCAAGCAGCCCAGCGATGTCGCCAAAGCAGACTTGCTTGTGGTTGGCGCGCTCAATCCCACCGACCAGTCCGGTCTTCTCGCCCATCTCGCGCTCGGGGTTCTCGGCGTGAAGGACAAGATGATCATCGGCTACAAGGGCGGCAACGATGTGTTCCTCGCCATGCAGCGCGGCGAGGTGCATTTCCACTCCACGAGCATCACGACGTTCCGCGGGCGCAATGCCGACTATATCAAATCCGGGCAGGGGATTGGCGTCGCTTATCTCGTGGCGACCGATGCGAAGGGGAACTTCGATCCCCATCCCTTCATCAAGGAAATGCCGGCCTTCCCGGATCTCTACCGACAGATTCATGGCAAGGCGCCCTCCGGGCCGCTCTGGGACGCCACGAATTGGCTGCTGGGTCAGGTCGCGGAGATGACCTTCACGGGATTCGCGCCCCAGGGGACGCCGCCCGAAGCGCTCGAGGATTTGCGCGCGGCCTATGCAGCGGCGGCGAATGATCCGGAGTTCATCGAGAAGTCCATGCAGATGAACGGGCTGCCCTATTCCTTCGTGGATGTGGCGCGGGGCAAGGAGATCTTCGCCTCCCTCGCGCAGGTGACGCCCGAGGTTCTGGCGACAATCACCAAAGTCATCGAACTCAAGTAGGCGCAGGGCACGACGATGGCGGAAATTTCGTTCAAGCGGGAAATAGAAAGCCTGAAACTCTCCGATGGCGAGACCTTCCAGGGGGAGGGCATCATCGCTGTCACCAAGGCCCTGCTGCAATCGGGCGTTTCCTATGTGGGCGGCTATCAGGGTGCGCCGGTTGGACATCTGCTGGATGTGCTGGTGGAGGCCAAGGAGGAGATGGAGCGGCTGGGCGTCCATGTAGAGCCCTGCATGAACGAAGCCGCCGCCGCCGCCATGCTCGGCGCCTCGGTGAATTATCCCATACGCGGCGCGGTCACCTGGAAATCCATCGTCGGCACCAATGTAGCCGCCGACGCGCTCTCCAATCTCGCCTCGCCCGGCGTAAAGGGCGGCGCGCTGATCATCGTGGGAGAGGACTATGGCGAGGGCGCCAGCGTCATTCAGGAGCGCACGCACGCCTTCGCGCTGAAATCCTCGATCTGGCTCATGGACCCGCGTCCGGAACTCTCCAACATCGTGCGCATGGTGGAGAAGAGCTTCGAACTGTCGGAAGTCTCCAACGCTCCCGTGATGATGGAACTGCGCATCCGCGCCTGCCATATGCTGGGCTCCTTCGAGACCAAGGCCAATCGCGCGGCGGAACATTCGGCGGCGCATCGCA
>CANCSY010000020.1 GCA_947380915.1 Beijerinckiaceae bacterium
AATCCCCCATGAGTCAGGGCGACTAACCGTTCGTATAACAAGGGCTCCGTGGAAGGGAAAATGAGCGCGCAACCTTTCAGCAGCGCGCTCCACGTTTAAGGTTCTCACGAAGGGTTCGTTATATCAGTATCCCATACCGCCCATGCCACCGCCCCCGCCCATCGACATGGCGGGCGTGTCATTAGGAGCATCTGCGATCATCGCTTCGGTCGTGATCAGCAAGGCCGCCGCAGAAACTGCATTCTGAAGTGCAGTGCGAACAACTTTGGCGGGATCGACGATACCGGTCGAAATAGCGTTGACATATTCATCTGTCTGCGCGTTGTAGCAACAAGTCGGGGATTTGTGTTCGGTGATCTTGTTGGTCACGATGGCGCCTTCGACGCCAGCATCCTCAACAATCTGACGAAGCGGAGCCTCAAGCGCCTTCAATACGATGTTGATCCCGGCTTGGATATCGGCATTGTTGCTCTTCAGCTTTGCTACTGCCGCTTTGGCGCGAAGCAGCGCTGTGCCACAACTCGGTACAATACCTTCTTCCACAGCAGCGCGAGTTGCATTAAGCGCATCGTCAACACGATCCTTCTTCTCCTTGACTTCAACCTCGGTCACTCCACCGACCTTGATGATAGCGACGCCGCCAGCGAGCTTGGGGAGACGCTCCCGGAGCTTTTCCTTGTCATAATCCGAGGTTGCTTCCTCGATCTGCGCGATGCGGCCTTCGATGTCCTTCTTGGCGCGGCCCAGCATGGCGAGATCGACATTTTAAAGCTTGATGCCCAAGTCTTCAGAGATCATCTGTCCGGCAGTCAGGATTGCGATGTCATCAAGCATTGCTTTACGGCGATCACCAAAACTTGGCGCCTTGACTGCCGCAACCTTCAGGCCACCCTGCAGCTTATTGACCGCGAAGGTCGCAAGCGCTTCTCCCTCGACATCTTCGGCGAGGATGAGCTGAGGCTTTCCGGTCTGGACAACAACTTCCAAGATTGGCGGCATAGCATGCAGGGAGCCGAGACTGGCGCCGAGGAGGCCCTGCTAAGTGGCTATCGCGGGGGCGCTGTCATTAGCGAGGGCCATTGGGCGCGAGGAACTGTCTGTGCGGCTTTGCTCCACCTCTCCCGGCTGCCGACGATCAGACAGATCACTGAAATATTGAAGAAAACTCATCGTCTCGGCAATCGTCTCGAAGTCAGCCGCATCATCCTTCGTCGCCCCCCCCCAAAAAAAAAGGATCAATGGCGACCGAGTGATTCAACACTTCAGATTTCTGTCACGCTCCTGTTCAATCGATCACCCGGGACATTTTACGGAAGTGTATGTCCTTACGGGCTCGTTCGAGTTATCGTAAAGCAGACGGGCCCTAATGCGGGGGCTGACGCTGTGCCCAATCAGTGGCGACGGAGACCTAAGGGGGAGCGGGTTGTGGCGTTTAAGAAGGATAAGATGAAGCTGGGTTTCTTTATCCGGCCAACAGGGCACCACATCGGCTCGTGGAGGCACCCGGAAGCTCAGGCCGACGCCGGCGTGAACCTTCCCCATTTTGTGGAATTGGCGAAGACAGCAGAGCGCGGCCTGTTCGACATGATTTTTTCGGCAGACTCGCCAACCGCCTTCACCGCAGAGGAATCGAGCCTGCACCGCACCCATTATGTCGCCTGGATAGAGCCCTTCACGCTCCTGACGTCGCTTGCGACCTACACAACGAATATCGGACTGGTCTGCACGGCGAGCACAAGCTTCGAAGAGCCTTACGCGCTTGCGCGCCGCTTCGCTTCCCTCGACATTGTCAGTAACGGGCGCGTAGGATGGAACGTTGTGACGACGGGCAATCCCGCCGCGGCGGCCAATTTCGGCGACGAGCCACATCTTCCCAAGGCTGAGCGTTACAAGAAAGCGCGCGAATTCACCGACGTCGTGCGCGGGCTGTGGGACAGCTGGGACGACGACGCTTTTATCCGGGATCGCGAAACGGGCATCTTTTTCGATCAAAGCAAGATGCATGTGCTCGATCATCACGGGGCTTATTACAACGTCCGCGGACCGTTGAACGTCGCACGTTCGCCACAGGGCCAACCAGTCATCGTCCAGGCAGGCGATTCGGATGCCGGCCGGGAAATGGCGGCAGAAACTGCAGAAATCATGTTCACAGCCAAGGAAGAGCTCGCGCCCGCGCAAGCCTTCTATGCAGACGTGAAAAGTCGCATGGCCAAGTTCGACCGACGCCCGGAAGACTTGAAGATCATGCCGGGCCTGTCCGTGATCGTAGCGAAAACGCGTCAGGAAGCTCAGGACAAATTTCAGCAATTGCAGGATCTCATCCATCCGGAGATCGGCATCGCAGTCCTGTCACGCAAGATGGGCTTCGACTTCAGCAGATACCCTGTCGACGGCCCTGTTCCTGAAATCCCCGAAAGCAACGTTCTGTCGTCGCGCGTCGGAACGCTGGTCTCGGTCGCGCAACGCGACAATCTCACGATCCGCCAGCTTTATCAGAAATTCTGCTCGACGCGCGGACATTTCTCGCTCATTGGCACGCCGGTCGATGTCGTCGACCAAATGCAGGAATGGCACGAAGGTGAGGCGGCCGACGGCTTCAATTTCATCGCGCCATGGTTGCCGGGCGGGCTGGACGACTTCGTCGATCTCGTCGTTCCGGAGCTGCAGCGCCGCGGCCTCTACCGCACAGCTTACGAGGGCAAGACCCTGCGCGACAATCTTGGTCTGCGAAACCCAGTAAGTCGCTATGCGGGTGGCGCTCCCAGCACGTCGCCATCCATAGTCAAAGTAAGCGATTTGAGTTAGCTGCAAAGCATCCAATCCTCCGACCGAGGCGCCCGGTGGCGAGTAACGCCAATGACTTCCTCCGACCTTGGTAACTCGCCAGGGCCGGAAGGTTTGCCATCGCTACCTTCGTTGCAACAAACTGGCACTATCGTCGCCAACAGCGCGATCTCAAGCGCCTCCAGCTGCCCATCGTTCAACGACGAGACATCAAGCTTCCGAATGGCATGCTGCTCTCTAGCTCCGCCCTCCGGCCCGCTGTGCTCCAGTCGTTAAGCATCATGCCAGCGGCTGGTCGATCGCGACCCGCTCTTAAGTGCTAAGGTTACGACCGCAGCGTTCCCTGCCTCCCCGCTGGCCAACGCGATTATCCTGCGCTGCCAGAAAAGCAGCGAGAAGCGCTTTTTCGCTTCGCGATTATCTCGATTTCGAGGTGCTTGGGTGCATTGGCAAGCCCGTCGACGATCTCAAACGACAGGGCGGCCGGCGCGAGAGGGACGGCCATGCGGAAGCGATCGAGCAACCATTCCCTTTCCGCCTTCCCACGCTCAAGGAAGAGTTTGGCGCTGATTACGTCGCTACACGTGAAACCTTCGGCATCGAGCGCCGCTTGCACCTGCGCGAATGACCGATCGAACTGCTCGTTCATTGTGGGCGCCTCCTCCGCCATTCCGGAGAGAATAAGCCAGTCGTCGACAACGAGATAGTGCGCATATCTGCGGGGCGGATCAAACTCGATGATGCGTCGCGATGATGGCGCCTTTGGACGCAATGCATAGAACTCCACGGTGACATTCGCCCCCGCAGGCGTTCGACCGCACGAAAAGAAACTAGAGCTCGCGGTTCTGACAGTATTGCGGAGAAGTCGGTTCCGCACCTCGTTGAACGTCGCGCCACTTTCGCGATCTCGCATCCACAGCCGCGTCAAAATAGTTTCGGTGGGTGAAAATCCCTCGCCTGCAAGAGCTGCACGGCAGGAAGCGATGGCGTTCTCAAGCTGAGCGTCTGAGTTAGGCCCGGTGCCGCTGGCGCGTGCCTCGACGATTTCCGCACCCTCAAGATAAATATGCCGTAATTCCGTCATGCAAGCACCCCCGTGGGTCCAATCGTATCAAGCACACAATATTACGGCGTGACAGATTCTAGGATGATGAAGTTAAATTGCCCCACGTGTACTTAAAAAGACTTGAACGGACCTCATCGAATCGTCTGGTTGGAATTTTAGTACAGATCGAGTTTAGGCGCTAATTGGGTCGGCGCAGCTGTTTGGGGTTGGGTTGTGGAACCGACCGCTCGCCCATGAGGGATATGAAGACCTCGGGGCCTGTTGCTTACAGGCAAGCGATGCACGACCGATTAGCTTCCGGTTCTTGCGATCTTATACCCCTGATCGGCTCCGCAGCGCCGACCACACCAGAGCCCAAACCTTTTTTGAGCTGACATTCCAACAGGACCTGCCGATGGGGTTTATCCTCAAGACATGATGGCTTGAACGGCTAGCGCCGGGGTCACCTGTTGATTGACCCATCAACATACGATCGCGCATGACAGATTCGATTATGCGTGTCAGTTCACCGCCGGAACAGTGCGCATATAGGTCACCAAAGCATCAAGATCGGCGGCGGAAAAGTTCGCATAACGATCAAAGTCCATTACAGCTGCAAGTGTCGATCCGTCCGGCCGGACGCCCTTCGTGATAGCCAGCTTGACTTGTTCGTCCGTCCAGGAAGCAAGATTGGTCTGCGTGATGTTGGGGGCCGTCACCTGCCCGCCTCCGCGCGCAGTGTAAGCATTACCGCCTGCGCCCCACCTCGCCGTATCCGGCAACCCTTCTTTGCGGGGTGTGTGACACTGATAGCAATGCGCGATGGTCTCGCCGAGATATTTTCCGTAAGCGCGTTTGTCGCTGCGATCCGGCGCGCTAACGTCCTGCACGGGCGCAAACACCGGGGCCGGGGCGCGGCTCTCAAGACGCTCCACCCTGTTGCGGACGGCTGGAACGCTGCGCAGATAGGCGACGATCGCCGCCATGTCGAGATCTGAGATGTTCCGATAGAAATACACGCCCATTGGTGGGCGCACGGTCTCTCCATTTGCCCGTTTTCCGTTACGGATTGCGTCAATGATCTGCTGGTCGGTCCAGGCGCCAATGCCCGTGTCTTCATCGGGTGTGATGTTAGAGCTGAGGAGTCCTCCTACCCGATGTCCGCCCGCCAACTCCATACCTTTCAGGACGGCGCCCTGTGCGTCCTGCCGCGTGTGACAACTGTCGCAAATGCCGATGGTGGCGAGATAGCGGCCGCGTTCGACGAGGGATGCGTCCTGCGCAAGCGCCGAAGAGCCGACAAAAGCGAGGACGCCAGCGAAAGCAAAGCGCCCAAAAGCGAATAGTCCCATGACCCACCTCAAAGCAGCTGAAAATCGGCCCGTCCCGCCGATCCGACCCGCGCACTTTCGGTTTTACATCGGCCGGCGTCAACAGGGCGATTGACAATCGGGGCCGCTGCATAGGAAGTTCAGTCCCAGACAGGGTCGGGAGGAGTGAGATGTTCGCAGCCGTCAGCAGAGGTGTGTGCCTCGCCATTCTTCTTCTCTTCGCTGATGCCGCGCTCGCGATCACGGGCGAAACTGCGGAGTTCGTAAAGCTCGCCAACGACGTCTATGCCTACATCGGCAAGCGCAATGACGCCAATGCCTTGGTCATTGTGACGAAACAAGGCGTCGTGCTTGTCGACACCGGCAATAGCCAGCCCGACACGCGGGATCTCGCTGCGAAAATAAAATCAGTCACAGACCAGCCCGTGCGCTGGGTCGTCATCAGCCAATACCACGGGGATCATTTCGGGGGATCGCCCTATTTCATGCCTGCAACGCTGATCGTCCACGATCGCGTCGCCAGGGAAATCGCAGCCATGAAGCCTTATCAGGTCAAGTCGTGGCGCAAACGGTTTCCGGAGAAGGCCGAACAGCTTCAGAATATGTCGCCGGTCGACATGCTCTTGAGCTTTCCAGATCGCATCACCCTGAAGCTCGGCGGCAAGCAGATTGAACTCATCTACGTTGATGACGTCTACAACACCGGCGACGTTGCAGTCTGGCTGCCGGAGTCCGGCGTGCTGCATGGGTCTTTCGCAGCATACAAGGATCGGCATCCCGATGTCCGGCCAGACTACAGCCACGGAACAACATTGACGATGCTGAAGCAACTCGAGGCGCTGATTGCGCTGAAGCCCCGCGTCGTAGTTCCTTCGCATGGACCGCTAAGCAACGTGACTGACCTGCAAGCCATGGTCGACTATGTTCTTCTCGCCCGGCAGAAGGTCCGGACAATGATGGCAGATAATCTTCCCCTGCCCGAGATCATCAAACGATTCCATATGAACGAGTTCAAGGACTGGGATCGCGCCACGCATTTCGACTGGCTCGCCGAGACCCTTCATCGAGAACTGTCCGGCCTTGGCCCCATTATCGTGACGACGCGGGACATCACCGCCACTGGAGAACTCACAAGCGTCGCCGAGGCTGGCCGCAATCTCACGCTCAGGACCGCAGACGGCAAGGACGTACGGTTGCGCGTAACGTCCGACAGTGACATCGAAGGCGCCGCCGACCGGACGCAACTCAAGATTGGGATGAAGATCGCGGTGCTTTATAAGATGCCTGACGATTTTAACGCGGCTCTCGGGTACGACGTCATTGAGTTGAACGTAAAGCAATGACCCCCCATTTTCAGAGGCAGGTATGAGGTCAGCGCAAGGCGGGGCGCCCTTGGCTGATCTGCCACCCTTGAACTGGGCCAAGGCGATAACGGACGCTGAGTTCAAGGACGTCCCCTATGCCGCCACGAGCAATTTCGCGACAGGCCTTGAGTGCCGGGTAAGCACGCAGCCAAATCTCGGCTGTGGTCAGCATGCAGTTTTCATGCTTCTGTGCGGGGTATGTGAGCCAGAAGGCTAAGACGTAGCAGTAATGAAGCGTGCGATGCTGCATACCCCCACCCCTCTTGTGGACAGGCCCCCGGGGGTGGGCAGGCTTTGTGGGGGCCATGTTAACCTGCAGGCGACAAAAAACCCGGGATTGAACATCAGTTTTACCTTAAGTGTTTATAATGCCGCCACATACTGATGTGGTCAAATGATGCGTGACCTTTTCAGACGGGCGGCGCTCACCGCCACAGCCCTGCGGAGACAATCTCATAAGTGAAGCCCCTTGGTTGCCATGAAGCAATGGACGTGATTTCTTGGAAGGAATGCCGGGTAGTTGGGGAGGCCTGAGATGGTAGAACAGCAATTCAATGTTGAGTTCACATTAGCCGGGCAGCAGTTCGTTATTCCAGGCACTGAGAAGCCAACCCCATTGCCTCGAAAAAGATATGCGAAAGAGGGGAGCCAGTTGGTGATACCCGGGGCTGAGCAAATCAGCCCGAAGGCCTTGGTCAACCGACTGATGCAGAAACCAATTAGGCCCCGTGTTGGACAGCGCTCCCTTACCAGCACATCGTTGTTTGGCGCCGCCAACGCGAAGTGATCGTGCGTAATCATCACGTCACTTGGTGGAGTACGCTACCCTGTGTTTCGGGGCCCAAGGCAGCATCGCAAGCGCATCCGCCTCGTTGTCGTCGGAGGGGTTGTGCGCGTAAGTGTGGAAAAACGACCGCTTTCCGCCGACAGCGATATCAAGAGAGCATCAACTGAAAGCAGCTTAGCCCCTAATCCAGATGGGCCAGAGTCTGCGTCCGAAAAAGCCTCGACTGTCTCAAATTGTCTGACGACGGTCAGTCCAGCCTGAAAACCCTGGAGGCAGGGAGTAAGTAAGAACTCTCCATGCCACCAGGTTCAAGCTTTCTTCTTACAAGGGTCTCAGATATGAAAAAGTTTCATCACCGCATGGGTGCAAAGGACTGCTGAACCTTGATCTGTGTGGCGCGTGCGCAGTTCTCCGTTACCTTGAAATAACGTTGAACCCAATCGGCCCCATTCTCAAATGGATGCTTACCATCGCCGCGACCAGCCAACATGCGGGTCTTATCATAGGCGCTGTCAAATTCAGAATGATTGGAGATCAGGACGGTGGCGCCTGTCTCTTTTGCCTTCTCTGCAAAATGTCGCTGCGAGGCGATGTAAGTTTCCAGATTCTTTATGCTCCATTCCGGCATTGTCCATTCATAAACGAGCGCCGTACCTCCGGAGTAAGCCACATTCACCGGACGGCCGCGATCTAAAACCTGGAAGGTGAAGGATTGGGTTCCATCTGTGTGACCCGGCGTAAACCAAAGACTTACTGTTGCCTCGCCAAGGGTTATTTTCATTCCGTCGGTCGCTACGATATCTCGCTTTGGCGCCATGCTCTTGAAGCGGTTTGGCAGTCTTTCAACCAGGCTCCAGTCTGGCTCGGACATGACCACATGCGAGCCATAACGCTTCTGAATCATTTCTGCGCCCCCAATATGGTCTTGATGGGCATGAGAAATAATAACGTATTTAATATCTTTCGGGTCAAGGCCAAGTTTTTGTAACCCACCGATTACAAGCTCCTCAGAATTGTAAGGATAAATCGTATCAAAAAGGATGATGCCTTCACTCGTCTTCAGAGCCCAGGCCGAATGAACCTTCCCTCCTACAAAATAGAAATTATCAAATACCTTCGCAGGGTCACCATACCAGGTCGAGCGAGCCGGCGCCGAGCTGGGATTATCTACATAGACAGGTGTTCTGTCACTGAGATCTTCACTGCGGCTCGGTGGCAAAAGGCAAAGCCTGGCAAGTGTGCCCAAATATACGAATTCCGCTGAGTCCTTTGCTGCCTGCTGGGCTGCTTCCACCTCGTCCAGTGTCTTGGGTTTCAAACTAAAGACCTGAGCCTGAGCGCTCGCCGTACAGGCGATCATACCAGCGATGAAAGATGCCATAGCTAACCCGCGATATTTCATGCGTCTCTCCCCGTTTTTTTGTTAAATCAAGACGATCACTGCTTTTTTGGACGGCTGACGGCTGCCCATATTCATCTTATCAGACAGTCTTGAGAATTCAGTCGATCAGAGCAAAAATATGACGCCTCAAATGGAATTTGACAAGCCTATCCCAGAAATTTTGGTCTCGGGGTTTACGGACGCGTGAGGTGACATCGTTAAACTGCAGCAACTCATAGGGCTTGACCCCGCACCGGCTTCGCCAAGATAGTTGGCGCCAGTGATGCTGCCTGCACAATCCATGGCCTAATGATCAGATACAGTAGATTACGGTTGCGGCGAAACCGCCCCCTAAATCTCCCGATCCAACCGCCTGACCTTCGACAGTTCCGGAAACAGCTTCGGCACCGTGATCGCAGCCAGCAACACCACCAGCCCGCCGACCGCCACCGCCGGGACAGCGCCAACGAAGGCCGCCATGGCGCCGGCGCGAAAGCCGCCGATCTCGGTGCCGATGCTGGACGAGATCGAACTGACCGCCCCGACCCGGCCGCGCAGATGATCAGGCGTCGCCATCTGCATCAGCGTCTGGCGCACATTGGCGTCGACAACCTCGACGCAGCCGACGATCGCCAGCATGGCGACCGACAGCGGGAACCAGGCGGAGTAAGAGAATATCATCACCGCCACGCCATAGACGGCGGAGGCCACCATCATGGTCAGGCCGGCGCGGGTGACGCGGAAATGGGTGAAGATCAGCGCCGCGCCAAGACCGCCAAGGGCCATGGAACTGCGCAGGATCCCGGCGCCGTGGGCGCCCACGTCCAGGATGTCCTTGGCGAAGATCGGCAGCATGGCCTGCACCCCACCCATCAGGGCGGTGGTCAGGTCGATGGCGATGGCGCCCAGCAGGATGCGCTTGCCGAAGACGAAACGGACGCCTTCCAGCAGGGTCAGCAACTCCAACGAGCCCCGTTTGCGCCCCGTCTCCCGCGGCTTGATCATGTAGGTCGAGGCGACACCGAAGAAGAAAGTCAGCGCCGCCGTGCCGTAGACCACCTCGGGCCCCAGCAGATAGAGGAACCCGCCGGCCGCCGGCCCGCAAATCTGCGCCGTCTTGGCAGCCGTCTGGTTCCAGGCGACGGCGTTGAGGTAGATCTCGCGCGGCACCAGGTTGGGGATCAGCGAATTGGTGGTCGGTCCCTGGAAGGCCCGCGCCGTGCCGATGCAGGTCAGCAGCATGTAGATCAGCCACAGCTTGGTGATCCCCAGGTATGACTCGATGCACAGACCAAGCGCGCCGAGGCACAGGATCGAGTAGCAGACCAGCAGCACCGTCCGCCTGTCGAAGCTGTCGGCGACGTAGCCGGTGAACAGCGCGAAACCGAACACCGGCAAGATCATGCAGAGGTTGACGAAAGCGACGTTCATGGGATCGCCCGTCAGGTCGTAGATCTGATAGAGCACCGCCACTAGGATCATGTGATAGGTGCCGGCGGCGAAGAACTTGGCGAAGAAGAACAGGCGGAAATCCCGATGGCGGAAGGCGGCAAAACCGGTGACATTGCCATCCGCTTCCTTTGACTTCGAGGCTGTGTCGTCGCTCAAACCGTGCGCTCCGTTGGCCGCCAACCGGCGTCACCAGCCGGGGACCGTGACATGGTTTCTGTCAGGGGTAGTTGCTTGTTCTTGTTGTAGCGGAGCGGGGGGAGAGGAGCAAGGAAGAGAGAGGCGCCGATCACGCAGGCGCGCTCCTCCGGTGTGCCGGCGAGAAAGCCACCACGGCTGTGGCCGAGGCCTGGGACATAGCTGTCGCTCTCAAGAATAGGTAGCACTTCAGACCATGCCGAATGACGCAATCGATCCGCATCTCGCTGTCTGGTCCAAGATCAGACGACCCGATATTGAGGATGTGCATCCCGGGTCGCAGCCATGCGCTCTTCATCACCGGGTTGATGCTGTCTGTGCAGGTCGCCACGACATCAACTCCATCCACCGCCTCCCTTGCAGAAGAGACGGCGACCACCATCTGGTGCTGGGCCTTGGGCGCATGCGCCAGCGCGTTGCGCATGAAGCGGACGCAGCAGCGCCGCCAGCTCGCCTTGAAGACCTGCGCGATGGCGGCCTTCAGCCCTTATGGGCGTCTGAGATCACGAGCTTGACGCCCTTCAGCCGGAGCTTTTCGACCTTGCGCAGGAACCCAAGCCAGAAGACGGGGGCCTCCGAGGGACCCAGACCAAGGCAAGGAATCTCGCGGCGGCCTTCGGTGTTGACGCCCGTAGCGATTATTGCGGCGTTCAAAAGAATCGTCTTGCCGGACCCGGTGCCGCCCGACAGCAGAATATTGAGCTTCGTCCGGGCGGCTATCTCCAGCAATCGCCCAACGCCCGGGCTCATTGTGCCGTTTTCGATCATTCCACCGCTGTCATACCGCCTGCTGGGAAGTTTGCGGATGGAGATGCAGGGACTATGGATCGCCAATGGCGGGAAGATGATGTTCACGCGGCTGCCGTCAGGCAAGCGGCAATCCACCATCGGACTGGATTCGTCGATCCGCCATCCCACGCGCGCCGCAATCTTCTGCGCAACCGACGCAATGTGATCATTGGCCCGGCAACGAACAGCGACGCGCTCCAAGACGCCATTACGCCCGACATAGACATTGTTTGGCCCATTGACCATGACGGCATTGACCGAATCGTCCAGCAAAGGCGGGCGAAGCGGGCCATAGCCCATCATATCGTCCGCCGGCTCATCCGCCATCTGAAGTTGCTCGCGACCCGACAATTCGAGCCGTTCCTTATTCGCGATCCTATGGATGATTTCCTCGAGTTGACGCCGAAGGACCTCGCGAGAAACGGTTGCTGCTACCGATGGCTCAATCTGCTCGATCACGCGTTCGCGCAGCGAAGCCGTGCCGACACGTCGATCACGGCGACATAGATCAGCAACAAGATTTGCAGGCTCAGGATCATCGGCGAAATCCAGCTCATCGAATGCATTCCCGAAGGGAGGTAGAGGGGGCCCTGCAGCCCCCCTATGGATTCAATGAGCCTTAGCCTGCGAGGGCCGTGGTGACTGCTGTGCTGACACTGGTGACTGCGTTCTTCAGCGCCAGGCCGATACCGGCAGTGGAGCCCGCACCAAACGCGGCGGCCACCGAGGCGACGATGCAGGCGGCGACGATCACATATTCGACCGACACCACGCCGTCCTTGTCATTGCGCAGACGTGCAAGCAGGTCTCGCGACGCAAAATAATAACTCAGCATACCCGTACTCCATTTACTGCAGTCCACGGCTGCGTGGCATCGCAATGTTTTTATAGCCCGCACCCGTAAATTTTACACTTCCGTAGAAAGTATAAATTCGAAACTAAATCTGCTAACGTCATACCTACTATGTGTAAATTAATTAAAGATGGCGTCTATTTTGTATTAATACTTCGGCTTATGAGCTATAACACTGCAGTTTCAATCAAGTTAAATTTATTCAATTACACGTTACGTTAATTTCAACTTATGGGGGGTGAATATTCGGAAATTATCCTGACCATCTCGCCCAAAAGGCCCGACGCAGGGCCGCAAGCCTCCGCCGCCCGGACGAACGCACCCCGGGACCGGCTCAGACCAGTCGACGTTAGTCCGATAAACGCTCGGGATTTAACCGATCGGACCTCAGCGTGTGCGCGTTTCCCTGAAAGCCCGCACACTGCAAGTTTGGACAGGATCCTGTTCCGCTTATCTTTCCATCATCGCTTGTGACGCGACTTCGACAAGCGGCGAGAAGACATATTCGATGATGCGACGACTGCCTGTAGCGACTTCGATGGTGACCGCCATGCCCGGAGTGAGCGGCACGGTTTCGCCATTGATCAACATTCCATACTTATCGGGTATTAGCGTCACCGGGAAAACCAGATTCTGCGTACGCTGAGCCCCTGCGAAAAATTTGCTGTTTCGATTCCCCCGGTATGGATCGCCCTCGGCGACCTGCGCATCCGGCTCGGGGATCGCATCACGCGCCACACGCCGCACTTGCGCCGATAGCGTGCCATAGCGCGTGAAGGGAAACGACTCGACTTTCACCACCGCAGTCTGGCCCGGCTTCACGAAGCCCACGTCCTTGTTCGCCAGATAACATTCAATTTCCAACTCTGCATCCGCCGGCACGATCCGCATGATCTCGTCCCCGCTAGCAATCACCTGCCCCTGAGTAGTGACCGTCAGCCCCAGCACCACCCCGTCGATCGGGCTCGTCAACGCCAGACGTCCTGATTTCAGCCTTGCCTTCGCCAGCCTTTGCTCAAAATCGTCCGCCTGGCGCTGCGCCTCGGCCAATTTCTGCCCATGATCCGCTATAAAAGAAGCTACTGCCTTCTGGCGCTCCTTGGCGAGAACACCCAGATTGGCGATGGCCTGATCAAGCTGTCCCTTTTGAGTTTGGACCATCGTCTGCTGATATTGCAAGGTCTCTGTTGCGTCGATCAGAGCGGACTTCGCGCCAAAACCGCTCTTCACCAAGGAAGAGCGCATGTCCACGCGCTCTTTCAACGTGGCGATCAGTTCATTCTGGGATCTGACGGTCGCGACCAGATGTTCGCGCTCCGCCTCTTTCTGATGCATCTGGGCATCCAGGCCCTCAATGACGGCTATCAATTGTCCGAGATCGCCAGCCAGCACCTTTTCCTCGCGGAGCCGATTGGCTGCAGGTATGTCATCGCTCCACGCGATCGTGGGGATTTCCGAAGGCTTGCCCTGCAGGGCGGCGTCGATCGCTGCGCGCCGCCGAAACGCTTCTGCCCGCCAGGCTGCGAGCGCTGCCGCCGCTGCGTTCTGCTCGGCATGGGCATCGCCGCTCTCCATCTCGATAAGCACCTCCCCCTTCCTGACATAAGCACCATTCTCGACCCGGATCTCCGCCACCTTGCCGGTCTCCAACGGCTGGATCACCTTAACCCGCCCGGAGGGCTGGATCTTGCCCTGGGCCACGGCCACTATGTCGATCCGACCAAACCAACTCCAGGCAAAAGCGACAACGACGAAAAGACAAATCAACAAAATGAAAGCCATTCGGACCGGCGATGGCGGCGTTTCAAGAATCTCCAGACAGGCAGGCAGAAACTCCTGATCATCCCTATGCGGCCTCGCTTTCTGAGGCTTGAGCCCCCCGGAAACTGCCCCCGGAGCGTACCGAGCCACCGCAGTCTTTTCGTCAGGCGGCGTCATGGTTGCGCCCTCTCATTCTGAAGCGCCCAAAGGCGAGCATAAAGACCTTGTGGTTTGGCCAGCAGCTCATCATGGGTTCCCGCCTCCACGATCCGCCCATCCACCATGCCGATAATGGCGTCACAATCGCGCACGGCGGCCAAACGATGGGCGATGATGAAGACGGTGCGGTTCTTCACGATCTGGCGCATGTTCTGTTGAATGATCCGCTCGCTTTCATAATCGAGCGCGGACGTCGCCTCGTCAAAAATCAGGATCCTTGGATTGGTCGCCAGCGCCCGGGCGATGGCTACCCGTTGACGCTGCCCCCCGGAGAGATTGGCGCCACGCTCTTCGAGCATGGTGTCATAGCCCTCCGGCAATTTGCCGATGAATTCGTCAGCGCCAGCGAGTTGGGCGTAGGCGATCACCTGCCTGCGCGACATGGCGGGATTGGCAAGGGCGATATTGTCGTGGATCGAACGATTGAACAGCAGGTTTTCCTGCAGGACAACGCCGATATGGCTCCGCAGCCAAGCGGGATCAAGATGCTTCAGATCGGCGCCGTCTAGCAGGATCTGCCCCTCCTCGGGAATGTAGAACCGCTGAATGAGCTTGGTTAGGGTCGATTTGCCGGAGCCCGAAGGGCCGATCACGCCAATAACCTTGCCTGGCGGAACGCCGAGCGAAATATCCTTCAGCACCGTCGGGGCCCCAGGGCGGTAGCGGAAATAAACATGGTGAAAGTCGATCTGACCTTGGGGAGGCGGCAGCTGCGCCCGCAAACTCGGCATCGGCTCCGGCGGTGCGTTCAAGATGTCGCCAAGCCGTTCGACCGAAACCTGAACTTGCTGGAAATCCTGCCAAAGCTGCGACAGCCGGAGGATAGGCTGGGAAACCTGCCCGGCGATCATATTGAAGGCGACGAGCTCGCCAACGCTCAGTTCTCCGTCGATCACTGCTTTGGCGCCGAACAGCAGCAACGCCGCAGTCGTGAGCTTGCTCACATATTGAATGGCGTTTTGCGCTTTCGCTCCCAGCATGGTGGTCGCAAAGGCGGAACGAACATAAGCAGCGAGCTTCTCCTCCCATTGCGTCGCCACGATGGGTTCGACGGCCGCAGCCTTGATCGTCTGCATACCCACAACGGTTTCGACGAGAAACTGTTGGCTTTCAGAACCTCGATTGAACTTCTCGTTCAATTGTTCGCGCAACAACGGGCGAGCCAGAAATGCGATGGCGAGATAGAGGGGAATCGTCGCCACAACAATCAGAGTAAGCTTCCACGAATAGGCGAAAAGCACAGCGATGAAGACAAAAGCGAAGAACAGATCTAGTGCGGAGAACAGACCCTGCCCTGTGAGAAAGGTGCGGACGGTCTCCAGTTCGCGCATGCGAGCAACCGTCTGCCCGGTGGCGCGGGTCTCGAAATATCCGACCGGCAGTTGCGCCAGATGGCGAAACAATCGTCGTCCAAGTTCGACGTCGATGCGGTTCGTCGTGTGCGAGAGGGCATAGGTGCGCAGATATTGCAGCGCGACGTCGAACAGGCCGATCAGGGCAAGGCCCCCGACCAGAACAAACAGCGTGGAATAGCCGCGATTGGTGAGCACTTTGTCGATGACGACCTGAAAGAACAGTGGCGAGACTAATGCGAGGATCTGAATAAAAAAAGAGGCCAGAAAAACATGCGCCAACGGTTTTCGATAGCGCCAGATCGAGGGAAGGAACCAGCGAAAACCGAAGCTGTGCGGATTTGCGCCCTCCCCTGCGAAACGCCGCGTAACGAGAATGACGTTTGGCTGGATCATGGCGCTAAGGTCTTCCAGCGCATATTCGCAGTCAGTGCGCGTGATCGGATCGACGATTCGCCATGCGCCGGAAGGCGTCTTGCCCGTCAGTATGATAAAGCCTGCATGCTTAAGCTGAAGGATCATGGGAAGTGGCATGCTCACCAGACGCGCGAGCCCGCCAAAGGCCACACTGCGCGCCTTCAGGCCGATCATGGCCGCCGCCAACACAATGTCCCGCTCTGACGCTGCACGCCCATGAAGCGCCATCTCTCTCGCCAGATACGCAGGGTCTGCAGGAATCCGGTAAAAGCCAGCTATCGCGCAAAGCGCTAACAATCCTGACGTGTCTATAGCTTCGGCCGCAAGGTCAGGCGAGACGGTTTGATTCATGAACGCAATCCGGCTACGGGATGACAGGAGCCTTGGACTTGGCTTTGTATCGATGATCCGCAAACTCAAGTCAGATCAGGAAACATAGGGATTCCCGCAGTCCGCTAATACCCTCCCTTGGAGGTACATCTGACAAAAAGCAGACGTAGCCGCCCACTCCGGAAGGCGGGCGTCCATTGCATTGAATGCCCTGGCACAACCGCCTTCGCAGAACCGGACATGGCCGTCGCTACCGATCAGACAATAAAGCTTGAGGCGCTGACTGTTGCGCCAGTCTGCACTCTGACCACCGCGTCCAGCGCCGAATTAAAACCCGCCACGCCATCATTGTTGATCACGACATATGTGCCTGCATCCGTACCAGGGCCCGCCAGCCTCACGAGATCTGCACCGGCGGCCGTGAGAGTTGAGGGCGTCAGAAGCGCAGTCAAGTCTTTAAGCAGATCGCCGGTGGCGGTACCCGAGAGCGAACGGAAATTGGAGTTGGAGACGCTACGCCCGATCTTGAATTTATCGACGCCATTGCCAAAGTCGGTGATCGTGTCATAAGCCGAATAGAGTGAACCGGAGCCCGTCGAATAAAGGAAAAGGTCTCCCCCGGAGCCGCCGGTCAGCGTATCCGCCCCTGCGCCGCCGTTCAGAGTGTCCGCTCCTGCGCCGCCGTTCAGCGAATCCAATCCCGCGCCGCCGTTAAGTGCGTCACTTCCGGACCCGCCAAGCAGCGTATCATTCAGCCCGGAACCAGTCAGGCTGGCGCCACCGCCGGTATTGGTGACACTGTAGCCATTGTTGCCGGTTGTCACCGCCGCCAAGCTCACGCTTACACCATTAGTGACGAAGCTGGTGGTTCCGTTGTTCCTCGTCGCCGAGGTCGCGGTCCAGGCGGCTGTCACGGTAACTTTGGCAACGCCACCCGAAGCGACCTGGAGCACGTCCGCGCCGCCAGTCCCAAGATCCTTGATCGTGGCCGTGTCGCCGCCTCCAACGATGAACGTGTCAATGCCTACGCCGCCTGTGAGCGTGTCGACACCCGTCCCTCCACTGATCGTGTCGTTGCCGCCGCCGCCGTTGATACCATCGTTGGCAGTGCCGCCAAAGATGAGATCAGCGCCGGATGTCGTCACCGCCGTGGAACGATCGCTCACAGTGACACTGTGGAGAACCGGCGCGCCCTGCGGTGAGGAAGAAGAGATCCCAAGTGGGCCGTCGTTGAAGGTCAGCGATAGTTCGCTCCCGTTCAGCACCCCCGCAGGAGCGCCCTGAACCGAGACAATATTGGCGCCGGGAGTCCTTACGTGAATCCCGACGGCGCCGTCGCCGGTCATAGAGAAAGCAAGATTGGACCCATCGCCGGTTACGGTCACCAGATCCGCGCGCATCGGGAGCGCATCAATGTGGGTGACGTCATCCTGCGTGGCGCCAAGGGTGACGGTGACGTTGCTGACGCCCCCTCTCGCCATGAAGAGGCTATTGGTGTCGTAGGCATACCAACCACCAGCGTTCTGGATCACATTCGCAACCCCGTTCTTGCTACCACCATTAGCCACGTCAAGCGCCATCGCGCCAAGGTCATCCGTGGTCAGGCCTGGTGTGACCGTCACATTGATTGAGTTCGCCGTCGGATTCGTCTCGATAATCGTAGCGCGTTGCTGCGCTGCAATTCGAGCGGCAAGATCCTCCGAGGTCACAAATTCGTAGCCGGCATTGTAAGCATAGGCCACAAAGTCGGTGAACATCTGGGTCGTATATCTGCCGGCGTTGGGAGAATTGGTGTCGAAGTTCCAATCGGTCGGGCCATAGTCATGCCACGGCCACACGATGACAGGCGACTGCGAGTTGGCAGAAAGTTGGTTGAACAGCGCTTTCCAGTCCGCAAGCGCTGCGGCGGGGGTCTTCTTCTGAAACTCGATCTCGGTGAAGTCGAAAGTCATGTTCGGGGCGATGTAGACTGACTTTGTATTGGTTGGGTCGATATAGCCAAAAGCGTTTGGTGATCCTGCGCCAACCCCGGTCCAACCACCATTGACATAGCCTGTAAGACCGCTCCCGCCGGGATAGTATTGAAGGATGTTGAGGGCTGTCGCACTTGTGTCCGGGGCGCCAGGAATGGCGGCCCCTGCGACCGTTATGCCTAGAGCCTGATTGATAAAAAGATTCGACTGACCGAACTCGTAAGCGAAGGTAAAGCTGGGCGTTGAAAGATTCGAAGGCTGTGTGTTACTAAGAAAATTAGCGTTTTCCGGCGGCAAATTGCCAGGAGGACTGATCAGGTGATCAGTTGAATGGCTGCCAATCTCGCTTCCCATCTGAAGAATTTGCTTGAGATAAGGAGAGGTCAAACTCAGCGCATTGATCCCGTTATCATTGACTGCAGAACCGTTCCCGACATTGACATAAAAAGAGCCAACGAAGTTGAACTGCTGCTTCCACTGCTGCAGGATCGGCATCAAGGAGTTGTAAATACCCGGACCGGTTGTGGGCGCGATGTCGGACGCAAACTGCGACTGGTCCATGTCGGTACGCGAAGCGAGGATGCCCGTGGAACGCGTTTTGTTGAGGGTCAATGACGGAGCGCTGCCGAACACTGTGTTGCGAATAACATGCTGCAGCAGGTTGCTGTCGCCAAAAAGGCCAGTAGAAGAAAAGAGCGTATTCGTCCCACCCGTTGTTGTCTGGATGACTCCTGGAACCGAGGATGTGGTGACCGCGCCCGGCCCCGGGTTAGTCGTGACATTGATGTCGGCGAGCACGGTGGTCGGCGTGGCGCCGATCCCTTTGTAGCTCGAATAGCCCGTATTCGTATAGAAACCAGCCGTTGTTCCCGCGAACTGCCCACTGGCGCCGCCAATCGGGGCTCCGGATGAATATCCCGCCATGATTGGATTGGCTGTAGCGGCGGGATCGACCGATAACGAGTAGGAGCCTACGCCACTTGTCGAGAAGGTCGCCCCGAGCAAAGTCTGCATGGCCAGATAGGGTGCGGGCAGTTCGGCGTTGTTCGCGTCGCTGGTCATGAAATCGCCGGACGTAATGATGCCGACGTGGTAGTTGTATTCAAGTTGCGACAGGACGTTGGTGATCTGCGCCGCCTGTGTCGCATCTTTGACGTTTCTCATGGATGGTATCACCAGCGCGCTATACTGCGCGAGGGTAGCCATGTTCATCGTCGCGATCTGCTCCGCCGTGAGGATCTCATAGGACACACCTGCGGCCTCGGCCTGATGCTGCGCTGTCATGAAAAGATCTGAATAAGCAGTCGTCAACGCCGCTTGAGGTATGAGGAGCCCATTGGCGTCCTTCGAGCCTGCAAAGTAATTGTTGGCCGTATCCTGCGACCAGATGATAGCCACTTTCTTGACTGCGTGGTTCACTGGCTGAAACGTGGAGGGATCCGTTATCGTATATTGTGGGGCATAACCAAAAGACGCCGGAAGACCCTTACTGTTGTTGAGCAGCACCTCGAAGTTGATGGAATTTGGGACAGAGCCGCCATCCAGAGTCAAAACCGACTGCGGAATCGCAATCTCCAGACTCTTGCCGCCGTCACCGATGGAAGGCGCCCAATTGAGGGGCGCTCCGCCATTGAGGGGGGTACCATCAACTCCAGCGGAACTCGCTGAGTAAAGATAGGGCTGAAGCTTGCCGTTCAGATCATTCTTGAACACGACAGCAAATTCGGCGCCGACGTTGGAGCCGGTCCACGGGCTCAAACCAGTCGATGCGTTCTGATCGGTATTCAGGTAGATGATAGTATTGGCGCCGATCACCGGATCACTGCTCGAAGTGGCGCTGAGACCGATGACGTAATTGGCGCCGAGGAGTGGATCGGAAACAAGTTTCCCATAAACGTCATAACCTGCGACCGTGTTCGCAGCAATCTGAACGAGCGATCCGGAAGACCAATCCACGAAGATTCCGTCCAGCGTTATGTCGCCAACCTTAGTCGCCATAATCATCACCCAAGCTCAGGAGTTTACCGCAAATACTCAAGACGCGTCACAGGCGCTTCACCAACAAATGGATGCAAAAAACGGCGTTACAATAAGTCATTTGGCCTATGACCGCCTAGGAAACCGAACCCTTTTCGACGCCACCCAAGAGCTTACCGAGAAACACGGCCCGGCCTGTTAGTGCGAGTTCGGGTGACACGAAGTACGTCGCCGGGTTCGAGTGATGTCGTATCCATAGCGTCCAGCAACTCGAACACCCCCAAATTCGTGCGGATTATTTCAAGCCGCATCGCGTTGGCGACGCAACAGCTTTGATCAAGGGTCAGACTGTCGGTCGCTTCGGTCATGGCCAAGGTATCACCCAACTGTGCAATCTCCGCATCGATATCCTGGATCTCCGCGTCTTTCTCCAGTCGACGCTTTATTTTCAATTGTTGGAGATCACCTTCCGCCTGCGAGAGCCGATTTGAAGTTTGAACAATGACAACTTTCAACTCGTTGCGATGCCCCTCCATATCCACCTGGTCGCGCAACACAGTTGACACACGCTGCTCCTCGACGACCTGTCGGGCAAACAAGGATTCCATTTTTCGCGCGCGCTCAGCTAGAAGCTTGATCTTTGCCTCAAATTCAGAGATCCTCGCCTTGAGAAGCTCCAATTCTTGGCGTATTCCGCCAACAGCCTCGGCCCGTGTGGCAAATTCCATCGAGTAAGCCTCCTCACGGGCCTGAATGACTTTGCGAGCAGACTCAATCAACGACCTTGCACCGTCCTGCCCAGACAGTTGAACCAACTGCGCGGGAATATCGACTTCAGCAGTATCATTCCGGTATTTTTCCAATACGGCTTTACGAGCCAAAAGACGTTTCATCCGGTCACGGGCGTTTGTTTGCTCCCGGCTGAGACGCAACATCTCCACCAATAAGGATGGCTGTAATTGTCCATTCTCGAAACCGCCGGCAAGGGCAACGCCCTGGATGGCTATCATGTTGGGAGTAAAAGCAAACATACCAGGACTGCGGACATCCCCAGTAATATAAATTGGCGATCTTTGTACAATCGCAACGCTCACGATGGCGGCGCGCCCGGTTGCCTCTTTCAGCAAACGCTGGAGTTGATCAGCCGCAGCAGCGGGCGTAATCCCAGAAAATCTTACGGCGCCAAGCATTGGGACCGAAATCATGCCGCCCCCATCAACAACAAATTCACCTGACAGATCCACCCTCTGATATTGCGTTCGCAACAACCGAAAGCTTTGATTACCTGGGTTGGCGCTGGATGTGTCTGGCGCTTCCACGGACTCAAAAAAAACAATCTTGACGCGATCTCCGCCACGAATGAAAGCGGGCCCCAGAGCCAGCAGTGGAACGGAGAAAAAAAATGAAATAACGACAGAAGCGATCAGGCGTCTCGGGAAATACAACACGATTCTCATAGGCCATCCCTTTATAGTCGAATTGAGCAGCATAAGCAGTTTTTCAGAATCGCGACAACTCTCCGACGGCTTTTTCGTATTCAGGGAAGAGCTCCAGCCGAGCAGCAAGAACCGCATAACTCGCAAGGAGCCCTGGCGGCAGCTCTCGGGTTCGCCACCCCTCTGCCAGGATTTGCAAGGCCTCAAGCTCCCCGGCAGACGTCACCAATAGTTCGAACCAATAACGCTGCTCTTCCTCCGACAAAGCTCCAATGTTTGTTGCCAAAAGATAGTTCGTGGCGGCCAAGAATTCCTTCTCCTGAATAGCAAGCTTTGCAGCGAACAGCGGGCGTTGCCGCAGCGCGTTTATTGATAATTCGGGTCGAAACGGCGCCAGCCCAGCCCCTCCAAATTCATCAAAAATATACTCGGCCAAATGAGCTTGCGCTTCCAACGCCTCTGGAATGCAAAGCACCCATGCGAACGCACGCCAAACTAAGGACTCGACCCCTGTCATTCGCGCAACAGAAACAAATTGTCCGATCTCACCAATAGACGGCGCCTTCGTTTTCCCAATCCAACTTCCCAATAAAATGGCTGCGGAAGCATTGGCGTGCTGCTCCGATAACAGCCTGGCCAGAAAAAAACGAGATCCCGGGTCAAAATCAGCCATGATTGCCAGAAGCGATTGGGCATGCTCCATATCGCCAAGCGCTTCAAGGCGCATAATTACCTTGATGGAAAGCATCACATCCCTCCCCAACGAAACCCAAGCGGCGACACGATCTGTTGCTTCCGAAAGATGTCCATCAGCCACCAACAGCTCAAAAATAAAGAGCAGCGTTTTAGCGCCTGCCGGGCCCTCATGTTCCAAGGCCTCAGCAAGAATATTGACGGCACGAGACCTATCTCCGCGTTGCGCGAGAAGCTCCCCGAGCCTTCTAAGCATATCGGGAGCGAGGAGGTGCCTTTCGTGCAGGCGCTGCATTAATGTCGTTTCTGCTTCCACCTTTCCGTAGAGCCTTAACATAGCCAGCAAACGGGACGCTCCCTCAGCAGTCGGGGTGAGACTTTCGAGCCGCTGCATCGCACAAAGCATCTCCTCAGCCATGCCCGCATCAGAATAAAGGGACGGTAACAGCTTCAACGCCTCAAAGTCCCGCGGCCTCGCAACTAAAAACTCCTCCAAACGGAGCGCTGCCTCGAGTGGTTGCCCATTTCCTCGATGGGCAAGGGCAAGGAGCCCCAATAGCTCAGGCTTGGCATCGCCAGTCAGGAGGACACCTGAAACTTCCGTCACAGCCTCCCCAAATCGTCCGTCGTGTATCATCATTGATAATTGCTCGCTTCTACCAGGCGCCAGGAGAACAGCTCCGGAGCTAACGGATAGAACAAGGAGCAAGAGCTGAAACAACGAAAAATTCATGTCTATTTCACCTCCGCCGTTCAAGACATTGAATGGTAACCTGGATTGGGCTGAAACCGTCAGCGGGCAGTTGGAAAACCAATCTACCGCTCTCCTCAGTGGTGGCTGACACAGACCATAGCAGCGTTCCATCTCGAACGCCCGAAACTAAAAAATCACCCTCTGGAAGCCCTTCAAAAACGAAATCGCCCGCCCCAAATCCACTGGTGACATAGGTCCAATTACATTGTGACCGGTCAAGGTCAGACATCCGCCAACGGCTCTCAATTAGGGAAATTTGGACGGGCTTCTCGATTGAGGCTCGTTTCAATGAAACTGTTGCGCTAGTCTCAGCCGCATCAAGTGCGATGTATAGAGCCTCATCGTGGCGCTGCTGACCAAGAACGCCTTTGCTTGCAGACATATCAACCTGCAAATGGACCGCATCATCCAGACGCAATGTGTGTATTGCGCCGCGCTTGTCAATCCGCCAGGACAACTCACCGAGCTTCGTAATCCGAATGTCAAAGAACGAATCCGCCATTTGTGCAAAATGCTCTACTGTAGTCAGAAAAAAGGGGCCTTCAGCAGCCGCAGCCAATGCTGACTTAACCACCTGCACGCCGACCGAGGAACGCAGAGATTGAAGATGAAAATGGTAGTCGATCCCCGCAAGACGACGAACGTTACCCATATTTCGCTGGGTGGTTTCAAGGGCTTTCAGAATCGCTGCGGGAGATCGCCCCTGCGGGGAAAAGAGATCCTCGCCGCCGTTGATGGAATAGAGCAGTCTCTCCTGACCTAATGGCCGCGCTATTGGAGCCAAATTAGTTATGGAGGGATGCAAGGGATCGAACCTGTTGGATGATTCCTGCATAGCAACCATTCTTTTGCCACGTAAAGCGGCCACCTCGCTCTGCGACGGGACCTCGCCGCGCGGCCATATGAACAGTGAACCAAGCCCCTGAGCCGGATGCGGACCAGGTGCAGCGATCAAATGATGACTCATAGCCACACGCGCCTTTCTAAAAAAACCGCCCTGGGTAGCGGTGGAATTCGTCAAGCCAAGAAGAAGCGTCCGCCCGGTTTCCAACCTGGAAGTAGCGGACATATCAAACCATTTTGGGACAAACCTTCGTGCAGTTTCGCTGACTGGGGCAGTGATGCTCACTGGCGTCTTCACCCGGCCAGCCGAAATTTCATCATCGAAATTTTTTAAAAGCGAAGCTCCTGCTCCGGGATCTTCGGCGACACCGTCCGAGCCTCCGATATCCATGCGGGCGAAAAAATTGCGCCGGCCAGAGGTGGTCGTAAGATCGGGGCGTGGCGTTACCTCAACACCCAAAGCCCTGCTGAAGAAACGAAACGGATCGATCCGCCAGCGGGCCTGAGAAATGGAAGGCTCGTACAAAACTTCGAAATCCCTCGAAACAAAACCACCAAGTGGGCTGATAGCTGCAACGGTGCTTGTTCCACCCCCCTCTCGCAATGGCGGCTTAAGAACCACAAGAGGTTGGATAGCTGAAGAGATTGTATCGAGCAGCAGGTAAGTTGGGACAACCCCGCCCAGTCCCACTTCAAACTTGAGCTCGTTTGCAAGAACAGCCGTGTCAAAGGTTAGGCTAACCGAGCGACCACGAGAATGAAGCCCAAGCTCATTTAAAAGAGCGTTCATTTCTGCCATATCAGCTGTTTTGTCACTTCGGCCCCCTACCTCGCCGAGGATCGCGATCTTCTTACCTGATCTCGCGGCTTTCGTTGCCCATGAAAAGTAGCCGACGGGATATTGTAAGGGTTGCGAAAACCAGGTCAGTATTCCCGCAACCTCAGAATCCTCGGCAATTTCAGGAAGTGGATCACGTACATCATGGTACGAAAGAAAAAAACCAAGGTGGTTTAGGGGAAACTCCGCCCAGCGATGTATCCGTGTATCGGGAGGGGATGGCTCACTGAACCCATCATAAACTGCTATAATTCTCCGAGCGAGCGGAGCGGAATGGCGCTCATTGGTCGCGGAAAAAGCGGCAATTGGCAAAAGGAACACAACCGCCAACGCAGCTCGTGAAAACAGGTGTCGTCCTGCGAAATTATTCCGCAGGAAGTACAACAAAAGTTCGCCGGCCCTCACCATAGTCGACCTCGGTGTTTGATCCTTGCGATAGGAGTGGCTAAATTGTTCTATCCTCACCTCTCCACATGGACTGTCCGCGAAGCGGGCCTGCAGAGCACAGACACATGATTGGAATAAGATGTCGCATTTTCCGAAATCCGGACATACCTCTTAAGGGCAACTTACTTAAAGAAGTATCGATGCGAATTGGAATGTCGCACGATCAGCATTCTGGAACCTTTGCGCTCCGCAGGGGTTTCCTGACCAACAAGCGATGCGGTAAAACCGCGGCGCGCCAGGAGACCATTGCGATGACTATCGGGGATCTGTCAATCTCGCAATACTGTCAGCAGTTCCATTGAGCGCATCGGAGCTACGCAGTGGATTGTGGCTGGGTTTTTCGCAAGCGAAGCTCCACCCCGGTTTTTTGGATGGGCTACCTCGATATTGGTCAGGGATGACCAATAGGTATTGCGTGACCCGGAAGAGTAGACGGAATAAGCCGATTTGACTGCGCTAACGCATCTCGCAGATGTCTTCAGTGGCGAACGGAGAGTGGTTTGTGGCATTTACTCAGCATAGCGGAGGCAAAAAGGAGCGCTCAAGGCGATGGTCACGCCATCGACGTTCTAGTTTCATTGCTTTAGCGGAAGTGATTGTTCTATTTACCGGGCTTCTCGCAATCGATTGGCTTTGGTTCAAAGGCGACATGTACACAGGGGTGACGCCACATCCGTTCTGGATCCCTGTTGTGCTGCTTTCCACGCAATACGGAATTCGAGGCGGACTTATCGCAAGTTTTTTTTCAACGCTACTTTTTATGATCTTTATTGCACCACCCCAGACTGGAGTCTTGGATTTTTATGCCAACGCCACTAACCGGCTTCTGATGCCAACTCAGTGGTTTTTATGCAGTCTGGCGCTCGGAAGCATTCGAAGTTTGCAAATGATTCATGTCGCGATGCTCACGAAGGAAAAAAATGAAGCTATCTCGGCAGCAGAAATCGTAAGTGACGCCTTGGACCGGGCAGTATCCGAGATCGAAAGACTCGAGCTTTGTATCGCGGGCGAGACCCGCACAGTAAGCATGATCTTGAGATGCCTTTCCAACCTGGATATCCGAGGCCCTGTCGAAATGATCAAGAGTTTTGCGCCCGTCATCGATTACACTCTTGCTGGCTCGTCATTTACTATATTTCTTGCGCACGGGGCGGACCTGTTTCCAGTCGCTGGCATGAAGAACGGCGCAATGAGAAACCTGAAGGCTTCACCAAAAATTTCCGAAGCGCTCATTCAGATCCTACAAGCCTGTCCTTTTTTTTTCGAACCAGACGACCCTGTAGAAGGCTCACTGCTGCCACCCGGCGCCATCTGCGCAGTGGCGATCTCAGATCAAAGGAAAACAAAGCTGTATGCTGTAATATTATTGGATGGACTGTCGCAGATGCGAGATGCGGTGCAGACCAAGAACCGTCTGAGGCAGATTGCTAAACTTTTGGCGGCTTTGTTGTCCCGGTTTGAGCATCCTTTTAAACCACGAGGTAATACCTCACATCCATGACCTAGAATTAAGGCTTCAGAAGATGCGAATGCTACTCTTTGGTTTGTGCGCTGTGGGAATCGAAACCGCGCTGTTTCTCGCAAGCAAAGACATCGATCTTTACCTCGCAGTATTGATTCATGGATCAATCTGCTTGGCCATTGCTCAGAGCGCACGTTATTTAACGAGGGAGACTGAACTACGTTCCTATCTTGTTCATCTTGCGCTTTGGACCTTCGTTGCTGGCCCCTTTGGCGCTATGATTACTCCTTGCGGAAGTCGCCTTAAATCTCGATTTTCTAACGGCGCTCACTTTAAAAGCAGTTTGAATTCTTACAATTTTGAGACCAATCGAATGGACCGAGTATTCAGGCTTCTTAACGAACTGCAGGACCGACGAATCAAGGTGTCCGGCACAGTACTACCTGCTCCACTGATTGAGGTACTCTTCGAAGGGACCCAAAAGGACAAATTTGACATTCTTAACTTGATAGGACGTCGATTTGATCCATCGCTCCTGCCGGTCTTGCGGGTCGCCACTCAAGATCCCGATCTTTCGGTGCGCGTTCTCGCTGGGACAATCAAGTCCAAGCTTCAGAAAAAAATGTCGGACGATGGAGTGCTTCCACCATCCGGCAAATCGAACGGAAGGCCGGCATCGACGGCTGATCGTTATAAAAGGGAGATCCAATTAACCTAATTGACCAAGGGACCTTAAAAAATTTCGCTACAGTGAGCCAACCGTGGAGCACCAGTTAATCGCAGGAGAAGGCGTTTCTATGTCAGATTCTTTAGTCGGAAGGGGAGCTGTGAAACGATGAGAGTCCGTGCCGATATTTGTCTCATAATCGAAGGCGGCTATCCCTATGTGCTCGGAGGAGTCTCCCATTGGACTGATGCTCTGATTCAATCTTTACCCGAGTGGCGATTTCATATTGTGGCCATTGCGCTTTCGTCACAAAGGCGAATATTAAAGTACCGATTACCTGAAAATGTGGTTGGCCTAACGGAAGTGCTGCTTGATAAGCACCCACAAGGGTCATTTTTCCTGACGCAGAATGGCAGTTGCTCGCGCGAGGCGTTGGCCGCTCTGAGAGAGGTCGTCACAAATGCGCCTGGTGCGTCATTTGGCGATCTAGTGCGTGTGCTTTGGAAATGCCGTCTGGGCGCTCGGCACCTGCTTGACTCAAGAACCGCTTGGAAGAAGATGGAGGAAGCCTATCGAGATGGAATGGCCAATGCGCCGCTGATTGATTTTTTCTGGGCCTGGCGGTTTCTTTGTCAAAGCGTACTTTCCGTCTGCACTGCAGAAATCCCTGAGGCAAGACTATTTCACTCTCTATCTACCGGCTATGCTGGTCTCTATGGGGCGCGCGCGAGTATGTTGCGCCAGCGTCCTCTGATCTTGACTGAGCATGGTATTTACACGAACGAACGTCGCATCGATATTAGCGTCGCGGACTGGATTTTCGAGTCGAGGGGTTATGGGTTTGGCATACGTGGGAGAGGCGCCGAAATGCGTGACCTTTGGAGCAACGCGTTCCAAGGTTTTTCGCGCATTGTTTATCAGCAAGCAGACTTCATTGTAAGTCAACACAGCCCTAATCAAAAGCTTCAGATTCTGGACGG
>CANCSY010000021.1 GCA_947380915.1 Beijerinckiaceae bacterium
GTTCACGGTCATCTTGACATCAATATCCACTTTCGGTCCTCCCGAAACATTGCGTTGAACGGCTCACGCCGCCGTGACGACTCTGGCTTCCTGAATGGCCCGCCAAACCTTTTCGGGGGTCAGCGGCATGTCGATATGGCTGACGCCGAAGCGCGAAAGCGCATCGCCCACAGCCGAGAGAATGGCGGGCGGAGCGCCGCAGGCGCCTGCCTCGCCGGCGCCCTTGACGCCCAGTTCGTTGGTCTTCGCAGGCACTTCGTTGAACAGCGCCTCCATCATGGGCATATGCGCGGCGCGCGGCATCCCATAATCCATATAGGACGCGCTCAGGAGCTGCCCGTCAGCGTCATAGACGACATTCTCGGTCAGCGCCTGTCCCACGCCCTGCATCACCCCGCCATAGACCTGACCATGGACGATGAAGGGGTTCAGAACCACGCCGCAATCATCGACCGCGACATAGTTCAGAATTTCCAGAATGCCCGTCTCCGGGTCAATCTCCAGCTCGCAGACATGCGCGCCGTTCGGGAAGTTCTCGACATCGTTCTCGAAGACGACGGATTCATCGAGGCCCAGGGCCATGCCTTCGGGCATCTTCTTTGCATCGCGCGACGCCGCCGCCACTTCATCCAGCGTGATGCTGCTGGATTGGGCGCGGAACACGCCGCCTTCGAACACCACGCGCTCGGCGTCGGTCTGGAGCAGATGGCCGGCGATCTTGCGGCCCTTGGCGACGATGGCCTCGGCGGCGCGCTTGACGCCCATGCCGCCCACCATGGAGGAGCGCGAACCGAAAGTGCCGTTCGAGGTTTCGGGCGAGGTCGCGGTGTCGCCGTCGATCAGGTTCACCTTGTCGAAATCGACGCCGAGGAACTCGTTGACGAGCTGGGCGTAGACGGTGTCATGGCCCTGACCATGCGAATAGGTGCCCGCAAAGAGCGTCACCTCGCCATTCTCCTCGAAGCGCATGCGCATGCCCTCGACGGGACGGCTGCCGGCGCCTTCGATGAAGGTGGCCAGACCAATGCCCCGCAGCTTGCCGCGCGTGGCGGATTCGGCGCGGCGGGCCTCGAAGCCCGTCCAGTCGGCGGCGTCCAGCGCCATCTGCATGGTGCCGTCGAAATCGCCGGAGTCGATGGTGAAGCCCAGATGCGTCTTGTAGGGCATCTGCGCTTCGGTAATGAAGTTCCGGCGACGGATCTCTTCGCGCGACAGGCCCAGCGCCTGCGCGCCTGCATCCATCAGCCGTTCCATGATGAAATTGGCTTCGGGACGACCGGCGCCGCGATAGGTGTCGGTGCAGATCGTGTTGGTGAACATCGGCTTCACGGAGAAGTAGAAGTCCGGAATGTCATACATGCAGGGAATGATGCGGCCGCCGCCCTCCATGGGCAGGCGCACGCCATTCTCGGAAAGATAGGCGCCCACATTCAGCAGGGTCTCGACCTTGAGCACGCTCGCGCGGCCCTTGGAGTCGAGGCCCATTTCAGCGACATTGATCTGGTCGCGGCCGTGATAGTCGGAGACGAAGGTCTCGGAGCGGTCGCCGCGCCACTTGATGGGCCGCGCCAGCGCGCGGGCGGCGAAGGCGATCATGGCGGTCTCGGGATACATCTTGCTGCGGATGCCGAAGCCGCCGCCTGTGTCGCGCGAAATGACCCGCACCTTGTCAGGCGACATCTTCAGCAGGTTGCGCGCCAGCATCATCTGCAAGCGTCTGCCGCCCTGGCTGGGCGTGTAGACCGTGAGGGCGCCGGAGGCCGCATCATAGTCCGCAGCGGCGCAGCGCGGCTCCATGGGGCTGACAATGAGGCGGTTGTTGACGAGATTGACCTGCACGCGGGTATGACAGGCGGCGAGCTTGGCCTCCACATCGTCCCGGTCGCCATATTCCCAATGCACCACCAGATTCTCGCCGAACTCCGGCCAGACATGGGGCGCATCCTTGTCGAGGCCCCGGGCTGTCGAGGCGATGGCGGGCAAAACCTCGTAGTCGATTTCGACAGCCTCGGCGGCGTCGCGCGCCTGTGCAGGCGTATCTGCGACGACCATGGCGAGGCATTCGCCCACGAAGCGCGTCTGCTCGACCGGCAGGATCCGGCGCGAGGGCTTGTTCATCGGCTTGCCGGAACGGTTCACATAGCTGGCCTCGTTGACCATGACGCCCATTCCGGCGTCCACGAGGTCCTGCCCCGTATAGACCGCGATCACGCCCTCCATGGAGCGGGCGGCCTGGGTGTCGATGGCCACGATCTTCGCATTGGCGTGGGGCGAGCGCACGAAAGCGGCATAGACCTGCGCATCGAGATTGATATCGTCCGTAAATTCACCGCCGCCGGTCAACAGGCGAACATCTTCCTTGCGCCTGACCGGCTGCCCAATGCCAAACTCACCCATTCCGTGCCCCGTCCCATGCTCGCGCGCCGCAGCGCGCGTCGTTACCCCTGCGCTTTAAGCCCTTTGCCGGTCCCCCCGCAAGGGGCTCCGCCTCACCCGCATCAGGGTGGGGCGTCTGGTCGCGCCAGACCAGCCTGCGGCGCGAACCGAGGGCTGATCTTTTGATTGATGAAATCTCGTTTCAAATCTACGCTGAGGCCGCCCCTTCACTCAAGTCCCCTCCTGAACTTCCCATGGCCATCAGCAACCCGCCCCCGGGCGACACCGAAGCGCCCCACCGCGAGGAGGGGGAGCAACGCTATCGCGTGGAGGCGGTGACCCGCGCCGTGCGCCTGCTCAAGATCCTCCAGCAAAGCCCACCTCTGGACACGGCCGCGCTGGCGGAGGCCGCCGAGGCGACGCCCGCTTTCGCCCAGGTGGCCATGGAAACGCTTGCGAAACAGGGCCTGGCCCGCCAAGCGGGCGCCGAGGGGCGCAGTTGGGATCTGGGGCTCGCCTGGTTGCGGCTGGCTGATGCGCGCAGCCGCCAGATCGATCTGCGCGAACTGGCGCTGCCGATCATGCGGCGGATGCGCGACGGTGTTGACGAAACCGTGATCCTGGGGGTCAGGCGCGGCGCGCGGCGGGTGAACATCGATTATGTCGAGAGCACCCAGGCGATTCGCCGCGTGACCCAGCACGGCCATGAGGCGCCGCTGCATGTGGGCGCAGCGGGCCGGGCCCTGCTCTGCGGCATGACCCTCGACGAGATCGGCGAATATTTCGCCGGGGTGGCCAGCGGCGCTGGCCGTCACGCCAAGCTTTTCGATGTCGAAAAATTCATCGCCGAACTCGCGGACGTGCGCCGCAAGGGCTATGCGGACGTCAATGGCGAACTGAGCCTCGACAGCTGGGCTGTTTCGGCGCCAGTGCGCGACCACACCGGCGCGGTCGTGGCTTCGCTCACCATCTCGGCGCCAAGCGACCGCTTCACCCCCGGACTTGAAGCCGCCTGCATCGCCAATGTGCTGGAAGGCGCAGGGGATCTCTCCCTGCTTCTGGGCCAGACCCCATCCACGCGCCCCAACAGCCCGCGCTGAACGGAGACCCCATGAACTGGACCGAACGCCGCGCCCGCATGCGCACCCTCCTGCTGGGCGACGGCTGCGTCTTTCCCGCCTCGGTCTATGACCCGATCTCGGCGCGGCTGGCGCAGGGGATCGGCTTTGAAGTCGGCATGTATGCTGGCTCCGTCGCCTCGCTGGCGGTGCTGGGCGCGCCGGATCTGATCTTGCTGACCCTCAGCGAATTCGCCGACCAGGCCCTGCGCATCAACCGCGCCTGCGACCTCCCTGTCATCGCGGACGCGGACCATGGCTATGGCAACGCCCTGAACGTCATGCGCACTGTGCAGGAACTGGAGGCGGCGGGCCTCAGCGCCCTCACCATCGAGGACACCCTGCTGCCCCGCCCCTTCGGCGAGACCAAGGTGCGGCCGCTCTCCATCGAAGAGGGCGTGGGCAAGATGAAGGCGGCTGTGGCGGCGCGCAGCGATCCCGGGTTGGTGATCCTCGCCCGCACTGGCGCCATCGCCATGACTGGCCTTGAGGACACAATCGCCCGCATCCGCGCTTATGAAACGACCGGCGTGGACGGCATTTTCCTCGCGGGCCTGCGCACCAGGGCCGAGGTGGCGGCGATCCAGGCGGCGACGCGCCTGCCGATCGTGCTGGGCACGCTCACGCCCGAGATCGAGGACCAAGCCTTTCTGGGCGCCCATGGGGTGCGCATCGCCTTGCAGGGACACGCGCCCTTCATGGCCGCCATCGAGGCGGTGCGGGCCACCATGCAGGCCCTTCGGGACGGGGTGAAGCCCGCCGACCTCAAGGGCCTGCCCTCGGACGCCCTCGTAAAAGAGGTCAGCCGCGAGGCCCATTGGCGGGCCGCGACCGACGCTTACCTCATGCCGTGACGCCGCGCACCGCTGGCGCATGGGGATCGGCCGCTCCACCACGGTTGCGCAGGCGCAACAAACCCCAGGGGCTCGGCATCTGCCCGACGGGAACCTCGATCAGCGCCGGCCCGCCAGCCGCGATGGCCGATTTCAGGGCTCCTTCCAGATCCTGCGGCGAGGTCACGCGCGTCGCGGGTACGCCAAAGGCCTTGGCCAGCGTCATGTAATCGGGATTCGCCAGTTCGGTTTCATAGGCGGCGCCGAATTGCTCGTTGAGCATGCCGCGCACATTGCCGAAATGCCCATCCGCGAAGACCACCGTCACCAGACCGAGATTGTATTTCCGGGCGGTGGACAGTTCCTGCATGCACCAGCCAAAGCCGCCATCGCCCGAAATCGCCACCACCGGGCGCCCGGGATTACCCGCCGCGACCCCCAGCCCCGTGGGAAAACCATAACCAAGGGTGCCTTGATGGCCCGGCGAGATGATCGTGCCGGGCTCGTAGACCGGATAGGCCTCGCGGGCGAAGTAGCCCACCTGGGTCAGTTCGTTGACGAAGACGCCGTTCTCCGGCAGCGCCGCGCGGATGGCCCGCACATAGGTCGCCTGGGGCTCGATGGCGTCCACTTGGCGCTGCCGCCAGGCGCGCAGCTTCGCCACCGCGCCCGCATGAAGGGTGCGGCGAGGCGCCTGAAGTCCGTCCATCTCGTCGCAGAGCGCGTCCATGGCGAGCCCCGCGTCGGCGCACACATGCAGTCCCTCAGGACGCGGCGCTTCGGCCGCCTGCTCATCCACGTTGATATAGAGATAGTGCTGACCCGGCTGGCTCCAGACGGCGTCCGGCGCGCGCGAATCGGCGAAGCGGCTACCCACAACGATCAGCAGATCCGCCTCGGGGACCAGCACGCGGCCGCTGAGGGAGGTGAAGGCGAGGGAATGATGATCGGAGATCGCCCCGCGCCCGTTCTCGCTCATCACAACCGGAGCGCCCAGACGCTCGGCGAAGCGCGTCAGGGCTTTGGAGGCGCGCGCCGCCAGCACGCCGCCACCTGCGAAAATCACCGGGAATTGCGCCCGCGACAGCAGTTCCGCCGCCCGGCGCACCGCCGCCTGATCGGGCTTCGTGCGCAGATCGCGGGCGGTGGGCTCCACAAGCGAAACCTCGCCCTTCATGGCCAGCACATCCTGGGGAATTTCGACCGCGACGGGACCGGGGCGTCCGGTCTCCATCTCCTCATAGGCCCGGCGGATGAGGCCCGGCACCTCGCTAGGGCTGCCCGCCAGCCCGCGCCATTTGGTCACCGAATCAAAGACGGCGGAGGAATTCTTGATTTCATGCAGCAGCCCCAGGCCACGCCCGATGGCGGCGGAATGGATCTGCCCCGCCACGCACAGCACCCGAGAAGAACAGGCATAAGCGGTCGAGAGCCCCGCCAGGGCGTTCAGCACGCCCGGCCCCGGCACGACCATGCAGACTCCCGGCTTTCCGGTGGTGCGGGCGAAGCCGTCGGCCATATAGGAGGCCGCCTGCTCGTTACGGGTGGTGCGGAAGGCGATGGCGTCAGAGCGCCGCAGGGCGTCCACCGCAAAATCGAGCTGGACGCCCGGAATGCCGAAAATCTGGCTTGCGCCTTCGCGCTCCAACTGCGCGACCAGCGCCTCGCCCCCGGTGAGCTGCATGTTTCCCCCTGTGGATCTGTTCTGGCGGCATTGGGGCCATCCGCCTGCGCGCCTGTCAACCGCTGATCGGGATGGAAGATTCGGACGCCCCTATGCTAAAGGAGCAAGAACAGAGGAACGCCGACAGGAGAAAACCATGGCTCATGTCTCCCCCCGGGAGTTCGAGAACGCCGGGAACATGGACGAACTGCTCGGTCTGCTCGGGCGCGCGGGTATCGAGAATGGCTGGGCCAAACGCGAGCCCTCCATGTACGCCAAGCCCAAAAAACCTTTCATCCCCGCCCAGTGGGAATGGGCCCAGGCCCGCGCCGCCCTGGATGCGGCGGGGCGATTCGTGAATACGGAGCTGGCCGAGCGGCGCAACCTCATCCTCAACAATCCCGTGCCCGGCAATTTCTATCCCACGGTCACCACGCTCGTCAGCGCCTATCAGATGGTGAAGGCTGGGGAGGTCGCCCGCTCCCACCGCCACACCGCCAACGCCCTGCGCTTCGTGGCGCAGGCGGAGCCCGGCATGTACACAGTCGTCGATGGCAAGAAGATACCCATGGAGCCCAGCGACGTGCTGCTGACGCCCAACTGGGCCTGGCATGGCCACGCCAACGAGAGCAAGGCGAGCGGCTACTGGATCGACTTTCTCGATGTGCCCCTCACCCATCTGCTCGGGCCCATGTTCTTCGAGCATCACGAAGAGATGGTGGAGCATACCGACATCGTCGCCCCCGACAGCCCTGCCCGCTTCGCCTTCAGCGAAACGGTGCGCCGACTGGCCGAGGCCAGCGACATCACGCCCGGCCATCGCGAAATCGCGCTGGGCGATCCCGCCCTCACAACCATCGCGCTGAATGTGGTGCGGCTGGAGAAAGGCGCCAGCTTCTCCATGGAGCCCTCGACCCTCAGCTGCATCTATACGGTCATGCAGGGCAAGACGCAGGCGACCATTGATGGCGTGACTTTCAACGCGAGCCGCGCTGACGTCATCGCCGCGCCCAGCAGCACATCGCAACTGTGGCTTGCCCAGGAGGAGTGCTATCTCCTGCGCGTCAGCGACGAACCCCTCATGCGCTTCCTCGGCTGGCTAAGACCAATCGAGGCGGCGCGCTGAACGCTTTCCATACTCACAAGACCAAGGGATGAAACATGGCTGACATCGACGCGCTCATCAATGAACTGGTGCTCGCCAACCGCATTCTCGCAGGCCAGGGCGTGGTGGACGCTTTTGGCCATGTGAGCGTGCGCCACCCCGACAAGCCCGACCGTTTCTTCCTCTCGCGTTCGCGCAGCCCCGAGCTTGTGGAACACGAAGACATCATGGAATTCGGCATGGATGGCCAGGTCACAGATGGCCGCACCGATCCGGCCTATCATGAGCGTTTCATCCATGCGGCGGTCTATGAGGCCAACCCCGAAATCAACGCGGTGGTGCATAGCCATGCGCTGGACGTCCTGCCCTTCACCATCAGCTCGGTCCCCCTGCAACCCTGCATCCACACGGCCAGCCAGTGCGGCGAAACGATCCCCGTCTGGGATATCCGCGACACCTTCGGCGACACAGGCCTACTGGTGGCGAACATGGACCATGGCCGCGATCTGGCGAAGACTATGGGCGCCAATCGCGTCGCGCTGATGCGCGGCCATGGCTTCACCGCCGCCGGCCGCACGCTCGGCGAAGTGCTGAAATCCTCGATCTACCTGCCCCAGAACGCCAAGGTTCTGAAAGAGGCCATGATGATGGGCGGCACGGTGAAGGTGCTGTCGGCAGGCGAAATCGCGGCGCGCGACGCCGATGGTCCCGGCGGCAAGGATCTGTTCCGCGCCATCGCCTATTGGGCCAGCAAGGCGGGTTGCAGCCACCTGCTGCAATACAAGAAGAAATAAGCGTCAGACGGGGCCGCGCCAGACGCGGCTCCTCAACTGCCTTGAGTTGAAAACGGGAGGAATGAAATGAGGACTTCGGTGACGAAGGCTGTCGCCCTTGTGGCGACATTGATGATGGCGCCTGCTCTGGCGCGCGCGCAGGACGTCAGCGCAGAGCTGATCGCCAAGGCGAAACAGGAAGGCAAGGTCGTCTACTACACCGACCTGATCGTCGACCAGATCGTGCGGCCGCTCGTCGCCGGCTTCGAGGCGAAGTATGGCGTGAAGGTGGAATATGCCCGCGCCGATAGCCAGGCCAATCTGCTCAAGCTCATGGGCGAGCAGAAGGCGGGCGCCATGCAGGCCGACGTCTTCGCCATGACCAGCGGGTTGAAGCCCCTGCTGGAAGCCAATGCGGTGATGAAGATCGACCTTGCAGGCGCCAAGGCTCTTCCGCCTGAATTCAAGGATCCCAACGGTTATTGGGTCGCGGCGAATTACTATGTGATGACCCCAGCGGTGAATACCGATCTTGTGCCGGAGAAGGATCGTCCGAAAACCTATGACGACCTGCTCGACAAGAAATGGGCTGACAAAATCGTCTGGAAGCCCAACGACACTTCCGGGGCGCCCGGCTTCATCGGCCATGTGCTGCGCGTCATGGGCGAAGACAAGGGGATGGATTATCTGCGCAAGCTGAAAGAGCAGCGCATCAAGTCCGTCAGCGCCAGCGCGCGCGCCGTGCTCGACCAGGTCATCGCGGGCGAATATCCGATCGTGCTGCAAATCTTCAATCACCATTCGGCGCTCAGCGCCAAGAAGGGCGCCCCCTCGCAATGGCTGAAACTGGAGCCGGTGATGGTGCAGACGGAACTGCATGCGATCACCGCCGCAGCGCCCCATCCCAACGCCGCAAAACTCTTTGTGGAATACATGATCTCGAAAGAGGGGCAGATGATCTTCCAGAAGGCCGATTACTTCCCCACCCGCTCCGACGTTCCCGCCTCCATGCCGGAACTGGCGCCCTCCACGGGGGGCTTCAAGGCGGTGGTGATGAGCCCCGACGACATCGCGCGCGACTATGAAAAATGGGCAGCGATCTACATGGACATTTTCCGTTGAACAGAAATTGGAGACGATAAAGATGACGCAGACATCAAGCATTTCGCAGGTTAAAGCCCTGCTCAACCCCGCCAGCATCGCCATTGTGGGCGCCAGCGACAGGAACGGCAGTTGGGCGAAACGCGTCTTTCGCGTGCTCAAGCGCGGCGGCTACAAGGGGACCATCTATCCGGTGAACCCCCGCGTCGAGACAGTGTGGGACGGACTGACCTGCTATCCTGATCTCGCCTCCCTTCCCGGCAAGCCCGATCATGTGGTGGTGCTGGTGCCCGGCGCCGCCGCCATCGACGCCATCCGCGCGGCGGGCAAGGCGGGCGCGCGCAGCGCCACCGTTTTCTCCAGCGGCTTTGGCGAGGGCGGCGACCCCGAGGGCCGCGCCCTGGGCGATCAATTGCGCGCCGCCGTGCAGGAGAGCGGGCTTGCGGTGTCGGGTCCCAACTGCATGGGCAATCTGGCTTCGCCCTTCGGCTTCTGCACCATTCCCGATGATCGCATCACCGATTTCACGGTCAGCAGCATCGGCCTTTTTGGCCAGAGCGGCGGCATCGTCATGGCGATCTATCGCACCATGAAGGCTCGTGGCATGACGCCCGCCTACGCCATCACCAATGGCAATGAAGTGGGGCTCACCACCGCCGATTACATCCGCTACATGGTGGCGGACGAGAATGTGAAGGTCATCTGCTGCTTCATTGAGGCGATCCGCGATGCGGACGATTTCCTGTCGGCCTGCGCGGAAGCTTTCGCGGCGGGCAAGCCCATCGTCGCCATGAAGATCGGCGGCTCGGAAGCCAGCCGCGCGGCGGCCCTCGCCCATACGGGATCGCTGGCGGGCTCGCTCGCCTGTTTCGATGCGGTGACGAAGCCGCTGGGCGTGTTGCGCGTGTCCACCATCGACGAAATGGTGGAATGCGCCGAATATCTCTCCCATGGGCAGATCCCCGCAGGCTCGCGCCTGGGGGGCATCACCTTCTCGGGCGGGCTCAAGGGGCTGATGCTGGAAGGCGCCGAGCGCCATGACGTGTCCTTCCCCGCGCTGACGGCGGAGACGCTGGGGCGGCTTAAGGAGCAGCTGGGCGTCGGCACCTCCCTGGGCAATCCGCTGGATGCGGGCTTCGCGGCCCTGTCGAGCGCAGAGGTCTATTTCAAATGCATCGACATCATGCTCGATGATCCCAACATCGACCTCTTGCTGGTGCAGGAGGAACTGCCGCTGGTGGAAGGGCAGAACGCCAAGGCGGGCAATCTGCGCACGGTGGACCGCATGGTGGTGGAAGGCGCGCGCAAGCCCGTCGCCGTGGTCTCCATGGCCACCTACATGTACAGCGATTACACCCGCGCCTTCCGTGCGGATTTCCCCCATCTGCCGGTCCTGCACGAGATCGACAAGGCGCTGAAGGCGGCCGCCCATGCGGGCCGCTATGGCTCCATGGCGAAAAGTCCGCCAACGCCCCGCGCCCCGCAAAAGCTGAACGAAGCCGCCACGGCGCTTATGGCGCAGGCTGCGCCCGCCGCCGATGGCCGCAAGGTCATGGGCGAGGCCGCCTCCAAGCAATTGCTTGGCGCCTATGGGGTCAAGGCCCCGGGCGAGGCCTTCGCTGCTGACGCGGAGGCGGCGGCGCAGGCGGCTGACGCCATCGGCTATCCCGTGGTGCTGAAGCTCGTCTCCGACGATGTCCAGCACAAGTCCGATGTGGGCGGCGTGTTGATCGGCCTTCGCAACGCGCAGGAGGTGCGCGAGGGCTTCGCCCGAATCGCAGCCTCGCTGGCGGCGGCCAAGCCGGGCGCCCATTTCGGCGGCGTGCTGGTGGTGCAGCAGGTGAGCGGCGGGACCGAGCTGGTGCTGGGCGTGCATCGCGACCCAGAAGTGGGACTCGTGACCATGTTCGGCACGGGCGGCGTGTTGCTCGAACTGGTGAAGGATGTCGCCTTCGGCCCCGTGCCGCTGTCAGAGGCGCAGGCCGCCGACATGATCGAGCGCACCATGGCGGGCCGGATGCTCGATGGCTATCGCGGCGGGGCGAAGCTCGACCGCGCGGCGGTGGCGAGCGCGCTCGTGGGCCTGTCCCATCTGGCGCAGGATCTGGGCGAACAGCTGGAAAGCATCGACGTCAATCCGCTGGTGGCCTTGCCATCAGGCGCGCTGGCGCTGGACGGGCTGATCGTGCTGAAGGCCTGAGCTGCGGCTATTTTCCCGGCGGGGCGAGGGAGACGATATAGGCGACGATATCGTCGATCTCCGCTTCGCTGAGGAGGATATTGGGCATGCCCGCATGGCTGGTGCGCAGGAAAACGCGCAGGGCCAGTTCGGTGGTGGATGGCATGCGCGCCACAAGCTGGAACGGCGGTGCGCTGGCCATGGCGCCTGGCCCTGTCTCACCGGGCCTGACCTCATGGCAGAGGGTGCAATCGCGCTCGGCGATGCGCCGTCCGGGCGCGGGATCGCGCTGCTGCGCCATGGCTGCGGGGACGCAGGCGATCACGATCAAGAGCGAAATGAGGCGACGAAGCATGTGCGACCCTCTGCTGACGATGCCTCTGAGATAGGTCAGCAAGGCGGAAAGCAAAGCGGGACGGGTGGGCGCCGGTATGGGTGTATTCGGGTGTTTATTTGGTTGCGAGCAGTTCAGTGCGGCTAACGACCTCCCCCGCCATCGCCTCCACCCCCTGCCCTGCATCCAGCCGCGCCCAGCGCGCGTCCTCATTACCCCGGGCGACCTGAGCCCGCATCACCGCCTCATCCACATCGGAGGGATCGCCCCGGCGACCAGCGATGCGCTGCGCCAGCACCTGCACCGGCGCGTCCAGCCAGAAGCCCGCGAAGGGGACGCCCGCCGCCAGTGCGACCGCCTCGATGGCGGCGCGGTCTTGCGCCCGGTCGAAGACGGCCTCCGCGATGCAGCCATGGCCCGCCCGCAAGATGGCGGCGCAGGCCTCGCGCTCCATTGCATAGACCCGGGCCGAGACCTGCGGCGCATAGGCCTCGGGCGGGAGTTTGTCCGTGGCCGCCACCCCATGAAGGGCCTTGCGGATGCGGTCGGTGGCGTGGATGCGCGCGCCGGGCGCAGGCCCCAGCGCGCTGGCGAGATGGGCTGACAGCGTCGACTTGCCCGAGCCGCTGAAGCCGCCCAGAGCCACCAGCAGTGGCTGGCGAGGCGCAAGCAGGCTCTCGGCGAGTTCGAAGTAGCCATGCGCCTCGGCCAGACGCTCAGGGGCCTGCTTGGCCAGCGCAGCCGTCACATGGGCGCGCACCACCGCGCGGGTCGCCATGAAGAGGGGCAGCAGCGTCAGGCCATCACCCTCGTTGCGGGTGTCGAGGTAGCGGTTGAAGAGGAGATTGGCGAGATCGCCCGCGCACAGGCGCCGCAGATCCATCAACGGGAAGGCCAGATCGTAGAGCACGTCGATGGTGGCGAGACCCTCGTCGAATTCCAGCGCATCGAACAAGGCGGGCTCGCCTTCGAAGATACAGATGTTGCGCAGGCTCAGATCCCCATGGCAGCGCCGCACGCAGCCGCGCGCCCGGCGCGCGTCCAGCAAGGCGGCGTGGCGGGCGCGCAACTCGCGAAGCCGCGCGCAAAGCGCCTCGATGCGCTCCTGCGCCACCGGCGCGCTCGCCCGCAGGGCCGCTTCGTTCAGCGCCAGCACCCGCCCGAAAGCCTCGGCGCCGCCAAGGTTCGCCACCTCCGCCTTCTCATGGGAGGCCGCGATCACCCCCGCGAGGCGCGTGACGAGCGCAGGCGTGGCGCGCCCCCCCTCCACCATCCGCGAAAACAGATCCTCATCCCTAAACCGCCGCATCTCCACCACCCCATCCAAAGCTTCGCCCGCGCCATCAAACTGCAAGACGCCATCGGCGTTGCGGGTGATGCGGCGCAGGCCAAGATAAAGGCGCGGGGTGAAGCGGCGGTTGATCGCCAGTTCCCGCTCGCAATCGGCGATGCGCTTTTCGGGCGTGGAGAAATCGAGATAGGCGTAACGAAGCGCCCGTTTGAGCTTGAGGACCCGCTCGCCATAGAGAAACAGATGGGAGGCGTGGGTGGTGACCTGCGTGCAGGGCTCAAGCCCGCGCAGAAAGGCGAGGATCTCTTGCTGGTCTTCTTCGCAGGGTGGGGACTGGGCCATTATAAGGCCACCTTAACCGCCCCACACCCCGCCGTCGCTGATCTGGATCAGAGCGGGCGATAACTTTTCCTACCCCGCCGAGGACGAGGAGCGGAACTCCTTCTCCACCGCGCGCAGAACGGTCGGGCTGATGGGATCGGTGATGGTGCTGAAGACATCGGCGATGCGCCCGTCCTTGCCCACCAGATATTTGTGAAAGTTCCAGCGGGGCAGATCGCGCGGGCGCTCCATCGCGGCCCAGCGGTAGAAGGGATGGGCGTCCGGCCCCAGCACCTTCGCCTTGGCGGCGATGGGGAAGCGCACGCCATAGCCCTCGGTGGCGTGGTGGATCTCGTCGGAGCCGCCGGGCTCCTGGCCCCCGAAATCATTGGAGGGGACCGCGATGATCATCAGGCCCATGGGCGAAAACCGCTCCCAGAGCTTTTGCAGCCCGGCATATTGGCCCACGAAGCCGCAGAGCGAGGCGGTGTTGACCACCATGATCGGCTTACCCGCGAAATCGCTGAGCTTGATGTCGCCCTTGTCGAGGCCCGCGAAGGACATGGTGTAGCAGGTGCGCCCACTGACCGCTGGCGCCTGCGCCAGAGCAGGCCCCGCGACGAGCCCCAAACCTGCGCCCAGAAACGAACGACGGTCCATGATCCACCCTCCTGCCAGATACTCTATCATGGCTTCATACGCTCCCTGAAACGGGCTGGTTCACCCGACCGGCGGCGTTTGACTCCCCCCGCCCCGGCGCCTAGTTTGCCTGCTCGGTGCCGCGCGAAGATGCTGGCGACCGTGGGGAAACGACAGGAGCTTATCATGATCCGTGCGGGACGTGGAATGATTGCGACGACGGCGCTGACACTTGCGCTGGGCGCATTGGGGCTCGCAGGCGCCGCCCGGGCGGATTTCAACGACAAGAAGGCGATCAGCTACAGCGTCGATGGCGGCACCGCCACGGGCTACATGAAAGTTGTCACCGAATCCATCAACGGCATCGTGCGCGAGGCCTATCCCGGCACGGACGCCACCTACAAGCCCGGCAGCCCAGCAGGCGGCATCCTGAACATGGGCACAGGCAAGTCGGATTTCGCCTTCAACGGCGCCCCGGCCGAAATCGTCTACGCCAATGAAGGCAAGGCGCCCTTCACAAGCTCGCTCAAGGGCAAGTTCCTTTTCGTGATGATGCTGCACAACGATCTTGTAGTGCACAACATGATGACGAAGGAATGGGCCGAGAAAAACGGGATCAAGTCCTTCGAGGACATCGCCGCCAAGAAGCCCTACATGCGCCTGGCGGTGAACCAGCCCGCCAATCTGCAATCCACCGTCACCATGTATCAGAACCTGTTCCAGGAATTCGGCATCGACGAGAAGCAGGTCACCAACAACGGAACCGGCACGATCCGCGCCAATACGGCCACCGGCCTCGACGCCCTGCGCGATGGCAAGATCGACGTCTTCATCAATGGCGGCTTCGTGCCGACCGCCGAAATCACCGATGTGGCGCGCGGGCGCGATCTCGTCTGGATTTCAGGCGCGAAGGACAAGATGGAATCAGCGGCCAAACGCTGGGGCATCACCGCCTTCAAGGTTCCCAAGGGGGCCTATCCCTTCGTGACGCAGGACGAATATACCAACACGATCTGGAATTGCGTGATGGTGGGCGCCCATGTCTCCGACGAGACCGTCTACAAATTCACCAAGGCCCTGTTCGAAAACGCGGACCGCATGCGCCGCATCCATCCGAGCATGGAATCATGGACGCCTGCGGAGGCATTCAGGAACACCACGCCCATGGACATGCACCCGGGCGCGGCGCGCTACTATCGCGAAGCCGGACTGCTGAAGTAAGCGCAGCTTCTTCGAGGGTCGACGGGAAGGTTGTTCATGTCCCCATTCTCCATCATTGGTCGCGTCTTTGACGTGCTTGGCGAAACGCGCCGCATGCCGCCAACAGGAGCCATCAAGACATATGTCGGCGCGGTCTCGGTCATCGCTTCCTTCCTCGTCACCTATATGGCGCTTTACGGCATCGCCACGCAGCATCTGCAAATATCGCTGTTTCTGGTGCTACTGCTGCCCATCTGCTTTCTCACCACCACCGTAAGCAACAAGATTGATCATCTCACGGTGATCGATTATTTTTTCGCCCTCTTCGCCTTCGCCGCCTCCGCCTGGTTCGCCTGGAACGAGCCGCGCTATGGCAACTGGATGACGGGCTTCACGGAGCCGGATCTCGGCGACATCATCTTCGGCACGGGCCTGCTGCTGCTTTGCGTGGAACTGTGTCGGCGCACCGTGGGTTTCGGCCTGACCGCGATCCTGCTGGCGCTGCTCGCCTACTCCGCCTTCGGCCATCTGCTGAGCGGCGCCTTCCGCCACGGCAGGATCGAATATCTCTATTTCCTCGAGATGCAGGTCATCGGCATCGACGGCATTTTCGGCTCGCCCCTCTATGTGGCGGCCAGCTACGCCTTCCTCTTCGTGCTCTTCGGCAATTTTTACGTGATGAGCGGCGGCGGCAAGCTGTTCTTCGATCTGGCGGCCGCCGTCACCGGCCGCATGAAGGGCGGGCCTGCGAAGGCCTGCGTCTTCTCCAGCGGACTCTATGGGTCGATTTCCGGCAGCCCGGTCGCGGATGTGGCGACCACGGGGCCGATCAGCATTCCCATCATGAAGCGCATCGGCATGTCGGCGGAGCGGGCGGGCGCCATCGAGGCGGCCTCCTCCACGGGCGGCTCCATGCTGCCGCCGGTCATGGGCGCAGTCGCCTTCATCATGTCGAATTTCACCGGCATTCCCTACAATCTCATCTGCCAATATGCGGCGCTGCCTGCGCTTGGCTATTATCTTGGCATTTTCCTGCTGGTGCATTTCGACGCCATGCGGTTCGATCTGCCGCGCCTGCCCGAAGAGGAGATCGTGGGCCTGCGCCGCGCCATCACCGAAAACTGGACGGCGCTGGTCCCTCTTGGCGCGCTCATCTGGCTGCTGGTGGCGGGCTATTCGGCGGCCTATGTGGCGGCGGGGGCGAGCGTGTCGGTGGTCATCGCGAGCTGGTTCTCGAAGGATGGCGCCATCGGCCCCAGCCGCTTCGTGGAGGCCTGTTCGGAGACCTGCCTCAGCACCGTCTCCCTGACGGCGGCGGTGGCGGCGGCGGGCATCATCATCGGCTGTATCGAGCTGACGGGCCTGTCGGGAAAGTTCACCCTGCTGCTGTTCGAACTTTCCGGCGGCGCGCTAGTCCCCTCGCTGATCATCGCGGCGGCGATTCTGGTGCTGCTGGGCATGGGCATGCCCACCACGGGCGTCTACATCATGGGCGTCGCCCTGCTGGCGCCGGTCTTCATCGGGAAGTTCAATCTGCCGATCATGCCGGTACATATGTTCCTGCTGTTCTACGCCTGCATGTCGGCCATCACCCCCCCCGTGGCGGTGGCGGCCTTCGCAGCGGCGGCGATCGCGCAGGCAAATCCCTTCAAGCTCGCGCCCTATGCCTGCAAACTGGCGGTCGGGGGCTTCGTGCTGCCCTTCTTCTTCCTGTTCAACACGGGCATCCTGTTCCAGGGCGGCTGGCTAAACATCCTGTCCGACACCTTCATCGGGGCGGTGCTGACCCTGGCGTCCACCATCGCGCTGCATGGCTACATGATCCAGCGGCGGATACATCCGGTCTTCATCGCGGTCTTCGTTGTGGCGGGGCTCGCAATGATCTATCCAGACGCACGCCTGCAATATGCGGCGGCCGCCGTGGTGATCGCCCTCTTCGCCGTGCTGCATCGCGCGGCTCGACTCGCGGGCAAGCCCCCGGCGTTCGTCGGCGCCTGACCCTTAGGAACGCCCCATGATCATCGACATCTACACCCACCTTGCGCCCCGTAGCTTTCTCGACCGCATGGTGGTGCTGGCGCCCAAGCTCGGCAATATCGTCAATCGCCTGCTGGCGGTAAAGCCGCTGTCCGATCTCGACGTGCGCTTTCGCGACATGGATACGGTGCCCGATTATCGCCAGCTCATCAGCCTGCCCAATCCCTCGCTGGAGGAGATCGGCCCCGCCGACACCGGCCGCGAACTGGCGCGCATCGCCAATGACGAGCTGGCCGAACTCTGCGCGAAATACCCCGACCGTTTCATCGGCTTCGCCGCCTCCGTCTATCTCGATGACGTCGATAGCGCGATCCGCGAGGCGGACCGCGCCATTCATCAGCTCGGCGCCAAGGGCGTGCTGATCTACAATCATGTGGCGGGCCATCCGCTGGACGAGGAGCGTTTCCGCCCCTTCTTCGCCGCCATGGCGCAGTGGAAGCGCCCGATCTGGATGCACCCCAGCCGCCAGGCCAATGTGAGCGACTACGCCAGCGAGACGAAGTCGCGCTTTGAAATGTGGTGGTGCTACGGCTGGCCCTATGACACCTCGGTGGCCATGACGCGCCTCGTGTTCGACGGGCTCTTTGACCGCCACCCTGATCTGGAAATCATCACCCATCACTGCGGCGGCATGGTGCCCTTCTTCGACGGGCGCGTGGGGCCGGGCCTTGAAGTGCTGGGCGCGCGCACCTCGGATGAGGACTATTCGCAGATCCTGCCGTCTCTGAAGCTGCCGCATATGGACTATTTCAAGAAGTTCTACGGCGACACCGCCATGTTCGGCGCCACCAACGGCGTCAAATGCGGCCTCGACTTCTTCGGCCCCAGCAAGATCGTCTTCGCCACAGACGCGCCGCTTGGGCCTATCCGCAAAACCTATGATGGAATCGCGGCGATGGATCTGGATGCGGAAACGCGCGAGGCGATCTTTTACGGGAATGCGGCGAAGCTGCTGAGGTTGTGAGGGGGGGCTGGAGGGCCGACGTCCTCGTCGCCCACTGCCCGCGAACGAAGCAAAGAAACGCGCGCTTTGTGACGGCGTGCGTACCTATTCGTTGGCCCTGCTCCGTCTGCCCTGCTTTTCATTGCAACTAATTGCGCGGAACGCGAAGGCTCGTACTCCCTAACAACCAATGCTTGTACGTCCACATGGGATGCCAGTCATCGTAAGCAACGCCCCATGTCTGGGTCATGGCGTAGACGATGTCGCCGTAATCAGACGTCACGGAGATCTTCTGGTCCTCGTGCAACTTCCAACACCCCTCCTGGTACCCCTTGTCTCCGGACAGTCGGCGGTTGACGAATAACTTCAACAGATCAGGGCTACTGCATACGATCAGCCAGCTATGGGCCTTGAGGATGCCTTCCATCTTCGTAGGCTCTCCCACAATCGTACCGTCTGGCCTTACCTGCAAGGTCTTCACCCTCTTGGTGACCAGGTCATTGATGTCCTGGGCAACTGCCGCCGTGCTTACTCCCAGCATCAACGCCAGGCTCCACCCCAACACCTTCCACATGACTGCCTCCGTGCATGTTCAACATGAGCTTGACTAAAAGTAGCATCTGGCGGTTAGTCTCGGATGTCAACGAGACCCTCGATACGTAAAATCACCCCACTGGCGAGCCAGGCGATGCCCAAGACCAAACCGTTAAATAACCTCGACCCCCATACAGTCACCATTCCTTCCAAACTTGCTTATAGCAGCTCGGACGTCGCGGACCCGGACGATGAACTGCGGAACCGTCCGGCTGCGCGGCGAATGGGAGACGTGCTGGGCAAGCTGGCCCGGTTCTCTACAGACTTCATGAGTGAAGGTCGCGGCGACGATAGCGAGGACGAACGACCCCGGCTCGATCATCACTCCTCGCCAACCTGATCACCTTCTCTCCGTCAGCAACGGCTTCTGCTCCATCATCGCCAGCGCCAGCCATGAAATGGCGAAGGCGCCGGCCATGGCGAGGAAGATGGTGCGGAAATGGGCCGCCGCCTCCGCCGGATCGCCAAACAGGCCCGCGGCCAGGGCGCCCGCGCTGCGCGCGTCCACGCCCTGCAGATCCCCCAGCACGATCACGCCATAGACCGCGATCAACCCGGTCGCCATGAGGCTGCGTCCGAAGGTGGAGGTCGCCACGGCTATGCCCATCTGGTGCAGCGCCACCGCATTCTGCATGGCCACCGTCGTCACCGGCGCCACCGGCCCGAAGCCAATGCCGATCAGCACCATCACCACCTCGAATTCGAACATGCTGATGGTCTGCGCATGCAGCGCCAGATAGAGGCAGGCGCCGATGCACAGTGTCAGGCTGAACAGCGGCGGATATTTGTAATTGGTGATGCGCGCGGTGATCTGGGCGCTGACCAGCGCGCTGAAATTCACCGTGGTCATCAACATGACCAGATGCAGCCCCGCCGCCGAGGGCGAGAGCCCATGCACCGCCTGCAGGAACATGGGCAGATAGATGTTCAGGGTCGTCACCGTGGCCCAGCCCACCCCATTGGAAATATTGGCGCGTAGCACGATGGGATTGCGCAGGATATTGAGCGGCACCAACGGTTCGGGCGCCGTGCGCAACCGCCAGACAAAGGCGATCCACAACATGCCCGAAACAATGGTCAGGCCGATGATCTCCGGGGAGGCCCAGCCATAGGCGCGCCCGCCCGCATTCATCACGAACATGCAGCTGGAACTGGCGAGCACGATCAAGGCGGCGCCAAGAAAATCCAGTTTGTGCTTGCGCTCATAGCGCGGCAGGCGGCGCAACAGGCGGCTGGTGATGAGCAGCGAGCCGATGGCCATGGGCAGGTTCGACCAGAAGATCAGGGACCAGTGCAGATGCTGGGAAATGAAGCCGCCATAGATCGGCCCCAGCATGCCCGAGGTGATGTAGGTGATGGAGAAATAGGTGTAGTAGCGCGCCCGCTGCTTGGGTGCCACGAGATCGCCCAGAATCGTCATGGGGATGGAGATGAGTCCGCCCCCGCCCAGCCCCTGAATGGCGCGCCCGGCGATCAGCATGGGCAGATTGACAGCGAGCGCCGCGATCAGCGAGCCACAGAGAAACAGGCAGATGGCCAGCAACAGCGACAGGCGGCGACCGTGAATGTCGCTGATCTTGCCATAGAGCGGCGTCATGGCCGTGGCGGTGAGCAGATTGGCCGCCACGACCCATGAGAGATGCGATGTGGCGCCGAACGAGGCGCCAATGGTCGGCAGGGCGCTCGACACGACCGTCTGGTCCATCGAGCCCATGAACACCGGGAGCAGCACGCCCGCAACGATCCACATCGTCTCGCGATGGGTCAGCGCCTTCTGCGCTTGCGGTTCGCCTGCTCCCGGCGTGGTCATGGCGCCATCGTCTCTCAGACCCCGCGACAGATGACGTTGAGCAGCGCCTGGCGCCCCTCGACCTGCACGGCCTTGAGCGCGCGCTCGATGGCCTTGGGCATGTCGGCGGGATCCTCCACCGTCTCGCCATAGCCGCCAGCCACCTCGACCGCCTTGTTGAACTGCAACTGCGGATCGAAATAGGTCAGCGCCTCGCGGTTATCCTTGGCCGCATAGCCGTCGGGATAGACTTCGTGGGTGTTGCGTTTCACGGCGCCCCACATCTGATTGTTGAACACAACCGTCAGAATCGGCAGCTTCTCGGCGGCGGAGACATAATGGGCGGGGAGCGGATTGCCGAACATATAGGCGCCGTCGCCGCAGGTGCAGATCACCAACTGGTCGCCCACAGCCGCCTTCACGCCCAAAGCCGTGCCCAAACCCCAGCCAAGGCCGCCAGCGGCGCCGATGGAGAACATGGTGCCGGGCTTGGTGAAGCGCATGTGCTCGAAGGTGATCGGCGATTCCTTGATGACGATGGCGTCCTGCCCCTTCACCTCGTCGAGGCAATGGGTGATCCAGACCGGCGACATGGGCTTGGCGTCGCGGGCGCGGGTGATCATGGAAGCCCACTGCTCGCGCTGGGCGGCGCGTTCCGTGGCCAGACGTGCGCGGCGCTCTTCCACGCGCGCATGGGCGCCAGCATGGCGGGTAGCCAGCGCCTCGGTGAGCGCGGGCAGGGTCGCGCCCAGCACGCCGCTGATCGCGAGATCGCAGGGGAAGCTGCGCATGGGATATTGCGAGAACAGCGGATCGACGCCGATATGGATGATCTTGGCGTCCGCCTTCGGCCCGCGCTTGGAGGGGATCCACGGCACATCGCATTCGATGACGATGATGCAGTCGGCGTCCTTCACATAGGCGTCGGGATTGAAGCCCAGATGCATGGGGTGATCGGTGGGCAGCGCCACATAGCGGGGCTTGCGCTGGGTGACGGGGATGGCGAAAGCCTCCGCCAGCGCCGCCAGCTTGGCCACGTCAGCCTCGTCGCGGCCAGCGCTGGAGGTGATGATGAGGGGACGCTCGGCGCGCGCGATCATCTCGGCCGCCTGATCGATGGCGCGAGTGTCGGGATAGGGCGGCGCCGCATTGTGGTGGCGCGAGGGCGACTGATAGGTGAAGCCGGGCGCCGGTGAGGCCAGCACTTCGCGCGGCAGGGTCAGATAGATCGGACCCTTGGGCTCGCTCATGGCCAGGTTGAGGGCGCGGTCAACCGTGTTTTCCAGCACATGGCCGTTGGGGAGCTGATAGTCCCACTTCACGAATTCGCGCACCATGGCGCCCTGATCGCGCATTTCCTGCGGCCAATGGATTTCGCCCGAGCGCTGGCCCAATTCGCCGCTCTCCTCGGCGAAGGGCGTGCGGCCCGCGCTGAACAGCACGGGGATATTGCCGCGCCAGGCGTTCATGACGCCGCAGACTGCATTGGCGGTGCCGACATTCACATGCACCATGACAAGCTGCGGCTTGCCAGTTTTCAGATAATAACCCATCGCCATCGAAACGGCGACATTCTCATGCGGCACGGTGATGGGCTTGGGAACCTTGGTTCCATTCACCGTGGCCTTGGAATAGGCCTCGATCAGAGGCGCGAAATCCGTCCCCGCATTGGCGAAGAGATATTCGACGCCACGATCAGCCAGCAAGGCGAGATAGGCGTCCGCCACGGTTCCATCGATGGTCTTCTGTCCCATGGCGTTTCTCCCCTGATGCGCCTGATGTGGGCTCACGCATATACGGCTCAGGCGGCCGGGGCAACGCTTGGGGCGCGCCCCGGCAGAAACCGGAGCGCGCCTTGCGGGACAGGATCAGCCGAGCTGCTTGCGCTTCTTGCCCGCCATCAGGTTCAGCGACTCGACAGCGACCGAGAAGCCCATGGCGGCGTAGATGAAGCCCTTGGGCACATGGAAGCCCATGCCATCGGCCACCAGCACCATGCCGATCAGAAGCAGGAAGGACAGCGCCAGCATCTTCACCGAAGGATGTCGATTGACGAAATTCGCCACCGTCCCCGAAGCGAAGAGCATGATCACCACCGCCACCAGCACCGCCGTGGACATGACCCACAGGTTATCCGCCATGCCCACAGCCGTGATCACGCTATCCAGCGAGAACACGATGTCGAGCACGATGATCTGGCCGATGACGCTGGCGAAGCTGACCTTGCGCTTCGGCGCTTCCTCCGTGGCCTCGCCATGATCGCCGCCTTCCACCAGTTCGTGGATCTCCCTGGTGCCCTTGTAGAGCAGGAAGACACCACCACCCGCCAGGATGAGGTCACGCCAGGAAAAGCCATGGCCACCCACGGAGAAGACCGTCGCGGTGAGCCCCACCAGCCACGAGATGGAGGCGAGCAGCGCGAGGCGCATGAACAGGGCCAGCGACAGACCCACCGAGCGCGCGCGGGCCTGCAAGTGGCCCGGCAAGCGCCCGGCCACGATGGAGATGAAGATGAGATTGTCGATGCCCAGGACGATTTCGAGAATCGTGAGCGTCAAAAGGCTCGCCCAGATCTGCGGGTCGAGCAGCCATTCTGTCATGTAACCAGCCTCCGGCCCGGAAGCGTATCCTTGCGCGGCATGCCGCCCCCGATGCAAATGCGCTGCGTCAGCGCTTGCAACCCGAGGGTCCGACATCGCCAGCCGACGCCTCGGCGGCCAGAGGGGCCCGGACCCGGCCCGAACCAACGGGCCACCCCTCCAGATGGGCGCCGCGCCCCCATTGGTCAACGGGGGCGCGGGTCAACAGAATTTGATCAGCGCGTCAGGCGGCCCTTGCCGCCTTGCCCTGCTGGATCGCCTCCCACACCGCCAGCGGCGTGGCGGGCATGTCGATATGGTCAACGCCATAGGGCGCCAGCGCATCGCAGATGGCGTTCATGATCGAGGTGAGCGAGCCTGCGCAGCCCGCCTCGCCGCAGCCCTTGACGCCCAGCGGATTGGTGGTCGCGGGGAAGGACAGGAACTCCTGATGAAACATGGGCGCGTCATCGGCGCGCGGCATGGCGTAATCCATGAAGGAGCCCGAGGCGAGCTGGCCCTCGGCGTCATAGACCGTATGTTCCATGAGACACTGGCCAATGCCCTGCACCACGCCGCCGATCACCTGGCCGCGCACAATGAGCGGATTCACCACCGTGCCGAAATCGCCCACCATGAAATAGCGCACGATCTCCGTCACGCCGGTCTCAGGGTCGATCTCGACCTCGCAGACATGGCAGCCATTGGGGAAGGTGGCGGGCTTGGCGCTGGACTTGTGATCGACGTCGAGGCTTTTGGGCGCATCGTCCGGCAGGGCCACGCCAGAACGCAGCTTGGCGGCGATCTCCATCACCGTGAGCTTGCGGTCCGTGCCCGCGACGCTGAAGGCGCCCGCTTCGAAGACGATGTCGGGCAGGCCCGCCTCCAGCAGATGGGAGGCGATGATGCGGCCCTTCTCGATGACGAGCTCGCTCGCCTCCACAATGGCCGTGCCGCTGCACATCAGCGATTTGGAGCCACCCGTGCCCGAGCCCATGCGCAACTGATCCGTATCGGTCTGCATCAGGCGGATGCTCTCGAAGGGAATGCCCAGCTGGGTCGAGAGCACCTGGGCGAAGGTCGTCCAGTGGCCCTGGCCGTGATCGTGGGAGCCGGTGAAGAGCGTCACCCCGCCGTCCTGGTCAAAGGTGATCTTGCCAAGCTCACCCATGACGGGCGCCGTGACTTCGAGAAACTGGCCCACGCCACGCCCGCGGATCTTGCCGCGCTTCGCGCTTTGCGCCTGGCGCGCCTCATAGCCCGCCCAGTCGGCGATCTCCAGCGCGCGGTCAAGGATCGCGGGGAAATTGCCGGAATCATAGGTGGAGCCCGAGGGCGCCTTGTAGGGGATCTGGTCGGGCTGGATATGGTTGCGACGGCGCAGCTCCACGGGGTCGATGCCCATCTCGCGCGCGGCCGTGTCGATGAGCCGCTCCATATAGTAGTTGCCCTCGGGACGGCCCGCGCCGCGATAGGCGGTGACCGGCACCGTATTGGTGATGACGCAGCGGGTGTTCACCTCGATGAGCGGCGTGCGGTAGGGACCGTTCACATGTTTCACGATGTTAAAGGAGGCGAAGAGCGGGCCGATGGGCGTCATGTAGCCGCCCAGATCGCCAAAGCCGTTGCAGCGCACCGCGAGGAAATGGCCGTCCTTGTCCAGCGCCAGTTCGCAGTCGAATTCCTGCGCGCGGCCGTGATGGTCGGAGAGGAAGGAGGCGGAGCGCGTGTCGTTCCACTTCACAGGGCGGCCAAGTTCGCGCGCGCCATGCAGGGCGCAGAGATATTCGGGAAACATGGAGCCCTTGAGGCCAAAGGAGCCGCCCACATTGATGGAGACGAAGCGGATCTTCTCCAGCGGGAGCTTCATCATGTCCGCCACATTGGCCTGCGAGCCGTTCACCCCCTGGGTGGGCGCATGGAGCGTGAACTTTTGTTCAGCCGAATCATATTCTGCAAGGCAGGCGCGCGGCTCCATGGCGTTGACGACGATGCGGCTGTCGAGCAGGCGCAGCTTCGTCACATGGGCCGCCGACTTGAAGGCAGCCTCCACGGCGTCGCTGTCGCCGAAGTGATAGTCGAGCGCCACATTGCCGGGCACATCATCGAGAATCTGGGGCGCGTCGGGCTTCACGGCGTCGCGCATTTCCACAATGGCGGGAAGCGGGTCGATATCCACGATGACAGCCTCGGCGGCGTCCTGCGCCTCGGTGGCCGTCTGCGCGATCACGCAGGCGATGGCGTCGCCGACAAAGGCGACTTTCGTGGTCGCCAGCGCGTAGCGTTTGGGCTTGATGAGGGGCGAGCCGTCGCGGTTGTTCAGGGCGACGCGATGGGGATAGACGCCATAGCCCGCCGCCTCGAAATCCGCCGCCGTATAGATGGCGAGCACGCCAGACATGGCGCGGGCGGCCGCCGTATCAATCTTGCGGATGAGGCCATGGGCCTGGGTGGAGCGCACCATGGCCAGATGGACCTGGCCCGGGGCGTTCACGTCATCGGTGAAGGTCCCCTGCCCCTGCACGAGCCTGGGATCCTCGCTGCGCGGCACAGGCTGTCCCACGCCGAATTTGAGGGTGGCGAGATATTCGTCATCAGCAGGAAGCGTCATGAAAAAAGATCCGGAGCGGAGATAGGGTCGAGTGGCAGGATAAGGCATCCCGACGCCGGATCAAACCCCTGCCCGGTCAGGTTTCCGCCATGGCCATCAGGCGGGGCATATCCAGCAGACGCACCCCGTCGGGGACGATCACGATGGCCTTCTCGCGCTCCAGCTTGGTCATCATGCGGCTGACCGTCTCCACCGTCAGGCCCAGAAAATCCCCGATGTCCTGCCGACCCATGGGCAGGGGCACATGAACCGTCGAGCCATCGATGCGCGACCAGCGTTTGCGCAGGCCCAGAAGGAAGGACACCACCTTCTCCTCGGCCGTGCGACGGCCAAGAATCACCATCTGCTCCTGGGCGAGGCTGAGTTCATGGCTGGCCATATCATGCAGGCGGCGCAGCAGATGGGGCTTGGCGTCCAGCAAGCCGGAGAAGCTGGCCCGGGAGAACTGGCACGCGGCCGTGGCGGTGAGCGCATCCGCGCAGAAGGCGTTGCGCTCGCTCAGGGCGAGGCCGAGAAAATCCCCCGGCAAGGCGAAGCCGATGATCTGCCGACGCCCGTCGGGCAGAAGCTTGAACACGCGCACAGAACCGGAGGTGATGTTGTAGACCGCATCAGACAATTCGCCCTGGGCGAAGAGGGTCTGGCGCTTGTCGAAGGTCACATGGCGGGCCAGCTTGTCGAGGACATCCAACTCATCGGGCTCAAGGGCGGAACAGACGCTCAACGCACGAACCTTGCAATGCGAGCATTCGCCAAACGTGTTCCCGTTCGGGCAGAGGGCGAGGGGGGCGTCTAGGCCGCACAGAGATGACATGGAGAGCCTTCGGGGAACCTGTTCAAGTCTCGCGGCGATCCTAGCAGTTTTCGGACCCCGCCAACAACTTAGTTGATCTCCGTCAATGTGATGAAACGCCTGTTGTGCGGGTAACGCATCTGGTCATTGCGAAGCTCTTCCGCAAGGCGCCTGAAAGGGTTATGAAGCCCCATCGGCCCTCGCCGCCTGGATGCCCCCATGCCCGCCTCGACCGGGTTGAAACCCGCGCTGAACCGCTCTTGCGATAGAATCGCCTTTCTCTCCTCCGGCACGCACGAGGCCGAGAAGGCGCTGGCGCGGCTGCGCAAGGCCTATGGCGACGTCGCGCCCGAAGACGCCGATGTGGTGGTGGCGCTGGGGGGCGATGGCCTCATGCTCCAGAGCCTGCACCGCTTCATGGGCGCCCACAAGCCGATCTATGGCATGAACCGGGGCTCGGTCGGCTTTCTGATGAACGAGTATCACGAATCAGGCCTGCGGGAACGCATCGGCGC
>CANCSY010000022.1 GCA_947380915.1 Beijerinckiaceae bacterium
GCTACAAGCGCCTGCGCACCACGGGCATGCCCGCCTATGGCTGGATGGCGGGGGACGTCAATCCTGATGGCGCGGCGGGTGACGCCACGCTTTCAACGGCCGAAAAAGGACGCCTCACCGCCGAGCATCAGGCGCTCGGATTCATCGAACTGCTGCGCGACGTGACGGATTTTCCGCTCTCGGACCTCTCATGAGGTCTGGACGCCGGCGATCGCCATGAGATCGCCAGCGTCCAGCCCCTGCTTGACGCCTGCATGAATCAGTTCCGCAAAGCCTTCGTTCGGCATCATCACCGTGAGGCAATAGAGGCGTTCATCATTGGGGTTTTCGACCACATGCTCGTGGCCGGGACGCACCACAAAGCTGTCGCCACGTGTGATCGGAAAGGTCTCGCCATTGCAATAGGCGATGCCGCTTCCCGAGAGCACATGGAACAATTCAAAGGCGTCCTGATGGGTGTTCGGAGGCGTCTTTCCATGGGCGTCGAAAATTTCGATGATCGCGGTGAAGGGCACCTTGTCGCGAATGGGATCGGCGATCAGCGCCATGCGGTTGGTGTCCTCCAGCGCGATGCGAAAGGTTTCGTAATCGGCGGCGCGGCGCGCGATGACAGGGGATTGCGTCATGGGTTGTTTCCTGACCGTCTGCTTGGGTGAAAATGCGAAGCAATTTTCTTGCCGCAAAGAATGAGTTGACGCGAAGCGACATGGTAACGCGAGCATCGAGGAGCGCAAATGAATATGTCTGCATCGTCATCTGACCTGCGTTCCCTCGGCGCCTCCAGGCCCGCTTCCTGGCGGGTCAGCGCGGATCATGCTGATCTGGTTCGCCCCATGCGCAGCGCGATGCCTGTGCAGGTGACGGCGCAGCCCAAGCCGATCACCATCGATCTGGCGCGCACGGCGATGATCGTGGTCGATATGCAGAATGATTTTTGCCACGCTGACGGCTGGTTGGCCTCCATTGGCGTCGATGTGGCGCCCGCGCGCGCGCCCATCGCGCCGCTCAACGCCTTCCTACCGCAACTGCGTGCCGCCCATGTGCCGATCATCTGGCTGAACTGGGGCGCGCGGCCTGACCGGATGAATCTCTCGCCCGCCTTGCTGCATGTCTATAATGGCTCAGGCTTGGGCGTGGGGCTTGGGGATTCCTTGCCGAAGACGGGTTCGCCCGTTCTGACGGAAGGGAGTTGGTCCGCGCAGATCGTGGATGAGCTGCAGCAGGAGGCCTCGGACATCCATGTTTCCAAACATCGCATGTCCGGCTTCTGGGATACGCCGCTCGATTCCATCCTGCGCAATCTCGACGTGAAGACGCTGCTTTTCAGCGGCGTCAATGCGGATCAATGCGTGCTGCATACGCTCGCGGACGCGAATTTTCTGGGCTACGACACCATTCTGGTGGAGGATTGCGCCGCTACAACCTCCCCCGATTTCTGCTGGCAGGCGGCGCTCTACAACATCAAGCAGATCTTCGGCTTTGTGGCGACCTCGTCCGGCTTTGAGATCACACCGCCGCCAGAGGCCTGAGGCGCGCGGCAAGGTTCAGCGCAACAACCAGTCAAAGGGATCCCTTATGCGCACCGCCATTAATCCCCCTGAGATCGCGCCTCCCCTGGCGCCCTATAGCCACGCGGTTGTCGCGCCCGTGGGCGCCCGCATGCTCTTCGCGTCTGGCCAACTCGGCGCAACGCTGAGTGGCGAAATACCTGATGACGTGGAGGCGCAGGCCATTCTGTGTTTCGAGAACATCAGGGCAATCCTCGCCAGTGCCGGGATGACCTTCGATGATGTCTTGCGTTTTACAGGTTTTGTGACTGATCGGTCTTACTTTCCGATCTATAGCGCCGTTCGCGCCCGCTATGTCACCAATCCCAACTTTGCATCCACGCTGGTGATCGTCACCGGGTTTACCCTTCCGCAGTTCAAGGTTGAGGTGGAAGTGACAGCGATGAAATAAATGTCGCTTGCTCTATGGTTCAAGAGGGTGAGGGGTCCCGCAAACCCCGCGCTGGCGCCTATCGGACACCAAAGATCTGCTCCATTTCCTTGAAGAAGAAATTTGGCTCCGCAAGATGTTTGTCAGGAATGCGCGCCATCAATGGGTAGTTGGAGACGCTCATCTCGGGAACCGGGACTTTGACGTCGGGATGGGGAACCGGTCGCCCGGTGTCGGTCCATAACTGGAGTTGGGGCACTTCGAAGAACCAGGTCAGCATCACCTTTGCTGCGTTCGGGTGCGGCGCATCCTTCAGGATGGCGAGAGATGAGGGGGTCCACGCCATTCCTTCTTTAGGCACGACCCATGCGAGTGGCGCGCCTTTCGGGAGATCGCGGAAGTTTTCCCCCCGACCTGAGAAGCCTATTGCGAATTGCCCTCGCACGACCGCGTCGCGCATAGCATCTGCCGACCCGCCCACGATGGAGGGTTTCACGACTTCCTGCAGCTTTCTGATGTAGTCGACGCCAAGACCCTGTTGTTCGTAGATGTTCAGCATATGCCAGGCGCCCCCGCTGGATGCGCGAGGGTCACGAATGCCGACCTTGCCGCGATATTTCGGGTTGATCAGATCCCAGTAGGACGTGATTTCCTTGGGGTCGGCCATTCTTGTGTTGACGATGATGCCCTGCGCGCTCAGGTGGACGGGGGACCAGTAACCTTCCGGTTCTCGCACAAATGTGATGGGGTTGATCCTGTTCAGTTCGGGTGACGGCGGCCGGAACTTCATCAGAACGCCAAGGTCATAAAGCTCCAGCATATATTGATCATTGCCGTCGAAGACATCGGCGACCACCTTGCCGACAGCAGTCTCCGTACGCAATCGGTCCGTAATGTTGCGCAAGGGTGCGAACACTGTTTTCAGCTTGATGCCGAAGCGCTTTTCAAACCGCTCCTTCCCTCCATTCTCCAGAAAATCCTGCGATGTGCTCGAACCGTACCACGTCAGCGTTCCTTCCTTCACGGCCGCCGCCATGATCTCGGGGCCCACGAGTTGGGTGATCGGATCGTTTGCGATATTCGTGGGAAGTTGTTGAGCGAGTGCGGCCTGGGCGATCAGCGCTCCTAACAATAAAGATCCCAGACCCTTAATGAGGTTAAGCCGCGAAATCCGCATGGACATGGTGAATACCTCCCCCCTCTCATCGCGCTCTTCGCAGACAAATTCGATGTCTGCACGCCGCTTTTGACTCCATGAGAACATGTTTTTGATCGTGGCGCCAGATGCCCTCGGACGGCGCCGACTTGACAATGTTCTGAGGGCGGTCATGTTTAACACAACGTCCCGGCTCAGAGGATGTTTGAATAAAGCAATTAATTCGGAGGTCGCGCCGTTCGCCAAAACTGTAGAGTGCTGGACTAACGTCCTTTGCTTTATGTGCATGGCGACTAGATCTTGCTCGCTGTCGTATTTGCATAGCAGGTGCGCGAGCGGCATCTTCGGGGAGGGGGTTTTTGCCAGAGATACATCTCACGAAGCTGACCAAACGGTTTGGCTCGTTCACTGCTGTGCATCCGTCTGATCTCAGCGCGCGCGATGGGGAAATGTTGACGCTGCTGGGCCCCTCGGGCTGCGGCAAGACCACGACTCTCCGCATGGTGGCGGGACTTGAGGAACCATCGGGCGGAAGCATCAGGATTGGCGAAAACACGATTTATGACTCATCAAGGAACATAGACGTCCCATCCGAAAATCGCGGGCTTGGCATGGTGTTCCAGTCCTACGCGATCTGGCCTCATATGACCGTGGCGGAGAATGTGGCCTATCCCCTGCGAATGCGCCGCGTTCCAAAGGCGCAGATCGCCGAGAAAGTGCGCGATGTCCTCGATCTCGTCGGCATGTCGGGTTATGGCGAAAAGTCCGCAACGAAACTCTCGGGAGGTCAGCAGCAGCGGGTCGCCCTTGCGAGAGCTTTGGTCTTCCAGCCGCAGATTCTTCTCCTCGACGAACCGCTCAGCAATCTCGATGCGAAGCTTCGCGAACATATGCGTTTCGAGCTCCGCATGATGCAGCAGCGTGTGCGATTGACAGCGCTGTTCGTAACCCATGATCAGGATGAAGCGCTGACCTTGTCGGATCGGCTTGTTGTCATGAACCAGGGTCGCATCGAGCAAATCGGCACGCCTGAAGATATTTATGAGCGCCCTGCGACGCGCTTCGTGGCGGAGTTCATCGGCAAGGGAAACATGATCGAGCTTGCTGATCCATACGAGGTAGTCGGAGCTGAAGCAGCTTTTGACTTGCCCACATTCGACGCCTCGGTACGAATTTCGTTGCCGCGGGACTCCGTACGCTCGGCGCCGCCGGATGTCGAGACGGCCTCCGGGCGCCCAGCCTGCTTGTTCATACGTCCTGAGAAAATCGCCATGCTCGCGCAGCAAATGTCACCAGGCGATGGGCTCGTGCATTTGCCCGGGCGGATCAGTGGGCGCGCCTATAGTGGCGACCACCATGAATATCTGGTGGCGCTCAACCCGGCGACGTCAATCAAGGTGAAAGCAACCGGTGGGTCTCGTTGGGACATTGATGCGCAGGTCATGCTCGCCATCTCACCCTCCGAAATGGTTCTCTACAAATGAGCGCGGTTGACAGAAATTCTGCGCGGAGTTCTTTCCCGCGTTTTTTTGATAAAGCGGCGCCGCCCGATGTTCCCGTGTCATGGATCAACCGGCTTGGTCTCAAGTCTTCCTTGTTTTGCTGGCTGCTGGCGATCGTACTGCTCATATTGGTTGTCTATCCCTTTGTCGTCTTGCTGGTCGCCAGTTTTTACACTGGACAGCCGGGGAATCTTGGACGGTTCACGCTGCGCAGTTATGAAACATGGCTGGAAAGCTGGGATCTTTTGCCGATTCTCGTCAACAGCGTTATCTTCGCTACCGCGCGTCTTGCCATAGGGCTGAGCTTTGCGCTTTTGTTCGCCTGGGCGGTGGCTCGCACCGACGTGCCCTATGCCCGCGCCATGAATTGGCTCATTCCCGTTCCATTCTTTGTGCCGGACCTGCTCACGGGCATTTCATGGCTGATGCTCGGAAACCCGCAAAACGGGCTTATCAACATTCTGGCGGCGGACTGGTTCGGCATTCGAGAACCCGTGATCAATCTCTATGGATGGGGTGGCCTCATATTTCATGCCTCGCTTGGCACGATTTCCTTCATGTTCCTCATGCTTGTTGGCTTCTTCAAGACGATGGACGCCTCCTATGAGGAGGCCGCCATTACACTGGGAGCGAACAAGTATCGCGCCATGCTGACGATCACCCTGCCGATGCTGACGCCGGCGATCATGAGCGTCTCGATGCTTGTGTTCATTCACGGGCTTGAATCATTTGAAAATCCGCTCTTGTTCGGTAATCCCGGTGGGGTCTATCTTTTCTCGAATGAAATCTATCGCATGCTGGCTTACCGGCATCCGCCGCAATATGGGTCTGCGACGGCCTTGTCGATCCTGCTGATCGTGACGACATTCGCTTTGCTCGCCTTACAGTGGCGAAGGGTTGCGGGCCGACAGTTCACGGTCGTCACCGGCAAGGGATATCGGCCGGGCAAATTGAAGCTACCCAACCTTGTTCGCTGGACAATCTTTGGGCTTTTTGTGCTCTACTTCGTTCTGGCAATCGTGATCCCGGTTGGCCAGATCGTCGTGAATTCCTTCTTCCCGATTTTCGGATTCTACCAATGGGATATCATGACGCTGGATAACTGGCGCAATGTTTTCAAAGATCAGAAAGCCGTTAACGGAATGCGCAATACGATCATCTATTCCGCTGCGGCGGCTTCGGTGGTCGTGCTGATCGGTGGTTTGATTGGCTATATCCGTGTGCGGTCAACTCACTGGCTCGGTCGGTATCTGGAGCTTGCCGCCTGGGCGCCCTGGACATTGCCGGGCATTGTCATGGGACTCGCGCTCCTGTGGGCGTGGGCGCTTCCGCCAGAGCCTTTCAATCTTTACGGGACTTCGCTGGTCATCATCATCGGATTTGTGGTGAAGGGATTGCCGCTGGGCGCAGCGACCATGCAATCTTCCATTCACCAGATCAGCCCGGAACTTGATGAATGTTCGCGGGTCCATGGCGGTTCCTGGTTGAAGACCGCCGCCTATGTCTGGGGACCGCTGCTGCGGCGAGGCGCCGTCGCCACATTCATCATTGTCTTCGCTGTCGCAGCGCGAGACCTGACGATTCCACTGCTGCTTTATCAAGGCGGAACCGAAACGCTGACCGTCGCGCTATTGTCCTATTACGAACAGGGCAAATTGGGTGTGCTGGCCGTCATCGCGCTGATTCAGCTTGGATTGGTCTTTCTGCTGTTGCTCCTCGATCGATTTGTGAAAGGGGACGAGGACTAGGCTTGCTTGAATGGTGGACCGCCTGCTTGTTCGGGTGGCTTGAGGACCTCGTCAATGTAGCCATTGCAAGGCCCTTTTCCATCGAACCTATTGAGGAAATCGAGGATGCCCGCGGTCTATCCGCCCATCCTTCAGGAGGAAGAAATGACAAGAGGCGTCTACTCGAAACTGTTTGTCATTGGTCTTGCGTTGTCTGCATGTGCGGAGTGTGCGGCCGCTGACCCTGTCGCTGATTTTTACAAGGGTCAACGGGTGACGATAACTGTTGGCTCCGCTGCGGGCGGGGATTATGATGTTTGGGCGCGCATGATGGCTCGTTACATGAGCAAGCATTTGCCTGGTAATCCGTCATTTGTTGTTCAGAATATGCCAGGCGCCGGCGGCATCCGCGCGACGAACTCGATGTATAATCTTGCGCCCAAGGATGGCACAGCCCTAGCCATGACTAGCCGAAACGCGACTTTCAAGGCGCTGGCCGGTGACAAGGCGGTGCAGTTTGATCCGGTCAAACTGAACTGGATCGGAAGCCCAGAAACGACCAGCCGGGTCTGCATCGTGTCCGACACGTCTCCGGTGCAGAGGGCCTCCGAGATGTTCGAGAAGGAGGTGATCATGGCCGGAGCAGGGGAGGGGTCTGCCTTGAGTACGGTGCCTCCCATGCTCAATCGCCTGCTGGGCGCCAAAATGAAGCTTGTAGAGGGCTATCAAAGTTCCATTGACGCAAAGCTCGCGATGGATCGGGGCGAAGTCCACGGACTGTGCCAGAGCCTGTCGCAAATCAGGCGGTCTTATGGACCCGATATAGCCAGCGGAAGATTGAGATATCTTCTCAGCATGGAGGAAGATCCCATTGCGGGCGTCAATGCACCCTCGATTTATAATTTCGCCAAAAGCGATCAGCATCGACAAGTGTTCGCTCTGTTTTCTACTGGCGTGCGGATGGGGCGTCCGATGTTCGCACCGCCTGGTCTGCCGGTCTTGCGCGTCGCGGCCCTGCGTGACGCCTTTACTAACGCAGTGCGTGACCCCGAGTTGAATGCAGAGGCGGAGCGGCAGGGCCTTGTTGTCACTCTTGTGCCAGGCGCCAAGATTGCGGAGATGGTCGATCAGTTGATGAAGACGGCGCCAGAAATAAGGGACCTTGCTGGCAATATCGGCGACTAACGCAATCGGCGTCAGTATTTTGCAATCGGAGGACATTGAAATGAGCGCCGTAACCAGTGAGCTTGCCGGTGAAGTCGCGATTGTGACGGGCGCAGGCGTTAATACGGGCGCGGTGATTGCGCGGACTTTGGCTATGGCGGGCGCCGCCGTCGCCATCAACTATCGAAACGCCGCCGCTGGCGCCAATGCGATGGTAAAGGAATTCCTGGAGGCTGGAGGCAAGGCTGTCGCGATACAGGGGGACGTGACACGTCAGGATGATGTGCGGCGCATTGTCGAGACGACCGTTTCAACTTTCGGTGCGCCAGGCATTCTGGTCAATAACGCCAATATTCGCAGTTTCCGGAATGTCATGGACATCACTCTCGAGGAATGGCGCGCCACGCTTGGACCTACGCTTGACGGAACATTTTTCTGTGTGCAGGCTTGCGTTCCCCACATGCGCGCACTTGGTCGTGGCGCGATTATCAATATTGGGGGTGGGTCCGGTCATTCCGGCCGACCGCAGCGTGCTCATGTAGCTGCGGCGAAGGCTGGACTAGCCGGAATGACAGGGTCGCTCGCATCTGAACTGGCGCCAGATAACATTACGGTGAATTGCATCGTGCCGGGGAAGATCGATGTACGGCCGCCTGTCGCCGGGCGGGTTCCACTTAAAGTGCACGCACCGCTTGGCCGTCCGGGCGAGATGCAGGAAATCGCCAATCTGACGAGGTTCCTGTGCAGCGAGGAATGCCGGTACATGACCGGACAGATGCTGCATGTGAATGGCGGCGCCTATGTGACGATCGCCTGATCTGGGGGGCAGGAAACTCGGTTTGCCGGGCGGAAATTGCGCGCGACGCTGTAAGTCAGCGGTTTCAACCCCGCGCGTCACCCTCGAACTGCCCGAGATAGGGCTTTGCGAGCGGGCTCGCATAGGCGCCGAGCTTGGACGTTTGCAAACCCAGTGCGCCGATGGCCTCCGCAAGCTTGACGGCGCTGGCCACTCCGTCGATCACGGGCAGTCCATGTTGTTTCGTGAGGCGTGCGGCAAGGTCCGCCATGCCCGCGCAGCCCAGCACGATGGCTTCGGCGCGGTCCTCCAGTTTGGCCCGTTCGATCTCCTCGCTGATTTTTAGCGAAGCCTGCGACGCCGGATCATCCAAAGACAGGACTGGCACCTCGGCGGCCCTCACCCGGGCGCAGCGCTGGCTCAGGCCATATTTCATGAGATTGGTTTCGATGGCCGCGATGGACCGCGACAGGGTGGTCACTACGCTGAAGCGGTGGCTGACGAGGCTGGCGAGGTGAAAGGCCGCCTCGCCGATGCCGATGACCGGCGCGCGCGCCAGAGACCGTGCAGCTTCAAGACCCGTGTCGTCGAAACAGGCGATGATATGGGCCGCCACTGATTGGGTCTCGCCCTTGGCGATTTCGCGCAAAAGTCCGGGTACGCTGAAGGCCTCGTCATAATAGCCTTCGATGGAAACGGGGCCATCGCCGGGATTGACGGCGATGATCTGCGTCCCCGGCGCCGCGACGATGCAGGCGGCAGACCGGACCTTGTCGGTCATTGCGGCGGTCGTGTTGGGGTTCACGATCAGGATTTTCATAAGGTCACACGAGCCCCTTGCCTGCGTCCGAACCATGGCGCGCCTGCCTGCTTTGCATCCACCGTATCATCCCGAGCGCGGAGAAGATGACAAGGAAGGATACGGCGGTCGTGATGGTTCCGAGCGCATAGATGTCTGGTTTGGTGATGGTGGTCGTCAGGCCCTGCAATTCCAGCGGCAGCGTATTGACCGAGCCGATGGCCTGGGAGGATCGCGCCAGTTCATCCCACGAGAGCGTAAAGCCGAAGAGCCCGATTCCGATCACCGAAGGCAAGATGATCGGCAGCACCACATATCGAAAGGTTTGCCATGGCGTCGCGCCAAGATCCCGAGCGGCCTCCTCCAGCCGATGATCGAAGCGATTGAAAATGGCGAACATGATGAGGAGGCCAAAGGGCAGGGTCCAGGTCAGATGGGCGCCAAGGCCGGAGGTGAAGAGCCCCATGCCTGTGGTCCAGTTGGCGGCCCAACGCCAACCATAGGTCGGTCCGTAATGCGAAATCACATCGTCGATCAGACGAAATTCCAGTGCGATGCCCAGCGAGGTGATGATGGAGGGCATGATGAGGCTGGCGATGGCGGTGTAGAAGAGGACTGACGAGCCCGCAAAGCGCCGACGGAAGGCCATGCCTGCCGCGACTGAAATCACCACAGTGAGGATCATCGTCACCAGCCCAAGCTTCAGGGAGCGCTTGAAGGCGGCGCCGATGTCGACGATTCCGCCGCCTGAAAAAACCTTGCCAAACCAGTGCAGCGACACGCCATTCATGGGGAATGTCAAGCCGCCTTCGGGTCCCTGAAACGACAGCACGAAAATGGCGAACATCGGCCCATAGAGAAACAGCACATATACCGCAAAGAAGGCGGCGAGAAGATAGAAGGATCCGGATCGCTTGTCTCGCATCTCACAATTCCTTGCGAATGTTGACGAGACGGGCAAGCGACATGATGATGAAGATAGTCGTGCCCAGCAAAATGACGGCGTTGGCGGCGGCGGCTGGAAATTGGAGGGCGTTCAAGCGCGTTTCGATGATCTTTCCTGCTGAGGCGATCTGCTGGCCGCCCATGACGCCGATGGTGACGAAATCCCCCATGACGATGGTGATGACGAAGATCGAGCCGATCACGATTCCAGGCTTGGCCAGGGGAATGATGACCTGCGTCAGGGTCTGCCATGAACTCGCGCCGCAGTCATAGGCCGCCTCGATCAGGACGCGGTCGATCCGGATCATGGAATTGAAAATCGGCACCACCATGAAAAAGGTGAAAAGATGCACGAAGGCCAGAACGACCGCGAATTCGGAGAATAGCAACCACTCGAGCGGGGCGGGGATCAGTCCAAGGGATTGTAGCCCCTGGTTCACGACGCCGTTGCGACCCAGCAGGGGAATCCAGGCGATCATGCGGATCACATTGGAAGTCCAGAAGGGAATGGTGCAGATCAAAGACAGCATGATCTGCCAGGTTTTCGAGCGTACATGGAATGCAAGAAAATAGGCGACCGTGAAGCCGATAAGCAGGGTCAGTATCCATGTCAGGAAACAGAGCTTCAGGGTCTTCACATAGGTTTTGAGGATTGTGCAGAGATTGGGCAGATCCGCAATGCAGCCTTCGAAAGTGTCCGTATATCCTCGAAAGCTGAGGGCCGGGATAATTTCGTATTCATTATAATCCCAGGCGCTGACAATCACGACCAGCAACAAGGGCAGGATGAAGAATAGCGCAAAAACGAGCATCATCGGGGCCGCCTGCCACCAGGACTTGAGGGATGTGGAGGGCCGAACCATCAAATGCACCGTTGAGGCTTATGCGAATAAAGTCAGCGAGGAGGGGATCAGCGCCGCCTTGCATGGCGGCGCTGACCGTCAATCGTCAAGCAGCGATGAATTCATTCCACTTGCGGACCATGTAGTCGTTTTCGTCCATCACCGCATTCCAGCAGGCCACATTGCCCATGCGGTCGTCATAGGAGCCGCCATCGCGCACCGCGCCAGCCTTCTCCAGCAGTGAGCCGTCGGGCGCCTTGATGTCCTTCTCCGCCGCCTTGCCTTCCATCCAGTAAGCCCATTCATAGGGCTCCATATTGGCTTTGGCGGTTGACAGCACTGCGGAGTAGTAGCCTTGACGGTTGAGATAGGCGCCCGCCCAGCCAGACAGGAACCAGTTCACGAATTCATAGGCCCATTCGAGCTTCTCGCCGCTCACGCCCTTCGAGACGCAGAAACCTGAAGCCCAGGAGCGATAGCCTTCCTTGAGCGGTTGGAAGACACAGGGAATGCCCTGAGAGCGCACCTTGGTCACGGCGGGCGACCACATGGACTGGATGACCGTTTCGCCGGAAGCCATCAAATTGACGCTCTCGTTGAAGTCCTTCCAGAAAGCGCGGAACTGGCCAGCCTTCTTCGCCTCGATGAGAATCTTGATGGTCAGGTCAATCTCGGCCTTCGTCATGTTGCCCTTGTCGGGGTATTTGTACTGGCCTGTGGCTTCCACGACCATGGCGGCGTCCATGATGCCGATCGACGGGATGTTGAGGATCGAGGCCTTGCCCTTGAACTCGGGATTGAGCAATTCAGCCCATGAGTTGATTGGGCGCTTGATAAGGTCCGGGCGAATCCCCAAGGTGTCGGCGTTATAGACGGTGGGGATCAGGGTCACGAAATCAGTCGCTGTGGTCGAGAAGGTCTTCGAACCAGCGCCTTCCAGATAGAGCACCTTCCAGGGCGCTGTACCCTGGCCGCCGATCTTCTTGCCGCTCGGCAGTTCGCCCTTGGTGAAGACGGGGGTGATATTATCGAATTCCTTGATCTTCTTGGCGCTCAATCCAAGAATGTTGCCTGACGGAACAAGCTTCTTGAGGGAGAAATATTCGGTGTCCAGAACATCGAAGGAATTGGGCTGGGTCACGACGCGCTTGGTGACATCATCCGTGGTGGCGGTGATATATTCGATCTTGATGCCGGTGTCGGCAAAGAATTTCTTGGAGATGTCGTCGCCTTCGTTCACGGCTGTGCCAAGATAGCGCAAGACCTTCGGTTCGGCGGAGCGCACATAGGGAAAGCCGGTAATGGCGCCCGAGCCAGCGGCAACACCAAATGCGCCAGCGGCGCCTTTGAGGACAGAGCGACGGTCAATGTTGGTTCTGGAAGGCGTATCATCAGTCATGCTGAACTCCTTTGGTTTATAGGCTGGTTGTCTGCGTTTATTCCAGCGGGCTTGCGCGCGCGGGATCCCATGCGGCGTGAATGGCCTGCCCGAGCGAGACAGGCGCCGCGTCAAAGTCGTGGTCCGGAATTTCGGCGGTCAGATCCTGACCGGTTGATGTCATCAGGCTCACGCGGACATGCGCGCCCTGGTATTCGATCTGTGATACGAGCGCGTCGATGACGGAGTGTTCAGAGGCCTCGGCGTCGGGGCGTAGCGGCAGCAGTTTCAGATGATCATTGCGTACTGCGACCTTGCGATCGTTCTGGACGACGACATTATGACCGCCGATGAAGCGGGCCACGAACTCGCTGCGTGGTTGGTTGAAGACTTCGCGCGGGGAGCCTTTCTGTTCGATCCTGCCGCCGTTCATCAGCACAACGAGATCGGCCAGAGCCATGGCTTCATCTTGTGAATGGGTCACATGAATGAACGTGATTCCCAATTCCCTTTGCAGTTTCTTCAACTCGGACCGCATCCGCAATCGCAGGAATGGATCAAGCGCCGAAAGGGGCTCATCCAGCAGCAATATCTGGGGAGCGGTGATGAGCGCCCGGGCAAGCGCGACACGTTGCTGCTGTCCTCCTGACAGTTGGGCAGGCAGGCGTGCGGCATATGGCGCCATATCCACCAGTTCCAGCAGGGTCTGCGCGGTGGCGTGGCGGGAGGTCTTGTCAACCCCCCGCATTTTCAGGGCGAAAGCGACATTGTCGAGGACCGACAGATGCGGAAACAGCGCATAGGATTGAAACATCATCGCCGTCGACCGCTCGGCCGGCGCGAGATCCGTGATATTGCGTGCTCCCAGAATGACATCGCCACCGCTCACGCTTTCGTGACCGGCGATCATGCGCAAGCTTGACGTCTTGCCGCAGCCAGATGGACCCAGAAGGCAGCAATAGGTTCCGGCGGGAATTTTCAAATCTATATGGTCGACCGCCAGGACATCGCCATAGCGCTTCGACAGACTTACCAATTCGAGAATTGAGGGAACCGCCATCAAGCCACCTGCCGACGAGCGCCTTATCGGAGGGCGACCGCTTTCGTTGGGTGAAGCAAAGCAAAGCATGTGCCATTGAGGCGCGATTGGTAAGTCGAGGGAGTCTGCAGGGGTCGTTTGATCAGGCGCAAGAGGCTGGCCCTGATGTCCTCTTTGGCGTGAAATTACCGCAGGGTCTGAGGGACAGTGAACAAAAGAGGTTTCGGCTCGGGCGGTGTTGAAGCTGCGGCGTGGTTAGAAGACGGGACCGGGGTAGGGCGGACGCTTGAGCAGGTTGTGTACGCGCCAGCGTCGTGCGTCGGAAACAGAGAGGTGCGCCTTGCCTTCCAGAAGATCTCTGCTCAAATGTTTTGCATGATTTGAGGGCATGTTTGCCGCAAGCATGATCGTCTTGCCGATTTTTTAACCATAAAGGTCTTTGGCGCCTGCATGCGATCTCTCCTTCGTCTGGTTGAAGGAGACAAGCAGGCCGGGTAAAGATCGGTCATTGATCTCAATAAAACGATAGAATTATGTATCACATCGATACAAGGCGGCTATCATATTCGAGGACAGAATTCAGCAGTACCTGGGCGCCTGCCGCGCATTCTTCCATGGACGTTGACTCCGCCTCGTTGTGGCTTATTCCGCCTAGGCATGGGACGAAGATCATCGTGGTCGGCGCCACGCGCGCCACATAGGCTGCGTCGTGGCCCGCGCCTGAAATCATGTTGCGGTGTGACAAGCCGGCCTTGTCGGCGCCGATCCTTACGCATTCGATGAGTTCGGAATGGAATTTCACCGGCGGGCAGTCCCAGATCCGCTTCTCGTCCCAGGCCAGGTCCAAGGGGGTGAGGATTTCGGACAAGGCGGCGCGCAGCTCCACCTCCATCGCCGCCAGCACCTCGTCATCCGGGTGGCGGAAGTCGATCGTGAAAAACACCTCGCCCGGTATCACGTTGCGGCTGTTCGGACGATTTTCGATCAGCCCTACCGTTCCCACGGCGTGCGGCGCGTGGGCATGGGCGATGGAGTCGATGCGATCGACAAGTCGCGCTGCACCCAGCAAGGCGTTCTTGCGCAGATGCATCGGCGTGGCCCCGGTGTGAGCGTCCTGGCCTGTCACTGTCACTTCGTACCAGCGCATGCCCTGAACGCCCTGCACCACGCCGATCATCTTGCCTTCCTCTTCAAGAATAGGGCCTTGCTCGATATGCAGTTCGAACATGGCCTGAAATGGATGGGCTCCCACCGGATCCAGCCCGCGATAGCCGATCGCCTCGAGCGCATCGAGGAAGCGGATGCCCTGCCGATCCTCAAGCCCATAGGCGTAATCCCTTGAAAAGGCGCCCGCATAAACCCCAGACGCCAGCATCGCCGGCGCATAGCGGGATCCCTCCTCATTGGTCCAGTTGACGATCTCGATGGGGGCATTGGTTTCGTATCCCGCCTCCACCAGAGTTTTCATCGCTTCCAGCGCGCCAAGGACACCCAATACGCCGTCAAATTTGCCACCTGTCGGCTGCGTATCCAGATGGGAGCCCATGGCGATAGGCTTCAGATCCGAGCGCTTGCCGGGTCGCGTCGCGAACATGTTGCCGATTTCATCAACAGTCACAACACAGCCAAGCCCTTCAGCCTGAGCGCGAAACCAGTCGCGCACCTGCTTGTCCTCCTGGGTCAGGGTCAGCCGCCTGATCCCGCCCTTGGGCGTGCCGCCAAAGCGGGCGGTCTCCATCAGCATGTCCCACAGGCGCTGGGGATTGATGGCAAGATTCGGCAACGATAAGTGCGGCGCGTTCACGGCGTCACTTCGAGCCGCCCGACAGCCCTTGGCTTCGTCAACTCCTTCCATGTGGTATTGGCGACATGAACGGCTGGGAAGGGATCGCGCGCCACATATTTTCCATCGCCCATTTTTGCGGTCACCTCGCCATTGCGGTAGGCGATCTTGCCGCCAGCGATGGTCACCACCGGCAGGCCCTGCACCCTATGCCCTTCGAAAACATTGTAATCGATGGCGCTTTTTTGCTTCGCCGCCGTGATCGTCTTCTCTGCGGCGGGATCGAAAATGTAGAGATCCGCGTCGGACCCTGCGGCGATGCGGCCCTTTTTGGGATAGAGATTGAGAATGCGGGCGATATTGGTCGAGGTGACCGCGACGAATTCCTGATGGGTCAGGCGCCCCGTGCGCACGCCATGGGTCCAGAGCATGGGAATGCGATCTTCCAGCCCGCCGGTGCCGTTGGGGATCTTGCGGAAATCGCCGACGCCGAAGCGCTTCTTGGCGGTGTCGAAGGCGCAATGGTCGGTCGCCACCACCTGCAGCGAGCCCGACTGCAGGCCTGCCCAGAGACTGTCCTGATGAGACTTGTCGCGGAACGGCGGGGACATGACGCGTTGCGCCGCATAATCCCAGTCCTTGGACTGATAGACGCTGTCGTCCAGCACCAGATGCTGGATGAGGGGCTCCCCATAGACCCGCTTGCCCGCAGCCCGCGCCCGCGCGATGGCTTCATGGGCCTCCCGGCAGGAGGTGTGTACGATGTAGACAGGCGCGCCAACCATGTCGGCGATCATGATCGCCCGGTTGGTGGCCTCGGCTTCGACCTCCGGGGGGCGGGAGTAGGAGTGCCCCTCCGGTCCGGTCACGCCGATATCGAAGTAATGCTGTTGCAGGCGGAAAACGATGTCGCCATTCTCAGCATGGACAAGCGGCATTGCGCCCAGTTGGGCGCAGCGCGAGAAGGAATGATACATCTGGTCGTCATCGACCATCAATGCGCCCTTGTAGGCGAGGAAATGCTTGAACGTGTTGATTCCATGGGTGTTGACGACAGTCGCCATCTCATCGAACACCTGTTTGTCCCACCAGGTGATGGCCATGTGCAGGCCATAGTCGCAAAGGGCTTTCTCGCCCTTGCGCCGCCATTCCTCATAGGCCTCCAGAAGCGACTGGCCGGGGCTCGGCAGGCAGAAGTCCACCACCATGGTGGTGCCGCCCGACAGGGCTGCGCGCGTGCCTGTTTCGAAATCGTCCGTGGTTGAGGTTCCCATGAAGGGCATGTCAAGATGGGTATGGGGATCGATCCCGCCCGGCATCACATAGGCGCCGCCCGCATCAATCACCTCGGCGCCGGGCGGAACCGCCAGCCCCGGTCCGACCGCCTTGATCAGGCCACCCTCGATCAGCACATCGGCCTGCACCGACTGATCGAAGTTCACCACCGTACCGCCGCGGATAAGAATAGACATGTATCAAGACTCCTTGACCGTGGTTGAGATCATGGTCGCAAAGCAGCACCATGACCTGTCACCATCTCAGCCCGGGTGAGCTTATCAAGGCTCCGCCCTGTTGGAAACAATCGCCCCGGGCAACCCGACCGGTTTGGATGGAAAGGTGCGCTCAAACCGCCGACGAGGCCGCATAGAAAGGGGAGCGCTCCGTCTTCGGCAGATAATCTTCATAGAATTTCTGCACATGGGGGAAAACAGCGATCCCCAGTTCGCGGCGCGCGATGTCCTCGTCAGTTCTGGGTTTCGCGAGAATGTCGTGGATCTCCCTCAGAACCGCGTCGCGATCCACATGAGCGAACTTACCATCGGCGAAGATCACCTCGCCATCAACGAACACTGCGGAAACATGCTGCGATTTCGCCCGCTGGACTACGGCGTCGAGCATGGGAATGTCCGGATCCTGGAAGGGATAGGTCGCGGCGTTCCAGTCGATCAGCACGGCGTCGAAGAAGCGGCCTGGATCCAGTCGTCCGATCTCTGTCCCGAATGCGGTCGTCTTCGCGCCGCCTTCTGTCGCCATGCGGACGATCTGGGACGGTGTGGGGACATCGTCGTCAAGGCCCGGGGTTCGGTGAACGCGCAGCGCCAGCTTCAATTCCTGCAGCATGTCGCGGTCTTCATTGATCCCCGCTTCATCCAGGCCCATTCCCACATTGATGCCCTTCTTCTCCCAGACATTGAGTGGGGCGAGGCCGGACCGCAACCTGAAATTCGAGGAACAGTTATGGCAGATGCACGTGCCGGTCTGCGCGGCGATGTCGATTTCCTCCGCCGTCAGCCAGACCCCGTGCCCGAGGGTCATGTGGGGGCCGAGCACGCCCAGATCATGGAGATGTTTCAGCGCGGTCTTGCCGGTGCGCTTGAGCGCATACTCCTTCTGGAAGGCGGTTTCCAGCAGATGCATGTGCATGGGCACATTGGCGGCCTTCGCCTTGGCGTTGAGCGCCACAAGGCCCTCGTCGGTGCACCAGTGCAGGTTGGCGGGCGCCAGCTGTATGCGGGTGAGCGTCTGTCCGTTGTTTTCCTCCGTCAGTTGGTCGAACAGCCTGAGGAAATCATCGAAGGGCAGATACTGGGATTTTAGATAGGCCCCGAGCTTTGCGCCGAGGTCGGCAGGCAGGCGGGCGCAGAAGGCGTCGTCGGCCTCATAGACGAGGCGGTTCTGTTCGCGGACGGCGTAGCAATAGGAACCGCGCATGCCGATCTTGCGGTAGGCGTCGAGGACCTGGGTGGCGCCTGAGTGAATCGTATCGTAGCCGCCGGTCATCCAGCCCTGGATGTGCTGAACGGTGGTTACACCCGACGCGATCATCTCGAACGCGGAATAGAGTGTGTCGAGGTATAGATCGAGCTTGCGTCCGGGGATGCGGCTTGCGAACCACAGTTCAAGCGGGTGGTCGGGCGAACCAAGTTGCAGCGGCGTCATCCCCACATGGTGATGCGAGTTGACGAAGCCCGGCAGCATCACATGGTTCGGATAGATCTTGATCTGCGCCTGCGGCGCGAGCCTCTGCATCTCTTCGAACGCGCCCGCCGCCACGACAACGCCATCGCGCGACAGGACGGCGCCGTTCTCGATCACGTTCGGCGTATGGCGATCCTTGACGCCCGTGACGACCCATGCCGCCTTAACAATCAATTCGCGCATTGTGTTCTCCCTTGTGTCTGGAATTCGTAGGCAAATCTGCCGGTGGTGCGTGAGGCGCGGTTGGTCCGCGCGCGGGCGAGGGCGAGATCGTGGATGATGAGGAGGACGCAGCCTTCGGGCTCCCCGGTCTGCGCCATCAGGGCGCCGTCAGCGTCGATCGCCAGCGTTACGCCATCATGCGCGACCGGATAGGAAAGCACGTCTTCAACGCCAAACCGGGCCGCCGCCGCAACGAAGAGCGCGTTGGCGCGCGCATGGCAGCGCAGTTCCGCTTCGAAGACGCCAGGCGGGTCTCCCGGCGCCGGGCCCGCCACGAGCACAGCGACGACATCCGCGCCAGCCTCCATGCGCGCACGCCAGCATTCGGGATAGCGCCGATCAAAACAGATGATTGCAGACACCCGGACGCCCTCGATGTCGATGGGTGGAAAATCCGGTCGCCCAGCGCGGAAGTGATCCGCTTCGCCAAAAGCGCCAGCGGGGGCCGGTGGCAAATTCACTTTCTCCGCCATCTTGCGCAGGGCGCCATCCGGGCAGGCAAGCAGGGCGGCGTTCAGGGGATTGCCTGGGCCTTCGCAAAGGGCCAGCCCGAAGAGGATCCATATCTTCAGACGCTGCGCGGTGGCGGCGATAGCACGGGAAGTTGGGCCATCAACCGTCTCGGCGATATGCCGCCAGCGAGATGGTTCATCCGATGTGATATAGGGAACAGCAAACAGTTCTGGCAGAATGGCGAGCCTGGCCCCCTGCATGGCGGCGGCTTCCAGCGCTGTGTCAGCATGGCGCAGCATTGCAGGAAGGTCACGACCGGCCGGGCCGATAGGAATGGCGGCTATAGAGAGCATGGCTTCAAACCGTTTCCTGCTCGGCGAAGGCGCGGTCCACCTCCGCGGCGAGGAGTTCGGTGAAGAGGTCACGATAGGCGTGATAGCGCGGATCCCGGCTCTGGCGCGGGCGCGGAAGGTCGATGGGGATAATCTGCTTCACGCGGCCGGGGCGCGCGGTGAATACGATTACGCGGTCGGCGAGGCTGATGGCCTCGTCGATGGAGTGGGTGACCAGAATGATCGAGGCCCGGCTGTCCTGCCAGATCTGCAGAAGGAAGTCCTGCATCTTGGCGCGGGTCTGCACGTCGAGGGCTGCAAATGGCTCATCCATCATCAGCACCTTGGGCTTCATGGTCAGCGCTCTGGCGCAGGCTGCGCGCTGGCGCATGCCGCCGGAAAGTTCGTCCGGCTTCTTGTCCAGCATGTCACCCAGGCCGACCCGCCTGAGGATCTCGGCAGCGATCTGTTTGCGCCGTTCGGGCAATTCGGCCTGGATCGCAAGCCCGAAGGCGACGTTGTCGAGGATTGTCAGCCAGGGAAACAGCGACGCTTCCTGAAAGATCAGCCCGCGTTCGGCGGAGGGCGCGGTGACCGGCAAGCCATCGCATTCGATGGCGCCTTCCGAGACGTTTTCGAGCCCGGCGATCATATAAAGGAGCGAGGATTTGCCGCAGCCCGAGGGGCCAAGAAGCACGACAAATTCGCCTGCCTCGATTTCAAACGTAAGCCCGTCGATGGCGCGCACGGGCTGGCGTCCCTCGATCTCCCAGGTCTTGCCGACGGTGCGGACGGAAACGGCTGGACGGGCCATCAGAAGCCTCCCCTAGCGGGCGCGACCCACCACAGCATCTTGCGCTGTACCTGCCGCAGGGCCCAATCCGTCAGGAAGCCCAGCGCGCCGATGATTCCCATGGTAAAGAACACCAGCTTCGCGTTGAATGTGGCGCGCGCCATGGAGGTGATCTGGCCAAGGCCCGTGCCCACGCCCACCGCCTCGGCGATCAGCACAACCATCCATGCGCCGAACAGGTTCAGCCGCAGCGTCATGAACAGGCTCGGCAGGATGGAGGGAAGGATCACGCGCCAGAAGATTTGTCGCTGGGTGGCGCCCATGATGCGCGCGACGTGGATGTAATTGATCGGCACGCCCGAAATCTGCGCGCCGGTCGAGAGCACGATGGCGAAGAACACCGTGATGAACACGAGGAAAATCGCCGGCACATCGCCGATCCCGAAGACGAAAATCGCGACGGGCAACCAAGCGACCGGCGATATGGGCGCCAGAAGCAGGATCGTCGGCATCAGCACGTTGCGCAGCGTGCGAAAATAGTAAAGCGAGGCGCCAAGCCCGACGCCAAGGATAAAACCTAGAGCAAGGCCGGCGAAAACGCGGAAGGTCGTCCACCCCATGGTCGTCACGAGCGCGACGACGCCCCCGCCAGAGGCGACGCTGCCGATCTTGTTCGAACGGTCGAAGAATTTCAGTGTGCCAGGAATATCCTGCAAAAAGAGGTGCGGCGGTGGCAGGAGGAGAGGATTTACCATCTCGAACCACCACAGCGCTTCCCATATCATCGAAAACAGGCCGATGGAGACGATTCCCCAGCCAAATGTCGCGAGCCGCTCCCTCGCTTTTTTCGAGAGAGATGAGCCGACGCCGATTGCGGGGGTGGCGGCGGGCGGTTCAACCGTCATCGATTTGCTCGGCATCGCAAGGCTCCGGCGGGCGCTGGGAGGGCAGTGTTCTGGATAGGTTAGCAACGAAAGAACGATCCTCCGGGCTACCAAACCGCCCGGAAGATCGCTTTTGCAGTGGTTCAGGCAGCGGACTTCCACTTCAGGCCATCATAGAGCGCCTTGTTCTCAGCGATGACGGCTTCGAGCAGCGACCAGTCGAAGGCTGCTTTGCCAGGCAGATTCTTGACGTAGCCGAGCTCCTTCATCGAGAGGCCGCGATCTATGATGAACTGCGTCTGGTTGCGCTGGTCCACGACGATGGGCTGCTTGTTGGAGGCGTCCACGGCCGCCTCCATGGATGTCTTGTAATATTTGCCCACGGTATCTTTGAGGGCGGCCATCTTGTCGGCCTCGGACTGGCTCTGGGCGGTCATCATCGCCTTGATGACCGCCTTCACCGCAGCCGGGTTCTTCTCGATGAGCGGGGTGCGGACCGCGAGCACGCAATCCGAATAGCCCTTTCCATAGAGGTCCGTGCCGTCGGACAGGATCGTCGCGCCCTTGCGCTGTTGTACGCACTGGGTCGCATAGGGCTCGATATGGCAGATGGCGTCCAAGGCGCCGGCAATGAAGGCTTGAGCGAGTTCCGGGGATGTGTCGAGATACTTGATCTGGACGTCCTTGAATGAAAGGCCGGCCTGCTTGAGATAATCATAGGGGAGCACCTCTAGCGTGTCGGCCTGGAACGTGCCGAAGGTCTTTCCTTTTAGGTCGGCTGCGGACTTGATGCCTTCCTTGGCGACAATGATGCAGCCTTGAACCCCGCCACCGGCGACGATCTTGACCGGCGCTCCGGCGTCATACAGCGTCATGAAATTGGAATAGGGGATCATGGAGATATCCACGAGGCCTGCGCCGAACATCGTCGTGATTTCGGTGTTCGATGGTGTGACCACGAATTCGAGCTCTACGCCATCGGCCTTGGCCAGACCTCGTTCCTTGGCGAGAAACAGGCCCATGTTGCAGAAGCCCGATCCGTGAGTGGCCTTGACGCTGGTTGCGGCAAAGGCGCTGGTCGGCACGCCAAGCAGGCCGGCGAGATGAGCAGGGATAGCCACTGTCGCGGCGCCTGCTGTCGTGGATTTCAGGAAATTGCGTCGAGATAAGTTGCGATAGAATGTCCCGTCACGATCACACATGGCTTCCTCGATCTCTCTGGATAAAAGGATCCCAATTGACCTGATGAGTGATCAGGTCGATCAGTGGAAACGATTGTGTCACCGACACCGCCGATCCACTTGGGATTCCGACGATGGGCACGCCAACCCGACAAGAGCCAACCTCTGCGCTGAGAACAAGCAAAGCAAAGACTATGCCAGTTCTATGTCGATGGCGTAAGGGCACATCTTCATTCAACCCGGGCCAATGGAAGGGTGAGCCCGCGATCCGCCAGGGAATTTCGGGATATTCCTGATATTCCGGGAACTTGGTATGTCGCATCCGCGCGCAGATAGAGATGCTGGTCCATGCACGATCCGGGCTCGCGGAAACCTGTCCCTGATGGGTGGATCCGTACTACCTAGCTAATAAAGTTTGGCCTGACTTCGGACAGGCCGAAGGCGGGCGCGTATAATTTGAAGGCTGGCTTGCACAAAGCGTCATCAGTCTGCCGTTTTTTTTAATATTGCGGATCCAGCGCTGCCGGAGGGCGGTGGCTCGGCGCTTCCCAAGGCGCAGGTCATGTGCCTCGCCTTGTTCTATGGAGGGGCATGATTTACCTTCCCCGCACTTGTGATGCGGTGGGGGAAGATAATGCGGCGGATCTTGAAGCTTGGGGCGGCGCTTGTGGGCGGACTGTTATGGGCCTTGCCCGCGCAGGCCCAATATCCTGATCGTATCATAAAGCTGGTTGTGCCCTTTCCCCCCGGCGGCGGGGTGGATCTGATCGCGCGCATGGTTGGGCAGGGTCTTGCTGAAGAGTTGGGCCAACCCGTCGTCATCGAGAACAAGGCGGGGGGCGGCACTTTGATGGGGACGGATTACGTCGCCAAGAGCGCACCTGATGGCTATACCTTGGTGCTGGCCTCGTTCGCGCATGCGGTGAATCCGAGTCTTCAATCAAAGATGCCCTACGACACGGCCAAGGCCTTCCAACCCATAGGTCTGATCGGCCGTTCCTACAATGTGCTGGTCACATCGCCTAAGTCGAAGCTTAAGACGGTTGGCGACATCATAAAGACGAGCAAGGAGAAGCCGGGTTCGTTGACCTATGCCTCGCAGGGCATTGGCACCTCGGCGCATCTTGCCGGGGAACTGTTCAAGAATCTCGGCGGCGTCGATATCGTACATGTACCCTATCGCGGGGTGGCGCAGGCGCTGCAAGATGTGTTGAGCGGACAGGTCGACATGATGTGGCCGACATCAGCCGCAGCAACGGCGCTCATCAATGGGGGGCAGTTTCATGCCGTGGCGAGCACTGCGCCAGCCGGCAAATCACCCATGAGCGGCGTGAGCACCATCGCTGAGCAGGGGCTGGCGGGTTACGTGGTTGATGGATGGTATGGCGTTTATGCGCCAGCGGGGACTCCAAGGGATATAGCGGCAAAGCTGAACACGACGCTCAACCGCGTCGTGCAGAAAGTGGAATTTCAGCGGCGCGTCGAACCGGAGGGCCTGGTTGTGACGCCCGGCACGCCTGAAGCCTTCGATGCTTTCGTGCAAGGTGAAGTGCTGCGCTGGAACAAGATCGTGGTGGAGAACAAGATTACAGCGGAGTGACTGGAGATCCACGCATGGGTCGGTTGGCAGCAGCAGGGCATGCTCCAGGGAGCGGTTCAGGGCCGCCTGGAAGTATGACCGGATGTGGGTGTTGATGGTCTCTGTGCTGATCTCTGACATCGTCTCTAACCTACGGAGGAGCGCGTCAAGCGCATTGCTCAGGAAGCCAGCCCGCATCTTTGCGGTCGCAAGGTCGGAGGTTGTCAGCATCGACTTCATCTAGCTACGTCCCACGCGGGAAACGAGATGTTTGGGTATAGCCATCCGGAAGCAATAGGCTCCGCTGCGCCGGACAAATCGAGGGTTTCTGGTCATGGACTGCTCGCTCTGGCCCAGGTTCTGGCCAAGGCAGCGACGAACCCATTTTTCCCGAAAAATAACCTAAGAAATTGCAAGTGCTTAGGTTTTAACTGGCGGAGACGGTGTCCGACGTACTAACATCCATCAACGAGTTTTACCAAAAGTATCTAATGAAGGTTTCGAATTATTTGCCCGGAAAATGAGCTTTTTTGCGTTCGCGCGGTCGTCAGCTTCTTCCTTATATCCACTGACACCCTCCCAGATCCCTGCTATCTTTGGGGACCAGCTTGGGGACTAATCATGGTCAGATCGAATTTCAAACGCTTATCATCTCGCACGGTAGACACCGCCAAGCCCGGGAAACATGCGGATGGCGGCGGCCTCTATTTGATTGTGGCTGACAGCGGTTCACGGAAATGGGTGTTTCGGTTCACGCGGGATGGCAAAGCCCGGGAAATGGGGTTGGGTGCTGCCTCGGGTGGCACACTGGCTGACGCCCGCCAAAAGGCGGTCGAAGCCCAGCGGCTGATTGCGGACGGCAAGGATCCCTTGTCTGAGCGCGCCAAGCAAAATGAGACGCCCACATTCGAAAAGATGGCCGAGGACGTCATTGCATCGCTTGAGCAGGGCTTCCGCAATGAAAAACATCGAAAGCAATGGCGCAGCACATTACAGACTTACGCAGGGTCCCTGATGCCGATGAAGGTGGACGCCATTGAGACCGATGACGTCCTAAAAGTTTTACGACCAATATGGACCGTTAAGACTGAAACCGCGTCACGGGTTCGAGGGCGTATCGAGAAAATCCTCGATGCTGCAAAAGCTCGGGGCTATCGGCGAGCGGAAAACCCTGCGCGATGGCGAGGTCATTTGGACCATCTGCTTCCTAAGCAGGGAAAGCTAAGCCGGGGCCATCATGCGGCAATGCCGTATGCTGATGTCCCGGCCTTCCTTGAAACTCTGCGGCAACGGAATGCAATTGCCGGGCTCGCGCTAGAGTTCGGTATCCTGACTGTCGCCAGAACAGGGGAGGTGCTTGGCGCGCGCTGGGAAGAGATCGATATGACTGGGCACGTCTGGACGGTACCCGGCGCCCGCATGAAGGCAGGCCGGGAACATCGCGTACCGTTGAGTGGCAGAGCCCTAGCGATCATTGGGATTATGGCGGCAGCCCGCATCGGAGACTTCATCTTCCCCGGTCAGAAGAATGGTAAGCCACTGTCGGGAATGGCGATGGAGATGATGCTCCGCAGGATGAAGATTGAAAATGCAACAGTCCACGGCTTCAGAAGCTCGTTTCGCGACTGGGCAGGCAACGAGACCAACTTCCCCCGCGAACTGGCGGAGCAAGCCCTTGCCCACGTGATCGGCGATAAAGCCGAGCAAGCGTACCGGCGCGGGGATGCATTAGAGAGGCGGCGGCTGCTCATGGAGGCGTGGGCTGATTTCGTTTCAGCGGTGCGCGCAAGCTAATATCTGTGGAACTCTTGAGATCAAAGCTGTCTCTCAGGATGCAGGTGTGCGATAAAGTACACCTGTGAACGCG
>CANCSY010000023.1 GCA_947380915.1 Beijerinckiaceae bacterium
CGTCCACGTTTCTCTTTCTTCCGATTCAAATGTCAAACAGCGGTTCTACCAGAGATGCAAAAGCGCCCGGACCCAACCGGGTTTTCAGCGCCAAGATCTCAGGGGCAGAACAGGGGACGCACAGGGCGTCTCCGATGGGCGGTGTATAGGCGCGGCGCCACGGCCTGTCAACACGCTTCGTCACCATTACCTGTCGAAAGGCGACCCTTTTGTACCGGCCCCGCTGAAAGCCGGGCTTTCCTGTCCTGGCCGATGCAAGTTGTCCCCAATTCGGGGAGCCCGCGCCCACCCTTTCTCGCATGCGAAGATATTAGCTATGATAGGCGGAAATAAATTCGGTATATCAGGAGCTTGGCTTTGGACACAGAGGCGATGGCGGCGACCCTTGAGGCGACGGGCGACTACCGCGTGCTCCGGAAGATCCAGCAGAGGAACATGATCACGCCGCCGGACGGCACTGCCACAAGGAATGGTCTGTTCGTCGATGTCGAGACAACGGGGCTGGATCCTGACCGGCACGAAATCATCGAACTGGCCATGGTTCCCTTCACCTATGGCAGGGATGGGCGCATCTTCAGCATTGGCGAAGCCTTCCATCAACTACAGGAACCCAAGGAGCCCATCGCTCCCGAAATTACCGCCATCACCGGCATCACCGGGGACATGGTCAGCGGCCATGCACTCGATAGCCACGCCGTGGAGGCCTTCATGGAGAACGCCGACCTGATCGTTGCCCATAATGCTTCGTTCGACAGGCGCTTCCTCGAAAACTTCAGCCCGGCCTTCGAGATGAAGCCCTGGGCCTGCTCGATCCAGCAGGTGGATTGGCGCAGCGAAGGATTTGAAGGAACGCGCCTCGGTTACCTCGTTGCAAGCGCCGGCTATTTCTATGATCGGCACAGGGCGCAGAACGATTGCCACGCCGCCATCGAACTGCTGGCCAAGCCCCTGCCCCTTTGCGGAGACCCCGCGTTCAAACAGCTTCTGGAAAACGCCCGGAAGGCGACCTGGCGGATATGGGCGACCTATGCGCCTTTTGATCTGAAGGACACCTTACGCGAGCGTGGCTATAAATGGAACGCCGGGAGCAATGGCTCTCTGAAGGCATGGTTCATCGATGTGGCGGAGGACCAGCGACAAGCAGAACTCGCCTTTCTCCAGAACGAGATCTACCACCGCGAGATCGACCTCCCTATGCGCCGGATTGATGCCTACAACCGCTTTTCCAGTCGGGTTTGAGCGATATCGACCGCAAGCCGGGCGGAAAACTGACGCAGGTCAAAGCGGGCGTGCGGGTTTCAGCCCAAGTTGATAAAGGCCTTGGCTTGTGGGGGAGATTGCAGATGCTCGACAGCATCAGGGCCGTCAGCGCCCTTTCGGGAATTGCGCAGACGCGGGGATCCGTGACCGCCCATATGATACGTCTGCTGAACGACGGGGGCCTGCGGCATCACTACCAGCCGAGAAAAAAGGTTAATCGGATCAAAGGCGCGGGGGAACATCGCGACGAATTCGAGCAGGCCGATAGCGAAATCCATCACATCGATATTCTTGCCTGACCGAACTTCTCCGCACTGGCGATCGGGAGCCTGCTGTTTAACTTATTTTTGACCATAAAATTCGCCTGCGCCAAATCTCGCCCTTTGGAAAGAATTTTTTGCGCGGTTCCGTAAAATATCCCTGCGAAGTGCCGTTATCATTAACAGCACTTTACTAGGAGGGCATTTCGATGCTCGCAGTTGGACCGAAAATACCCGCTCAGACGATCCCTGACCAAACCCGCAGGGTGACGCCAGCCGCCGCGCCAGCCAAAAGCGCCATCAAGACCGGGACGATCATCGTCCTGTCTCCAACCGCGCTTAAACTCAGCAGAGATCTGTCGGCGATCCAGGTTGACCCGAACAAGGAGCCAACCGAGCGCCTTGACGCATCGGAAAAGCTCCGCCAATTGGCGATGGCGGTCTTCTCTGCCGGGTGACTGGCTTATAGCCGCACCCTGCGGTGTCATCCTCTGAATGTTCCAGCGATGTCGGCCTCATGCCTGCATCCTCAGGGCGGCTGCGCGCCGCAAGCGCAACCATCTGTAACTGATTGCTGACGATCTCCTGCGATTTGTAAAATCGGGGTCAGGAGACCACCCACGAAAAAGCGCGCCCGAAGGCGCGCTGTGAGGTGGTCATGCGCCGGGGCTCATGGCCTCGGCGTCTGGTTTTTCTCAGGCCATGCCAGCCTTGACGCGATCAGGCGTAAAGGGCGCCTGGCGCATCCGGATGCCCGTGGCGTCATAGATGGCGTTCGCGACAGCGGCCGTGATCGGACGCATGGAGCCCTCGCCCGCGCCCGACGGCGGGATGTTCTGGCGGTTGATCAACACAACCTCCACCGATTCCGGCTTCTGGGTCATATCGAGGATCGGATAGGTCTCCCAATCCACGCTGGTGACATTGTTCTTGTCGAAGGTCACCTCCTCCATGAGCGCCCGGCTGAGGCCCATGCAGATATTGCCCTCGATGGTCATCTTGAGGAGTTCGGGGTTGATCACGACGCCGCAGTCATGGGCGACGACCATGCGCTTGGCCCAGACCTTGCCGGTCTTCATGTTCACCTCGACCTCCGCGAAGATCGCGACGCGGGTGGGCCCGCGCAACACGAAGGAGATGCCGTGACCGACGGCCACGTCACCACGACGCTGCTTGCGCGCCCCCGTGTGCTTTTGCCAGCCGGACTTTTCGGCGAGGGTCTTGACCAGTTCCTTGTCGCGGTCGTTTCCGATGTACTGGAGACGGAAATCGACGGGATCCATGCCAATCGCGAAGGCGACTTCATCCACGAAGCTTTCCACCGCAAAATGGTTGTTGGAGCCAACAGGGTCGCGCAAGTGGGACGAGCGCAGGGGCGAACCCGACTCCAGCATGGGCGCGATGACCTCGAACTCCAGGCTCTTGGCCGGGAATACGTAGGTTTCCTCGGGCAAGCCGAAGAAGAGGCTGGGCTTCGGCTTCACGCCGGCCAACTGGCTGAACAGGTTATCCTGCGGCTTGCTTTCGTTGGACTCCACATTGCGCTGGTCGAAGCCCTTTGACTTGTATTCCCAGGCGATGACCTTGCCATCCTTGTCGATGCCTGCGCGCATCATGTGGATCGAGGCTGGGCCCTTTGGGTCCCAACCATGGGCCTCATGGCGCTGGGCCTGATAGCGGACGGGCTTGCCCACCGCCTTGGCCAGGATGGCGGCGGCATTGGCCGCATCGCCAGCATCGCCTCGGCCATAGGAGCCGGGGCCACGCACCCAGATGCCCTGCATCTTGTCCGCCGGGACGCCTAGGACGGCGGCGACGCCATCAGCCGCATAATGCGGCTTCTGGGAGCCGGTCCACAAGCGCGACACGCCGTTGGGCTGATAATCGACCACGGCGCAGCCCGGTCCCATGCAGGCATGGGACTGGAACGGGAACTCATAGGTCGCCTCGATGATCCTGGCCGCGCCCTTGAAGGCCTCGTCCATTTTCGCCTTTTCGGTGTTGGCCTTGTCGCCGCCGCTCTTGATGACGGGCGCATTGCGGATGTGCTTGTAGATGTCCTTGTGCTCTGTGAAAGGCCCATCGACCTTGGACCAGGTGACCTTCAACTGGCGGACGGCCTTGATCGCATCCCATTCCCGGGGGGCCACGACGCCGAGGAAGGCGCCTTCCTGCACGATCTGGACCCCCGGAATGTCCTTCACCGAGTCCTTGTCGACGCTGACCGGCACGGCGCCCGCCACCGGCGGCAGAATGGTGCGGCCATGCACCATGCCCGGCAGCTTCACGTCCACCACGTAATCGGACGAGCCAAGGACGATCTCGGGCACGTCGCGACGGGGCGGGGAGGTGCCATAGACCTTGTAGTCCTTGGGATCCTTGCGCTTGGCGCGCATGTTCTTGATATCGAGGAAATTGCCGATCTCGCCGTTCCACTCGACCTCATGGTCGAACCAGCGGCCGCCGATCAGCTCGCCATAGCTGACGCGCTTGGCCGGATCGGCCTTGGCGATCACGACGCCATTCTCGACGGTGAGGCCCTCGACGGGCACGCCCAGCTTCTTGGAGGCCATCTCCACGAGAATGAGACGCGCCTCGGCAGCAGCATTGGCCATGGCCTTGCCGCCAGCCTGCACGCCGAAGGAGCCAGAGGCGCCGCCCTGGTTCATGGTGACGGCGGTGTCGCCGAACACGACCGTGACGCGCTCGGTGGGCAGATCCAGCTCTTCGGCGACCATCTGGGCGACGCCTACGTCCGTGCCCTGCCCCATGTCCGGCTTGCCGAACCAGGCGGTGGCGCCGCCATCAGCGTTGATCGAGATATAGGAAGCCAGCCGGGTCGGCTTGAGCTGCGGGCGGGAGGCCACGCCTGCGGTGGCCACCCAGGCCTGCGCCTTTTCGCCAGGCGCCAGGATGGAGACGGTGAGCGCGCCAGCGCCGGTGAGAAGATGACGACGATTGATCTGATGATTCATGACAGCCCCCCTCAAGCCTGCGCCGCGCGCACGATCGCGCGCATGATCGCCATATGCGTGCCGCAGCGGCACTTGATGCCCGTCAAGGCTTCCTGAATCTGCGCTTCAGTCGGCTTCGGGTTCTTCTCGAGGAAGGCGGCTGCGGTCATGATCCAGCCATTGATGCAGTAGCCGCATTGGGGCACCTGCTCGGCGATATAGGCCTCTTGAAGCTTGTGCGCCTTGCCGCCGCCGAGGCCTGCGAGGGTCACGATCTTGCTGGTCTGGACGGAATCGACGGGCGTCACGCAGGAGCGGGTCGCCACCCCATCCACGATCACCGTGCAGGCGCCGCACTGGGCGAGGCCGCAACCAAACCTTGGATTGCGCAAGCCCAGATCATCGCGCAAGGCGTAGAGCAAGGGCATGTCCGGATCGGCGTCGATCTTGTGATCCTTGCCGTCTACATTTAAAGCGATTTTAGCCATGAGCCACCCCCTTTACATGCCGGCGCTTTTCACCCGTGGGCCACGCCATTGGTTGCGACTGTAATGTTTTTCGCGGGTCCGTCTAGGGGGGCATGGAAGATCCCGAGCGGCGCCGCCGCCCCATTGGGTCGGAAATAACAGAAAAATGGTTGGCTCAGGGTCGCACGGCCGGAGTCTCCAGCGGCAGGCCCTGCGCGCGCGACATCAGGAAGGCTTCGAGCGCGATGAATTCATCAGAGCCGAAGGCATAGGGCTCGGCGCGCATGCCGACCATGCAGTTGCGCAGGCGCCTTTGCAGCGAGCCGACGGACTGCCATTCGAGCCGGTAGATCGGATAGCCCGTGGGATGGGCCTGGGGCACCGTGGCGCTGCCCAGCTTTCGGCCCCAGTTGTCGTCATGGCAGATGGCGCAGGACAGGTTGAGCTGCCCCTGCCGCGCGCTGAACAATTGGCGCCCCTTTTCGATGGCGGGCGCGAGGCGCGGGTCTTGGGAGCGGATAGGCTCGCCCCGTGACTGGAGGCCCACATAGGTGGCGAGGTTGAGGAGTTCGCGGCTTTCCATGGCCAACGGCGCAGCGCCCTGCCGATCAGTCCGGCACTGGTTGATGCGCGCCTCCAGATCCAGCGCCCGGCCCGAGGCGGCGTCAAAGGCTGGATAGCGCGCCGCGACGCCCTTCATAGACGCGAGTGCATCGCCATGACAATCCGCGCAGGATTTGCCGACAGACCCGGCCCTGACGCCCCAGAGCGCCTGTCCATCCAGCGCCCACAGGCTCGCGGGATTGGCCATGTCGTCGGCCTGCATGGCCCGCAGCTCCGGGCTCATGGTCACGGTGTCGGAGCGGCGTTCGGCGGCTGGGATATCTCCAGCCCGGACGGGCAGAGCCACCACCAGGAAAGCGAGCGCCTGCCGCAGCATCATTCAACCGTGATGGAGGCTGTCTCCACCAGCAGGAAGTCGTTGTCGCCGGTCCAGCGGAACTCCAGCACGCCGGTTTCCACAGCCATCGTATGGAACGTGAGATAGGGATTGGCCGCAATCGCCTGGGAGAATTCTGCGCGGTAGATCTCCTCACCATTATAGGTGCAGACGAAGCTCTGGATGATGTCGCGCGGGATCATTTCGCCGCCGAGGCCCACCCTGTAGCCGGTCTCCATGGGATGGGACACCAGCGTCTTGATCTCGATGATGTCGCCGACCTTCGCCTTGGGCGGCACGTTGATGAGGGCGCGAGCCATCAGAAATCCTCCAGACAGGCGGCGATGGTCACGATGACCTCCTGTTCCCCGCTCCAGAACGAGCCGTCGCTCATCCGGGCGATGGCGATGACGCGCTGGGTGTCGCCCAGCTTGATGCGGGTCGCGAAATGCGGCTTGCCCGCGCGGTGGTTCATGTGAACGGTCAGCACATAGGGCTGCGGGTTCTTCTCGTTGAGCACATGGATCGCCGTCACATGGTCGCGCGCCGTCATGGGGCTTTCGACCGTGACCGTCATGGGCACAGTATTGCCGTTCTCCACCAGCGGCGGCAGATCCAGCTGGACGCGGCCCTTGCGCAGCGGCGCATCGCCGACGATGGTGCGGATCACCGCCCGCATGGCTTCGGGCGTCGCCGAGGCGGGCTCCACGCTGCGCAGCACCAGCAGGCCGGCGCCGCTGGCTGCGGCTCCCGCCAGCGCGCCCCGCCGCGTCAGGCTCGTTCTGGTCTGGCTCATGGTGTCTTCTCCGCGCGCAGGCTGGTGAGATAGGCCACGACATCCTCGATCTGCTGGGCGTTCAGGATCGGCTTGCCCGCAAAGGCGCCGATCACCCGATTGAGCCCTTCGGTCTTGAAATAGCTTGGCATGATGGTTTGCGGGTTGATGCGGCCGGGATCGACGATCCGAAGCCGCAACTGCGCTTCTGTATAACGGTCGGCGACCCCGTTCAGATCAGGCGCCAGATTGCCCTGGAACCGCTCCTCCGGCACAGGGCCATTGTGACACAGGAGGCAGAGACCCAGTTGCCGATTGGCCACGATGGCGCGCCCCCGCGCCACATCGCCCGGCGCACCCGTGAGGGAGGCCGGAACGCCATCGTCCACAACCTCCGGAACGCCCTGCGCCCCCGCACAGCCGACCGCCAGCCCCCATATCGCCAATGCAACCGCCATTCGGCCCATGGGTTCAGCCGAAGGTTTCGCGGGTGATGGTCTTGTACCAGCCGTGGGCGTACTGCGCCTCTGCGACACGGGTCGCTGCCGGAGCGTCAAGCGGGCTCACCCCCCCTGCCCCCTCGATATCGACGAAAAGATCCTTTTCGGGGCGATAGACGCCCGCCACCGAGATCCCGTAGTCCGGCTGGACGATGGAATAGCAGGTGTTCAGCAGGCGCGGTTCCACGGGCTTCTCTCCCGCCAGCAGGCGCACCACGGCGGCGGCGCAGGCCTTGGCCTGGGCGTTGGCGGCGAAGGCCGATTTGGGCATGGCGCCCATGATGGCGGCGTCGCCGATCACATGCATGCCCGGCTGCAACTTCGACTCGAAGTTCACGGGATCGATGGGGCACCAGCCCGAGCGATCCGCCACGCCCGCGATGGCGGCGATCTCGCCAGCCTTCTGGGGCGGAATCACATTGGCCACATCCGCCTTGAACCGGTTGAAATCGGTCACCAGCGTCATGCTGTCAGTCTCGACGGCGTTGACCTTGCCACCCGAGGACAGGGACACCCATTCGAGGGTGTCGGGATAGAGCGCCTTCCAGGCGTTCTGGAACAGGCGCTGCTTGGAGAACACGTCCTTGGCGTCGAGGACGATGAGCCTCGACTTCGGCTTCTTGGTCTTCAGATACCAGGCGATGAGGCTGGCGCGCTCATAGGGGCCGGGCGGGCAGCGGAAGGGATTTGCGGGAGCCGAAATGACCACCGTGCCGCCATCGGGCATGGCCTCGAGCTGGCGGCGCAGCAGCAGGGTCTGCGCGCCCGCCTTCCAGGCATGGGGCATGCGCTCGGCCACCGCCTGCGTATAGCCGGGCAAGCCGCTCCAGTTGATGTCGATGCCTGGCGAGAGCACCAGCCGGTCATAGGGCAGCTTCGTCCCGTCTCCCAGCGTGACGCTGCGCGCGGACGCGTCCACGCCGCTGGCGCTCTGGATGGCGACGGTGACGCCAGCCTTGCGAAGACCATCGTAGCCGAACTCCTGCTCCTGCAATTCACGCAGGCCGACGATGACCTCATTGCTGAAGGGACAGGCGATGAAGGTGGCGTTCGCCTCAACCAGCGTCACATCGAGGCGCGGGTCCAGCGCCTTCAGAAAGCGCGCGCAGGTCGAGCCGCCAAAGCCGCCGCCGATGACGACGACCCGGCCCGCAGCGCCCTGCGCCACGGCGGGAGACGACAGGGACGAGGCGGCGGAGCCCGCGAGTGCAGAAGCAAGGAGACCCCGGCGTGTGATCCGCATCTGCGCTCCTCAATCGGGCTGTATGGCGTACCAGTTGGCGATGGCGGCCGCTTCCGGCTCGCTGAAGCCCTTGGCGATGCGATCCATGACGGTGGCAGGACGCGCGCCCGAGCGAAAGGCCAGCATGGCGGCAACAATATCTTCGGCCTTCATGCCGACGAGCCGGGTAGCTTGTGTCTCGACGCCTGCGGAACCGGGATGGCAGCCGGAACAGGCCATGGCGCCCGGGGGCGCCTCTACCGCCTGGGCGGCTGTCACGGCCAACAGGACCGCAAAGGTGGCGGCGACCAGTTTCATGACTTTCTCCAGATGGAAAACGGGCCGACGGGATCTCCGCCGGCCCGGTCCGATCAGGCGCCCGCGAGCGACTGGTTCATCAGCGGGAAAGTCCGGATGCGCTTGCCGGTCGCCGCGAAAATCGCGTTGATCACGGCGGGCGCAGCGGCCGAAATCGTCGGCTCGCCGACGCCGCCCCAGAACTCGAAGTCCGGCATCACGATGACGTCGATCTTCGGCATCTCGTCCAAGCGCATCATGTTGTAGCTGTCGAAGTTGGTCTGCTCGACCGCGCCATTCTTCACCGTGCATTCGCCATACATGAGCGCCGTGAGGCCGTACACGAAGGAACCGGCGACCTGCCGCTCGATCATGCCAGGATGCACCGCATGGCCCGGGTTGGTCGCCCCGACAATGCGATGGACGCGCAGGGCGCCATTCTCGACCGAGACCTCCGCGCAGGCCGCCACATAGCTGCCGAAGGTATGCATCGAAGACAGGCCATGGAAGTGACCCTTGGGCAGGGGCTTGCCATAGCCGGCCTTCTGCGCCGCAGCATTCAGCACCGCGAACTGCTTGGGCTTGAGCAGCTTGCGGCGGAACTCCAGCGGATCGGTCTTGGTGGCGTGGGCGAGCTCGTCGATGAAGCTCTCCACATAGATCGCATTGTGGTTGGCGTTCACGCCGCGCCAGAAGCCCGCCGTGAGATGGGTGTTGCGCATCGCATGGTCGATGAGCACGTTCGGGATGTTGTAACCGAAGGCGCCCTCGGGGCTCTTTTCCGTCAGACCCTGGAACACCGCACCATCCATGCCATTGTCGAGACGCTCGGGGGCGAGCGACGCGACGATGGATTGGCCGGAGATGCGCATGTGGATGCCCGTCACATTGCCCTTGTCGTCAAGCCCGGCGGTCATCTTGCACTGGGTGATGGGATGATATGAGCAATGGGTCATATCTTCCTCGCGGGTCCAGATCAGCTTGACCGGAGTGCCGGGCATCTGCTTGGCGATCTGGACCGCCTGACGCACGAAGTCGGTGCGCCCGCGGCGGCCAAAGCCGCCGCCCAGCTCGGTCTTGATGACGTCGCATTTGGGCGCGGGAAGGCCGGAGATGGCGATCACCTCGGCGAGAGCCGCCTCGGCGTTCTGGGTGGGCGCCCAGACCTTGCACTCGTTCTCGGTCCACAAAGCCGTCGCGTTCATCGGCTCCATGCAGGCATGGTTCTGGAACGGATAGGAGTAGACCGCCTCGACCTTGCGCGCCGCGCCCGCAAGGGCAGCCGCAGCATCGCCCTGCTTGTTGCCGATAAACGCCTTTTCAGCGGTCAGGCCTTCCTTCAGGTACTCGGCGATGGAGGCGCTGGAGACATTGGCGTTGGGGCCAAGATCCCATTCGACGGGCAAGGCGTAGCAGGCCTGTTTAGCGTTCCAGAAGGTGTCAGCGACCACGGCCACGCCGGTCTCGCCGACCGCCACGACCTTCTTGACGCCGCGCATGCCCGAGACCTTGGAGGCGTCGAAGCTCTTCACCTTGCCGCCATTGACTGGGCAATCCCGGACGGAGGCGACCAACATGCCCGGCAGCTTGGTGTCGATGCCGAACATATGTTGCCCGGTGACCTTGTTGCGGGTGTCGAAGCGCTTGGGCGACTTGCCCGCGATCTTCCACTCCCGGGGATTCTTGAGCTTGATCTCCTTGGGGGGCTCAAGCTTTGCGGCGGCTTCCGCGACCTTGCCGAAGGTCGTCTTCTTGCCGGACTTCTTGTGGGTGATGACGCTGTTGGCGGCGGTCACTTCCTCGACCGGCACCTTCCACTCGTTGGCGGCGGCCTGCACGAGCATCATGCGCGCGGCGGCGCCGCCCTTGCGCACATAGTCCTGCGAGCTGCGGATGGCCTGGCTGCCGGTGGAGTTCATGGGGCCCCAGACGCGCTTGCGCGCAAGGTTCTGGCCAGGCGTGGGGTATTCCGTCGAGACCTTCTTCCAGTCGCACTCGAGCTCTTCGGCGACCAACTGGGCGAGGCCCGTCAGCGACCCCTGGCCCATGTCGGGACGCACGACGCGGATGACCACGCTGTCGTCGGGCTTGACCACCACCCAGGCGTTGACCTCGGGGACCGCCTCAGCGGCCATGGCCTCGGATGCGAAGGTGTTGAAGCCGAGCGAGAATCCGCCACCGGCCGCAGCTACGCCGACCAGAAAGGAGCGACGATCGAATTTTGGCATATCATTCATGACGATCCCTCCCTCAGGCCTTCACGGCCGCGTGAATCGCATCGCGCACCTGCTGATAGGTGCCGCAGCGGCAGATGTTGGTGATGGACGAGTTGATGTCCTCATCCGTGGGCTTGGGGTTGCTCTTCAGCAGCGCCGTGACAGCCATGACCATGCCGCTCTGGCAGTAGCCGCACTGGGGCACCTCGTTGTCGACCCAGGCCTTCTGGACCTTGTTCAGCACATCGCCCTTGGCGAGGCCCTCGATCGTGGTGATCTTCTTGCCCTGAACCGAACTGACGGGCACCGAGCAGGAGCGCGTCGCAACGCCCTCGACATGCACGGTGCAGCAGCCGCACTGGGCGATGCCGCAGCCGTATTTCGTGCCCGTGAGGCCGATGCTGTCACGGATCACCCAAAGCAGGGGCGTGCGCGGATCCACATCCGCCTGATAGGACTTCCCGTTGATATTCAGTGTCGCCATTTCCACCCCTCCTGCGCGCCATTTCCAACGCGTCCAAGATAAATAACGCCGCAAACCGCCAAAAGTGACGAATGTTTCATCATAGCGGCCGCAATCAGCCTCTATCTGCCCTCAACCTCAGCAATTGTAAAGATGCTACCGCTCGCGCCACATCGCCGCCATCAATCCATCAACTGGCGGGCCAACTCTACCGCTTCCCTTGGCGTATTCTGGATCGCAGCGGCGATCTCGGCGGCCCTCTCCCCGCTTATGGGATCCATGTCCATCTTGGATTTCTCCGCGACGGCGGTGAACTCCGGGTCCTTCATCGTGTCCATGAAGGCCTTCCGAAGCAAATCGAGGCGCTCCATCTTCGGTGGCCCGATGACGGGACGGCCGATCTCCTCTGACGCAATGAGGAAGTTGATGGCCTTCCGCTCATTCTCGGATTTCACAACCTCGAATATCGTGGGCGTATCGGGCAGGTCGCTGTGCCGCTTTTCAGCGAATTGCACGACGATGTCGATCTTCTTGTTGGGAATCCAATCCGGGCGTTGCGACTGGACGCTGGTGAGCACGGTGCAATTGCCGTTGATTTCACCGCGCTCCGTGGCCAGCCAGATGTCACCCGTGGTGGCGTAACCCAAGACCACCCTGCCCTTTTCATTGCTGAGCGAACGCAGGATGGACGTGTATATATAACCGCCGCTGTTCTTCGACGTGTCGCCCAAAGTGAATGGCGTCCTCGTGATGTCGGCCATCGACTTGATGCCCGCGGTCGCCCAGAAGTAGCACATGGCCATTTCACTGTTCATGCTGCCGATCCAGCTGAACTTCGTGAAGTCGATGCCGCCAACCTCCTTGGGATCAAGCACGGCCTTGGGCATCAGACCTCGATTGAACATGCCGAACTGTGTGCCATCGGTGGGGGCGCGCGTCTCCAGGTAACGCACGAACTGCAGGCTGGAGGCGCCAGGCATGTTCTGGACGATGACGTTGGGGTTGCCCGGGATATGCTTGCCGATGAACCGCGCAGCCACACGCGTATAGGCGTCGAACCCACCGCTTGGTCCGTACCCCACCATGAACTGGATCGTCTTGCCCTTGTAGAAATCGGCGGCGGACTGTGCGCGCGCTGTAGCGGTGCAGACCACAGCGAATAGGGTCGCGATCGCCAACAACCTGATCTCACCGTGTCGCATTTCAACCCCGCTCCAGTTTCCCAAATGCCCCGCAGATGCCAAGCGCCATACCAACCTAAAGCCATCCTTGTCATCCAGCAATTCACTTGTTCGTATTCACACACGCTCACCCGCCACGCGCTTCGCCAGAATAAGTGGCTTCATCGCCGCGCTTATCGCCTTCGATAACAGCCGCGATATCAATTGGTTGAGCAAAGAAACCGCGTTCCATCTTCAGTTTGTGGAAAAGTAGAGGTCGTGTCCCCCGCGCCGGGCCTACATGCTTGCGCAGCCCCCGATACCCGCCTGGAGCCCGAAAAGCTGCCGTTCCTCCATGCCACCGTGCATGCGCGACAGGCAAATCAAACTAGACAAAGAAGCAGGTCAGAATTAGCGTTACCGGAAATGAAGATGAAAGGGAGGACTGAAGTGACCTTAGTCGTTCGCCTGCAAATGGCTCTGCTGACAGCCCTCACCTGTGGCTTGGCGCAACAAGAAGCCTGGGCCCAAAGCAGTGACTCCTTTTACAGGAACAGGAATTTTACCTACATCACTTCCGCCGGCGCCGGGGGTGGTTATGATGTGTACGGCCGATTGACGGCCGAATTCATGCAAAAGCATCTGCCGGGATCGACATTTGTCGTGAAAAACATGCCCGGCGCCGGCCATTTGATTGGAGCCAATGCGCTTTACGCTTCACCGGCGGATGGCTACACCATAGGCACCTTCAGCCCCGGGTTGATTTACAATCAACTGAGCACCTCCAAGGGCGTACGCTATGACTTGACTAAAATGAGCTGGATCGGAAAAGCAGGCACCGATCCCCGCGTCATCATGGTCGCGGCGCAAGTGCCGATCAACTCTTACAGCGAACTGATCAGCCATGGCGGTAAACTGAATTTTTCCGCCTCCGGCCTTGGCAGCGCCTCCTATGTCGAAATGATGCTGCTGGCGAAGACTGTCAATCTACCTATCCGGATCTTGACTGGTTACTCAGGCAGCAGCGATCAGCTTGCGATGCGACGCGGGGAAATTGCGGGCACCATCGGTTCCCTGTCATCCGTGCAGCAATTCGTTGAGAATGGATTCGGGCGTTTGATCGCACAAATCGGCGGATCAACTACAGGCACCCCTCATCTTTCAGACTTTGACATGAGTGAGAATGCGCGAAAATCAGTCGCCCTCATCCAATCGCAAAGTGATATGTCCCGCCTGACAGCCGGTCCGCCAGGCATAGCGGCCGATAAACTGTCAATCCTCATCGACGCCTATCGAAAAGCAATGAATGATCCGATATTGCAGGACCGCGCCACGAAACTTGGCTACCCCGTCGAACCAGCCTTCGGCGATGACGTGCGCCAAATTGTGGAGACAGCCTTGAAACAATCCGACGAGACAATCGCGCTTCTGAAGGAAGCGCTCAATGAGCCGAAATAGATCAAGCCCTGCGCATTGTCTTCCATAGATCCGACACCAGCGCCTCTACAGGCGCCAAGACACAAACATCCTGAGAAAGGCGCATAAATGGCTAATGGGAGCGGCGACTTCAAAGACCTCGACGGCAGGGTTGCGATCGTGACGGGCGCCAGCATGGGCCTGGGATCTGTCATGGCGGAGGCGCTCGCCCGTCATGGGGTGACCGTCATCGGCATCGCTCGCAACAAGCAAACGCTGGAGACATTTGGTGCGCAACTGAACGAAAGCCTGGGCCGCTCCGCTTTTCATGCGCTGGCCGGCGACGTCTCCTCGCGCGACATCTGCGAACGGGCGGTCTCGTTCGCGCTGGCGCGCTTCTCCCGTCTCGATATTCTCATCAACAATGCGGGGGTAGGATCAAACCACGCGCGGCCGCAAGGCTTCGAAGGTACGCTCAAATTCTGGAACAGCGATCCCCGACTCTGGCTGGAGGCGCTGCATATCAATGCTGCGGGCGCGTTCTACATGGCTCACGCGGCGGTTCCGCACATGCTGGAACGCGGTTGGGGACGCATCATCAACAACACAACGAATTTCCATACGATGCTTGGCCCTGGCCGCTCCACCTATGGCCCGGGGAAAGCGGCGCTTGAAGCAAGCACGCTCATCTGGAGCAAGGAACTCGCTGGCACGGGCGTCACGTCCAACGTGCTCATTCCCGGCGGCCCGACGGCGACGCCTATTCATGAGAAGTCGCGTGGCATTGCGCTCGACCAGATGCTCAAGCCGGAAATCATGGCTCCTCCGACCCTCTGGCTGGCGTCCAGCGCCTCAGACGGGGTGACGGGCATGCGCTTCAGCGCGAAATTGTGGGACGCGGATCTGCCGCCAACGCAGGCCGCTGAGAAAGCCGGACAGCCCGCCGCGTGGGACCTTTTATCGACACGCGTCGCGCAACCCCCGCAATATTTTCCTGACTGAACGACCAGAGGCGCTCAGTTCAGGATCTTTCGCGCGCGCTCTGCAGCTGGCCCCGAGATGCGCGACAATCTCGCCGCCAGCGCTTCCAGATCCTCGCCCGTCACTGGATTGATCGACAGATTGATCTTCTGGGCCTCTGCGAGGAACTCGTCGCTCGCCAGCATGGCCTGAAACGCACGCCGCAGCATCATGACCCGGTCCCTGGGGACTTCAGGGGGAGCAAAAAACGGTCGGCCGGTCTCGTCGCGCGCGTAGAGAATTTCAAGCACCTGCAGATCAAGGGGGTCATCGGGAAGCTTGAACAAGGGAACATCCGGGAGATCCGGATGCGCTTTAAAGCCATATTGCGCGATGATCTTCAAACGCCCGGATGCAATCTTCTCCGCGTTTCTCACCTTCGCGCTCACCCACCCAAGCCCGGCGTTTCCATAGACCTCGCCGCGCTCCATCGCAAGGTCGATATCGTCAGTTCCCTTGTAACCACTCACGACCTTGAACCGGGTCTTCAAAAGCACGTTCGCAGCAACCGGATAATCCACCGGGGCGCTGCCCACGGCGTCGCCCCCGACGATCAACTCCGTCTTGTAGAGTTCGTCGATCGACGAGAGGGGAGCCGTATGCCAGAGCGCGACCACCATGGCGTCGCGACTCGAGCCGCCGATCCAAGACAATTTCGTCGCATCGAACCGGGCGGCGTTCGGGTAGAGAATCGGCCCCGTCGGCATCGCGTTGTTGCCCAGCCCGATCACGCTGCCATCCCGCGGAGCAAGATGCGCCATATGGTTTGTCATCGAAAGGCCGCTGGCGCCCGGCATGTTCTGGACAATCATGTGAGGTCCGCCGGGAATGAAACGCGGCCAATGCCGCGAGACTGCGCGTGCAAGCAGGTCATAGCCCCCGCCTGCGGAGGAGCCTACGATAATGGTGACCTGACGCGCTTTGTAAAAGTCACCATCCGCTGGCTGCGCCTGCGCAAGCGGACACAGCCCAAAACAAAAGAAAAGGAGAGCTACAGCCAGCTGCCGCGACAAGTTTCCGAACCAAGTCGGCATGTTCACCTCTCCCCGCATTTTTTTGCAAAACTGCGACACAATCCAACAAAAACTGGATGGGAGCAAGCACCCCGCTCCATCTATCACGTCATACCCACGCATGATGCAATATCAGCGTAAACGCGGTGTGGGCGCCAGACCGGTCGGGGCAGACGCCGTCAGCAGCCAGGGTGTGGCCACTGGCGTCACCGAGAGTCTCCCATGGATTTGACCCTGGCGATGGTGGTTGGCGAACTCGCATAGGCCTTGGTCACAAGGGCCGCCAGATCATTCCCGTTTATGGGTGAAAATTCCATTTTCCGCCTCATTGCTTCATTCACGAGGTCCGGATCCGCCATCGTCTCCATGAAAGCTTTTTGCAAGGCGGCCAGTCTTTCGTTTGGAACAGCAGGTGGAGCGACAAACGGGCGGCCGGCCAGTTGAGGCGCAAGAAGAAGCTCTGCTGCGGCCCTGTCATCCGCATTTTTCAGGTAATCCAGGATCAACGGCACATCCGGCAATTCCGGGTGCTTCTTCAAAGCCAACTGAACCAGAAAATTGACTTTTTTCTCCAGTATCCATTCCGGCTTCGTCGCCTTGAACGTGGACCAGAAAATGGCGGGATGCCCTTCTATCTCGCCGCGCTCCATAGCCAGCAACGCCTGGCTGGCGCCAGCGTAGCCAGTGATCAGTTTGATTCTGGCGCCTACGAGGTCGCGTAATGCGTTTGCGTAATTCGAACTTATGGATCCGATGACGCCCGCCATCAAGGTCTCACGATTAAGGAGGTCATCAAATGTCTGCGTGGATGATTTGTGCCAAGTGAACGAAAGAGCAACTTCGCTGTTCGCCGACCCGATATACCCAAGTTTCGTCGCATCGAACTGCTCGCCTCCTGGAGCGATCAATGGTTGAAAGGGGACGGTATTCTGCAAGACCGCAATGACAGAACCATCTTTTGGCGCAATCCTCGCCAGATAATTCGCGGCTATCAGGCCGCCCGCGCCCACCATGTTCTTGACGATGAACCTGGGTTGCCCCGGTATATGCTGACCCAGAAACGTGGCGACCACCCGGGCATAAGAGTCATACCCGCCCCCCACCTCAGAACTCACAATCATTTCGACTGTTCGCCCCTGATAGAAAGCCTCGACAGAATTTCCCTGTGCGGATGAGACAGTGCTCATAAATGAAAGGCTCAGGATCGCTGCGCAGAATCGCATTGTCGAAATCATCCTGCCCTCCGTCGTTGTGATCTCTGATGCTCCGCTTCCCGCCGCATTCAGTCATATCAAGCCCAGTATCTCCGCCCTCTGTTTGCTTGTCAAAAGCCTCAGCGTTGGGTTGATCAGGACATGAAACTGTCAGCCTGACAGGGCTCCTGAACAGAACCGGCGGCTTTTTACCAATCATGCATATGCCGCCACCCTGCCGGGTGCAGAAGGCGGAAACGCTTCATGCGGCAAGCGGTTATTTGATGCCTACAACAAAAACAATTTACTGGCGATCGCTCAATTCAGCCTGTTGCAATGGCCCAACCAATGACGCAACATGATGGGAACAATATAGACGGTAGGAGGGACTGCCATGACAAATCGGCGCAGCTTTTTATTTGTCACAGCCGCAATGGCGTCAGTCCTGAGCACGATGCCGCGCCCTGCTGCTCAGGAGGCGTTTCCATCCAAGGGAGTGCGCCTGATCGTTCCTTTCGCAGCCGGTTCGATACTGGACACACTGGCCCGCGTGGTCGCAGATGGTCTATCCAGGAAATGGGGACAACCCGTCGTCGTCGAGAATATTGCGGGAAGCGCAGGCAATTCAGGTACCGAACGGTTCGCCCGCTCCGCCCCGGATGGCTATACATTGCTGGCCGCGCCCCCCGGGCCCTATACAATGAACAAGCTCCTCTTCAAGGAGATGACCTACGACGCCTCGACATTCACGCCCATCTCACTCCTTGGAACCGTTCCGGTAGGCCTTGTGGTGCGCAACGATTTTCCGGCAAAAACCTTCGAGGAGTTCATCGAATATGTGCGGAAGAACCCGGGCAAGGTCAGCTATGCGTCGCAGGGCGTCGGCACGACGCCATTTCTCATAGCCAAGCTGGTGGAGGCGCGGGCAAACGTCGAGATGATGCATGTTCCTTATCGGGGCTCCGCTCTCGCCCAAACGGATCTTGCTGCCGGCCACATCGATTGTTTTTTTGATGCGATCAGCAATGCATTGCCTGTCATGCAGAGCGGTCAGGCTCGAATTCTTGCGGTCACGGACAGCAATCGGGTGCCGCAATTGCCCGATGTCCCGCGCATCGCGGAATTCTATCCCGGGTTTCGCGCCATATCTTGGTTTGCTCTGGCTGCCCCAGCGGGCACGTCTCCGGCATTGGCTGAACGGATCAGCCGGGATGTGGCCGAAATCCTGTCTACGCCCTCGATCAGCGCGAAGCTCCGCGAAACCGGCCTCAACACCGTTGGCAATACGCCGCAGGAAACGGCCAGGTTCCTTGCCGAGGAGGATGTGGTCTGGTCCAAACTGGTCAAGGACATTGACCTGAAGCCGCAATAAAAGGCGATTGGAGCAAGCCTTATGCAATTCGGCATCTATGCACCAATTCCAATGGCGACGGTGGGCTCCGCCGAAACCGTCAGGGCCGTTTCAGAATCCAATCATCCATTGCCGGATGGTCGACGCGATGCGCAATTCGACTTCTGTGAAGACATTCTTCTGACTGCCGACAAGGTTGGATTCGAACTTGTGTTGTTCGCCGAACGCCATCTGGGTCATGATCTCTCGGCCTGGGTGCTGGCGAGCGCACTTGGCTCCAGGTTCCACCACCTGCGTTCGCTTGTCGCGGTTCATCCGGGGATGTGGGATCCTGTCATGATCGCCAAATTGGCCGCATCACTTGACCGGATTTGCCTTGGCCGCATGGCCATCAACATCGTGAACGGCTGGTTTGATCGAGAATTCGAGATGTTTGGCGGCAAGGTTCTCAGGGGTGAGGACAGATATCAGCGTTCAACCGAGTTCATCCAGATCCTTCATGGGCTCTGGACAAATGAAACCTTTTCCTACGAGGGGCGATTCTACAAGCTCGACCAGGGACAATTGCTTTTGAAACCTGCGACGCCGCAGCCACCTGATCTTTTTTCCGTCAGCACCAGCGACCAGGGCAAGGACTTTGTCGCAAACAATTGCGAATGGTGGTTTGTGGAATTACCCAAGAGCGATCAACCCGATGAAGCCCTGCGCGAGATCGAGGCGGCCATCGCGGATATGAGGGTCCGGGCGGCGCGGGTCGGCAGGAATGTCCGGTTTGCGCTGAACCCGTTTCTTGCGCTCGGATCAAACGATGCAAACGCCTATGACGAGGCGCTGAAAAGCATCTACCGGTTCGATCCGGACCGCGCTGAAATACGCATGGTTCCAGCCACCCGCGCCGGCTGCATTGGCGCGCCGACGAAAGTTCGAGGGCAAGTCGCGCGTTTCGCTGATATGGGGATCGAACTTCTGTTGTTGAAGGTCATCCCCACCGTCCAAAATCTGGAGCTGATCTCGATGGAGATCATCAAACGTTGAGGTTTCGGATACGACAGCCCTGAAGCAGCGGACCTGGCTCTGCGTGGCGCCAAAGAAACGCGAAATGTCCATGAGGTCCCGCCAGTCAAACGACATGCAGGCGAATAAATGCGACGGCGGAGCGAATACGAGATCGTTGGCAACGGCGAAGCGACTTAGCACAGCCTCATTGGTCAGGGCTACGCTGGGGGGTCAGCACAACCTTGTCGTCAAGCGCGATGAACTCGTTTCTGTCAGCAAAGGCCCATTTGAGGGGAACGCAATCGCCCGGCGCATGTTGTCGAGCGTCGGAATCCGGGCGCCCTCATGCAGATACCAGTTTTCAAAGACGAGACCCTCCCTGCCCTGAGCGGCCTGGAACCTGAGCAAGCCGTTGGGCGACTGGGCTCGACGATGGAGGGACTTTCTCTTGCCGAAGCGCAAGCGCGTCTCAAGACCTTCGGGCCCAACCTCCTGAGCAAGGAGCATCAAACCACCATTGCTGGAGAACTCTGGGGTCGGCTCTACAATCCTTTGAACGCATTGCTGCTGACCTTGACCGCCACCTCCTATTTCCTGGGGGATCTGCGGGCGGCGGTGGTCATCTTGGCGATGGTCATTCTGGCGGTCGTCACGGCTTTCATTCAGGAGCATCGCTCGAACCAGGCGGCGGCGCGACTGCGCGCCATGGTCCATACACGCGCCAGCGTCAGGCGCACCCCATCGCCCCCGGGGGAACCATTCGTGGACGTGACCCTGGAGAGCCTGGTTCCCGGCGATGTGGTTCGCCTGTCGGCAGGCGACATGATCCCGGCCGACCTTCGCCTGCTGGAAGCGAAGGACCTCTTCATCAATCAGTCGGCGCTGACCGGCGAGTCGATGCCATCTGAAAAATTCGCCCATGCCACGCCCGGGACGTCGAGCGATGTGCTGGAGCTTCCCAACCTCTGCTTCATGGGCGCCAATGTCGTATCGGGCTACGCCACCGGCGTCATCCTGCGCACAGGCGCATCGACCTTCTTCGGACAACTGGCCAAGGACCTCGCGGGCAAGCAACCGCTGACAGCCTTCGACCGCGGCATTGCGAAATTCGCTTGGTTGATGATCCGCTTCATCCTGATCATGGCGCCCCTCGTTTTCCTGATTAACGGATTGACGAAGCATGATTGGCTTGAGGCGCTCCTCTTCGCCGTGGCGGTCGCGGTCGGATTGACGCCCGAGATGCTGCCCATGATCGTCACCGTGAATCTCGCAAGGGGCGCCGTGGCCATGTCCCGCGAGAAAGTGATCGTCAAGCGCCTCAGCGCCATCCAGAACATTGGCGCGATGGATGTCCTGTGCACGGACAAGACGGGCACTCTGACGCAAGATCGGATCATCCTCAAGCGGCATCTGGACATGCGCGGCGAGGAATCGGACGAGGTCTTGCGCTATGCGTTTCTCAATAGTCATTTCCAATCGGGCCTGCGCAACCTGCTCGATGACGCCGTCCTCGCCCATATCGAACTGCACGCGGAGCTTGGCGCCGACAGCGGATATTCGAAGGTCGACGAACTTCCCTTCGACTTCTCCCGACGCCGACTTTCGGTTGTGGTTGCGGATGTGCAGCGGCGGCAAACCCTGATCTGCAAAGGCGCCGTGGAGGAAATCTTCGCCGTCTGCACACACTTCAGGATCGGTGGCGAAACAGGCCTTCTGGACGCAAGCCATTTCCAGACCGCGAGGGCGGAAATGGAGGCGCTGAACGCGGATGGATTTCGCGTCGTCGCCGTAGCCTTCAAAACCATCGCGTCTCCCAAGGCGGATTATACGCTGGCGGATGAAGCCGCCCTCACCTTGCTTGGCTACATCGCCTTTCTGGACCCTCCGAAAGAAAGCGCGCGCGAGGCGATCGCCGCCCTGGCGGCGAAGGGCGTGTGCGTGAAAATACTCACGGGCGACAACGAGATCATCACACGCAAGGTCTGCGCAGAAGTCAACCTTGACGCCGGAGCCGTGCTGTCCGGCAGCCTCGTCGCCAGCATGAGCGACGACGAGTTGGCGGAAGCCGCAGACAAGACGACCGTCTTCGCCAAACTCACGCCTTCCCAGAAGGAAAGGGTTATTTTCGCCTTGCAACGCAAGGGCCATGTCGTCGGCTTTCTAGGCGACGGGATCAATGACAGCCCGGCCCTGAAGGCTGCGGATGTCGGCATATCCGTCGATACGGCGGTGGATATCGCCAAGGAGTCGGCGGACATCATTCTTCTGGAAAAAAACCTGCTCGTGCTGGAAACCGCCGCTGTCGAGGGCCGCCGCACCTTTATCAACATCACGAAATACATCCGGATGGGCGCCAGCTCGAATTTCGGCAATATGTTCAGCGTCATCGGCGCCAGCCTCATTCTGCCGTTCCTGCCCATGGCGCCCATTCAGGTGCTGACCAACAACCTTCTCTACGATTTCTCCCAATCCACGATCCCGACCGACAATGTGGATGAGGAGTCCCTGGCGACGCCGCGCCGCTGGGACATCAGCAACATCTTCAGGTTCATGATCATCATCGGACCGATCAGCTCCATATTCGACTATGCGACTTTCGGGCTGATGCTCTACGTCTTTGGCGCCTGGTCAAACCCCGCGCTGTTCCAGACAGGCTGGTTCGTCGAATCTCTTCTCACGCAGACCCTGATCATTCACATTATCCGGACAACCAGGATCCCCTTCATTCAAAGCCGCGCCAGCCCGGCGCTCATGGCCACCACGGTCATCATCAGCGCCATCGGCGTCAGCCTGCCCTTCACCTGGGCGGGATCGACCCTGGGCTTCATCCCCCTGCCACCGCTTTACTGGCCGTTGCTCGCCATCATGCTGCTGGCCTATGCGATCCTGACGCATATGGTCAAAGTCTGGTTTGTGCAGCATTGGACGTTCTGATGGAGCCTCGCACCCCCGCGCCATCCAGGCGTCACTCTTTGCCGCCGGCCTGCCGATCGCTTCCGACCCTTGTTCCCATCGCGGGCCATAGGCGGAACGCAAAGCCACGGCGCCCGTTGTCCATCGGCGCGCAGCCGCGCCGTGACAGCGGAGAAACAGCGACGTGACGAGAAACGCCGTGTCCAAGGCCGCGTCCGCAGCCCCCCGACCCAACGGCGGCCGCAAGCCGCTGATCGTGGATCTGGCCCTTCAGGGCGGCGGCGCCCACGGCGCCTTCACCTGGGGCGTTCTGGACCGCATTCTGGAAGAGGAGTGGCTGCTGATCGACGGGATCTCCGGCACATCGGCGGGCGCCATGAACGCGGCGGTTCTCGCCGCAGGCTTCGCCAAGGGTGGCGCTGAGGGCGCCCGCGTGGCGCTGGAGAATTTCTGGCGCGCCGTTTCGGACGCCGCACGGTTCAGCCCGCTGCAGCGCGGGCCGCTCGACATTCTGCTGGGGCGCTGGACCATGGACAATTCGCCCGGCTATCTCATGGTGGACCTGATGTCGCGGGTGGTTTCGCCCTATTCGCTGAATATGCCCGGCAAGAACAGCCTGCGCGACATTCTTGAGCAATTCATCGATTTCAACGGGATCGCCGTTTCGCCGATCCATGTTTTCGTCACCGCGACCAATGTCCACACCGGCCGGGGCCGGGTGTTCCGCAACGACAACATCACCCCCGAGGTTCTGCTGGCCTCCGCCTGCCTGCCCAGCATGTTCCAGGCGGTGGAGATCGACGGCGATTTCTATTGGGACGGCGGCTATTCCGGCAACCCGACGCTGACGCCGCTGGTGCGCTATTGCAAGGCGGACGACATGATCCTCATCCCCATCAACCCTATCGAGCGCGCCGAAGTGCCGCGCTCCGCCTCGGAAATCATCAACCGCCTCAACGAGATTTCCTTCAACGCGGTGGCGCTCAAGGAATTGCGCATGATCGCCATGCTGCGCAAGGTCGTCGATTGCGGCGATAGCGAGGGCGCCAAATGGGCGAGGCTGCGCCTCCATCGCGTCAGCAACGACATCATGAACACGCTCGGCGCCTCGTCCAAGGTCATCACCGAATGGCCATTTCTGACCATGCTGCGCGACGAGGGACGCAAATCCGCGCAGGCTTTTCTCGACGCCCATGGCGGGGATCTCGGCAAGCGATCGACCCTCGATATCGCCGCCCTGCTGGAGGGTGTCTGATCCATGGGGCTGGCGGGCGTTCTGCTTTCGCTGGGGCTGCTGATCTGGCTGGCCTATCGCGGCTGGAGCATTCTGCTGCTGGCGCCCGCCGCAGCCATTCTCGCAGCGTGGCTGGCGGGAGAACCGGCCCTTGCGCACTGGACACAGACCTTCATGCGCAGCGCTGCGCAATTCATCATGCAGTTCTTCCCGATCTTTCTGCTGGGGGCGCTGTTCGGCAAGCTGATGGAGGATAGCGGCTCGGTCGCGACCATCGCAGGGTACATTACGGAAAAGCTGGGCGCGCGGCGGGCGGTGCTGGCGGTGGTCCTTGCGGGGGCCCTCGTCACCTATGGCGGCGTCAGCCTGTTCGTGGCCTTTTTCGTCATCGCGCCCATGGCGGAGGCCTTGTTTCGCGCGGCGGACATTCCCCGGCGGCTGATGCCCGGCGCCATCATGCTGGGCGCCTCCACCTTCACCATGTCGGCCCTGCCGGGCGCGCCGTCCATCCAGAACGCCATCCCCATGCCCTTCTTCGGCACCACGCCTTTTGCGGCGCCGGGATTGGGCGTCATCGCCTCCGCCATCATGCTGACGTTCGGCCTGTGGTGGCTCGCCCGCGCGCAGGCGAGGGCCCGCGCCAAAGGCGAAGGCTTTGGGGATGAGGCGCGTTCGACGCCAACCGACGCAGCTGCGCAAGACCCCATCGTGCGCGAGCGCGCCACCACCGCCAGCGCCTTCGACCCCAACGAGATCGGGCATAGCCGGGAATGCGGAAATGGCCCATCGGCGCCCCTCGCCTTCCTGCCCCTGATTGTCGTGGTCGGCGTCAATCTGGCGATATCGCTTGTCGTCCTGCCCCATCTCGACGCAGCCTATCTGGCGCAGGAGCAATGGGGCGAGACCTCGCTCGGCGCGGTCGGCGGCGTCTGGGCGGTGGTGACGGCGCTGGCGGTCGCCATCCTCGTACTGGTGGCGATCAACCATCGACGTATCCCCTCCTTGCGCGCCTCCATGGACGCGGGCGCCAACGCCTCTGTCCTGCCGGTGCTCAGCGTGGCGAGCCTTGTAGGTTTTGGCTCGGTTGTGGCCGCCCTGCCCGCTTTCGGGCTGGTACGCGACTTTGTGCTGGGCATCGAGGGCGGTCCGCTGGTGTCGCTCGCGGTAGCGACCAATATTCTGGCGGCGCTGACCGGCTCGGCGTCTGGCGGCCTGACCATTGCGCTCGACGCGCTCGGCGACGCCTATCTGGCGATAGCCGCCGAAAGGGGCATCGATCCCGGGCTTTTGCACCGCATCGCGGTGATCGGCGCAGGAACCCTCGACATGCTCCCCCACAATGGCGCTGTCGTGACCGTGCTGGCGGTTTGCGGCGCCAGCCATGGCGACAGCTATTTCGACATCGTCATGGTCGGCGTGGTCAGCTCGCTCATCGCGCTCGCAGCCATCATCGGGTTGGGAACCCTGTTCGGCTCATTCTGA
>CANCSY010000024.1 GCA_947380915.1 Beijerinckiaceae bacterium
CTTGTATTTCTCATGCAAGACCGGCGTCGGGTGGCCGATCACCGTGGTGCGGCAAATCTGCACGAACTGGCCCTGATAGCAGGGCGTGATTTCGCCCAGGATGATGTCGCCTTCCTGCAGGATGCGGCGGCCCGCCGCGCGCACCGCCAGATTGTGCTGGGAGGCGCTCATCAGCAGGAAATTGTCCTCGGCCCCAAGGCCCTTCATATAGGTATAGATATCCGCTGCGAGTTCGAATTCGCGCACGCCGGGCCGGGCGGCCTCCATGAGCCGCTCGTATCCGCGTTCCGCGATCCAGACAGCCTTGCGCGCCGCCGCCAGCTCATCGGGATTGCGCACGCGCGCCAGATGAGAGGCGAGCCAATCCACCTGCCGGGGAGGCGTGGAGAAAAGACCCTCCACGCCGCGCGCCAGACGCCTGCTCTGCTTGACCAGCGCACAGACCGCGAGCCTGGCCCCCGCAAGCCCCGCTCGCGCCAGAACCTCGCCGAGCGTCTTCACGAGATCGTCAACCGCAAGGGTCGTCTGCGTTGTGGACAGCGCCCGCGCGCGCTCCTCATCCCATGACGGGGTGACGATCAGGGTGGAGCTTCCATCGCGGGCGATCACCACGGCGCTTTCGCCAATGGGGCGCACGCCGCTCATCACGAAGACGGCGTTGGAATCGAGGAAGGAATTCTGCCCGTCGTTAAAGACGAGCAATCCATCCAGCCCTTCCGCTCCGAGCCATGCGGCCGCCTGTGCGAGCCGTTCATTCTGTCTGGCCATGACTGCCCCTATCCGACCGCTTGCGCGCGTTTCTCAACCCTGACCTCTTCTGTGGCGGCAGTGTTCACACACTGACCAGCAAGGTCAATGACCACGCCATAATCCCGCAAGGCGCCATCGAGGCTCACAAGACCCGCCACCACATCCGCCAGCACAAACTCGGGATCGCGGTCGAGCGGATTTCCCCAGCCGCCGCCTGCACCAGTGCGGATGATCACCTGCGAATCCGCAGGCACCGGCCGCATGACCTGATCGACGGACTCGAAATTCTCGGTGGTGGCGAGTTTGAGGAAATATTCGGCGCCGCCACCCTGCCCGCCCCCGCGCAGGCCCCACGGCGGGCAAAGCCTGCGCCGGGGCCGCGACATATTCCATTTGCCCTCGACAAGATTGCGCACGCGCACATCAATGCCGAGCCCGCCACGAAACTGCCCGGGACCACCGGAGTCCGGCCGCAAGGAGCGCTCCTCGATGACCACGGGCGTCTTGATCTCCATGCTCTCGATAGGCGAATTTTTCACATTGCCCTGACAGACGGAAACAGAGGCGGATTCCCCATCACCGATGGGCCGTCCGCCCCACCCGCCGCCTTCAAGGCTTTGCAGCACGAAATTGCCCCCGGTGCGCGGATCACGGCCGATGAAAACGATGGAGCCGCCGAGCAGGCCATGGTGGGCCGCAGGGATTCGCTCCGGCGCGGCGGTGGCCAGCGCCTTGAAGATCGTGTCCACAACCGTCGGGACGATGAGGCTCCAGCCGCCCATGGGAGCGGGATAATGGGCCATCATCACATTGCCTTCGGGGATGATGGTTTTCAGCGCCATGAAGGAGCCTTCATTGACTGGCGCAGACGGCTCCGTGAGCGCCTTGTAGGCGACGCGCGAGGCCGCCAGCGTGCGCGAATTGATGCCGCCGCGCCGCTGGGAGGCGCAGCCTGACAGGTCGATGGTCATGTCACCACCCGCGATCGTCACCTTCGCATGGATGCGGATGGGATCATTGGGCGTGACGCTGTCGTCATCATACCAGGACTCGGCTTCATAGACGCCGTCCGGAATGCTCTCGACCACCTTGCGGCAGCGCCGTTCGCTCTCTTTGTAGATCGTGGCGATGGAAGCCTCGACAACCTCCGCGCTATAGCGCTCGTAAACTTCTTCCAGACGCCGCACCCCGAGCCGACAGGCGGCGATCTGCGCGCGCAAGTCACCCATGGAGGATTCGGGATAACGGATATTGTCGCGAATGACCGCATAGAGCGTCTTGTTGAGCTTGCCCGCCTCATAGATGCGCAACTGGTCGAGTTGCAGCCCCTCGAACCAGGGATCGCTGACCAGTGGGCTGGCGCCCAGGCCGGTGCTGGAGCCGCCGACGTCGATCCAGTGCGCGCGGGTCATGGCAAAACCCGCGAGCTTGCCGTGATGGATCATCGGCATGTAGATCACGATATTATTCAGGTGCTGGCCCGCGACCCTCTGATGGTTGGTGATGAACACATCTTCGGCGGCAAATCCATCAAGCCCCTCGCGCGCCACCACATCCTCGATGATGACGCCGAGATCGGCGACGAAATGGGATACGCCGCCGACATTCTGCGAAATCAGCCGACCCTGCGCGTCCGTCAAGGCGGTGCAGAAGTCGCATACTTCATAGATCATCATGTTGTAGGAGGTGCGCTGCAAATCCGCCGCCATTTCATTGGCGATGGCGGGCAGCGTGTTGCGAATGACTTCGAGTGTGACCGGATCAATCATGGCAGCCTCACTGAGCCAAGGTGATGATGAGTTCGCCCGTGGGGGCGACCTCGCAGCGATCATCGGGGAACACCACCGTCGTCGAACCATATTCCTGGATCAGGGCCGGCCCGATGAGAACCTCGCCCGCCTTCAAAGACGCTCGGTCGCGCACCACGCAATCAACAGCCGGACCGCTGGCCATGCTCACCATGGCGCGACGCGGCGCGCTGGCCTCAGAACCGGGCGTGGGCATGCCGGGCTTAGGCCGGGGCGCGCGCGCCACAAGACGCACATTGATCATCTCCACGGGTTCGTGATCCGCATTATGCTCATAACGCGCCTTGTGGAGAGCATCGAAGGCGGAGCGGATGGACACACGGTCGCCCGTGGCGATCTGCTCTGGGCTGACAGGCACGGAGAGATTGAACTCCTGCCCGACATAGCGAAGATCAAGGAAATACTCGACATTGGTCTGCGACTGCCGCGCCATGCCGCGCAGCCCCGCCTCAAGCTCAGCGATGACCGCCCGGATCTCCGCAAAATCCACCTTGTCAATGCGCGCGGGGAAGGTGCGCACGGCGTCATGGCGCTCGTCCGCCAGCAACATGCCCAGCGCCGAGAAATGCGAGGGGAACCAAGGGATCACCACCGTTGGGATGCGCAAGTCGCGCGCAATGGCCACCGCATGAAGCGGCCCGGCCCCGCCTGAGGCCACCAGAGCGAAATCACGGGGATCATAGCCCTTCTCGACCGAGACCTGCCTAACGGCCAGCGACATCTTGGCGATTGCTATATCCACGATAGCCCGCGCCGCAGCCTGCGGATCCATGCCCAGGGGACCGGCGATGCGCGCCTCGATGCCGGCAAGCGCCCCCACCCGGTCCAGCTGCATGTCGCCGCCCAGAAAGCCTGCGGGGTCGAGACGCCCAAGAACCACATTGGCGTCGGTGATCGTAGGATCCTCGCCGCCGAGCCCATAGCAGATGGGACCGGGCGCAGAGCCAGCACTACGCGGCCCAACCTTCAAGGCGCCGCCATCGTCTATCCAGGCAATGCTGCCGCCGCCTGCGCCGACTTCCACGATGTCGACGACCGGAATCATCACGGGATCGCCGCTCTCGTAACCTCCGACATAATAGCCCTCGGCCATGGCAGGCATGCGATCGCGCACAAGGCTCGCCTTGGCGGTGGTGCCGCCCATGTCGAAGGAAATGGAGTTGGGATAGCCCAGCGCCGCCGCGATTTCCGCACAAGCGATGATGCCGCCCACCGGCCCCGACTCCATCATCATCACGGGCCGCCGCGCCGCAACCTCGGGGGACATGACGCCGCCATTGGACTGCATGATCGAGAGTTCGCCGGCAAATCCATGCTTGCGCAACGAGCCCTCGAGCGCGCCCACATAGCCGCTCACCTTGGGACCGATATAGGCGTTCACCGCTGTCGTGGAGATGCGCTCATATTCCCGGTACTCGCGCATGATCTCATGGGAGAGGGAAACATAGACGCCTGGCAGGCTGCGACGCAAAATCTCGCCCGCCTGCTCCTCATGGGAGACATTGGCATAGGAATGCAGGAAGCAAACCGCAACGGAATCATAGTCCTGCCCCGCGATGATCTCGGCCAGCCCCTCGATCTCCGCTTCATCGACAGACGTGCGCACGACGCCGCCCGCCAGCATGCGCTCATCCACCTCGAAAATCGAGGCGCGCGGGGTCAAGGGCTTGGGGCGGGCGAAAAAGAGGTTATAGGCGTCGGGACGATTGCCCCTGCCGATGGCGTAGACATCGCGCGTGCCCTTGGTGACCAGCAGTGCGGTGCGGGCGCCCTTGCGCTCGATGAGCGTATTGATCGCCACCGTGGACCCATGAATCAACTGCGTCGCGTCAGCGAGCGCCAGACCGCTATAGTCAATGCAATCAAGGATGCCATTGACAAGATTGTCTGGCGTGGTGAGCCGTTTGGCGTGATACAAGCGACCAAAGGCGTCGTCGAACGCCACAAGGTCCGTGAAAGTGCCACCGATATCGACCGCTACAAAGAGCAACGTCCACCCCATCGTTTCTGGTTGAGACTGGAGTGTCGCTCAGGGAGCGCACGGTTGACAATGGGTTGGCTGGCTATCAAGGTAATAGATAATAGGCTATTACATGGAAGGAAACGTCATTCTCAGCTCAAGCTTGCGCCGTTTGAATGTCTTCCGCACCGTCGTGGATTGCGGGGGCGTGAATGCAGCGGCCGACCATCTGGGGATCGCCCAGCCTTCCGTGACAGCCCATCTGCGCGCCCTGGAGAAACAATTGGGTTCGACCCTGTTCTCGCGCAGCCGCGGCCGCCGCAATATCATCACACCCACCGGAGAGACACTCTATAAATACGCCTGTGACGCGCTCTCAAAATCCGCCGAATTGCAGAGCGCTGTCAAGCGTTTCGACGCCTCCGCCACCCAGAGCGCGTCGATCGCAGTACAAAGGGCGCTGGCCAATTACATGTTGCCCCGGGTGCTTGCGCCGTTCTTGCGGGGGCGCCCCTCGGCGCGCATGAGCGTCTATAGCGAAACCCAGGAGGCGGCGCTGGAACTGTTCCGCAGTGGGGGCATAGATGCGGCGCTTGTCTTCGCCACACCTGAAACAGAGGAATATCATGGGCGGATCATCGGATCCGAACGCCTGCAAATCGTAGCGGCGCCAAGCCATCCCCTCGCCCAACGCAAGCATGTGCCCTTGGCGGAACTGGAACATTTCGATTTCGTAGGGGCACTTCCGGACTCGCAGTTTTTCGCCCTTGTGGAAGCCAAACTTAAAGCCGGCGGCCTGCCCAGGTACCGCATCATCCTGCACATGCAGGACTCGGTCGCCATCAAGAACGCCGCCGTGCACGGGATTGGCCTCGCTTGCACGCTCTCCTGCGTCCTGCAGCAGGAGATCGCCGAAGGGAAGCTGGTAGTGATTGACACAGACCCCGCGCCGCCTCCCGTTCCGGTGAAACTCCTCGTGCGTCCCGACGCCCAATGCCGCGACTTCATAGAAGCCTTCATACCATCGCTGGTTGAAGGGCTGCAGCCATGATCGCGCTTTGTGTGTCCAGATTCCTGCCCCCTCCGGCTTGTCAAAAGCGATTAGTCGAGGCACATTCCCCGTTGAACCGGCGTCTTTCCATGGAACGCCGGACCAGGGGAGGGTCGCCATGCAGGTCGTTCAGCCAGAAGATATCGAGCGCAAGCGTGGACTAGAGCACCGTGGCGGCACATTTTATGCTCGAACCCTGGTTCAGGGGACACCCGGGACCCCCGGCAACTTCAAGCTCTCCCTCTCGGAAAGCGGCGCGGATCATTCCGGCCCGCGCCATCGGCACAACTTCGATCAATATCGGTTCATGGTGCGAGGCTCCTCAAGCTTCGACCGGGATGGCGTGCTGAAAGAAGGCATGCTAGGCTATTTCCCGGAAGGGGTGCACTACGGCCCGCAAACCAATCCTACCGACACATTCCTCATTGTCCTGCAGTTCGGCGGGGCCAGCGGTAGCGGCTACCTGCTGCCCTCTGAGGTAAAGGCGGGCACGGAAGAGTTGCGTAAATTCGGCGAGTTCAGGGATGGTGTATTCTATCGCAACGGCGGCGATGGCAAGCGCAATGTCGATGGCTTTCAGGCCGTCTGGGAACATGTTCATGGCCGCGAGATGGTCTATCCTAAACCGCGCTATGACGCCCCCGTCTTCATGGATCCGGCCCATTTCGATTGGATGAGGGTCGCCGATGGCGTGGAGGAAAAACTGCTCGGCGTCTTCACCGAACGGCGCACGGAAGGCGGCCTGCTGCGGCTCGCCACAGGCGCCAGCCACAGGTTGCGGGGGCGCGGGGTCTGGGTTGTGCTCCACGGCGCGGGCAAGGCGGGTGAGAAACCCCTCAAGCAATATACCGCCTTGCATCTGGAGAAGGGCGAGGAACTGAACATCGACGCCAGCGAATCCATGGAACTGCTCCATTACGGGCTGCCGGACCTTTCCGATCTGGAAAGCGCGCGCCATATCCCTGCCGTCGCTGCGGAATGAGCGCGCGGCCCAGCCGCCGCGGCGTGCTTGCTTTGGCGCTCGCGTGTACGCTCACGCGAAGCGCCGAAGCCACTGACGATTACTATCGCGGCAAGACGCTCACGCTTGTTCTCGGTTATGCGCCTGGCGGCGGCGTCGACACCGCTGGCCGCGTGATCGCCCGCCACCTCGCGCGCTTCATTCCAGGCAATCCATCTCTGATCGTGCAGAACATGGAAGGGGCGGCCGGTCTTGTGTCGGCCAACTATCTTGATAAAAAGGCGGCGCCCGACGGCCTGACCATCGCCGTACCGGGACGCAGTTGGCATGTGGAAGGCCTGATCCGTAGCCCGGGCGCCCAATTCGATGTCAGCAGACTCACCTATGTCGGCAGCACAGGCACGCAGAATTCCTTCGCCTGGGTGCGCGCCGATACGGGTATCCGGAACTTCCAGGATCTGCTCAAGGCGCCCAACAAGGTTGTTTTCGGCGCCCTTGGCCCCAGCACGCCTACCGCCATGATCCCTGCCCTTCTGGCCGCCAACGGCGCGCCCATCAAGCTTGTGGTGGGCTACCCATCATCGTCTCGGCTGATCATCGCCATGGAACAGGGGGAAATCCCCGCCGCCTACCTTACCGAGGACTCCTTCGCCCTCCACCAGAACCTGATCGAACAGAAATTCATCATTCCGATCCTGCAATCAAAACCCGATGTGCCGAGTTTGACCCAATTGCGCGATGTCGTGCCCGAACGGCAACGCCCCATCATGGAGTTGGCGCGCTCTGCGGAATCAGTCGGCCTCATGGTGGTGGCGCCGCCCGGTGTGCCCCCAGATCGGCTCATGATCCTGCGCGACGCCTTCTTCGCCATGGCCAATGACCCGGAGTATCAGGCAGATGTCGCGCGCTTCGAGACGACGCGCACTGCGCCTATGCGCGGCGAAGTGGTTGAAAAGATGATGAAGGACCTTGCCGCGTTAGCGACGCCTGAGGTCATAGTGGAATATGGCAGGCTTAAAAATTGAACCGGCCAAATCAATAGTGTGAGCCAAGATTACCGTCGAACCGTCGGATGAAAGAAACGTCCCCCAATCACAGTGCCGCAAGGGCTGCTTTAAGCCTTAATTTGACTCATTAAGTTGACGGATTTTCTGGACCAACTCCTGGGGCGATTCATAGGCGTCCACAATAATTTTGCGCAGTTCCTCACCAGACGTCGGATCATTGCATTCAAGGTTCTGGCGCACGCATTCAGCGAGATAGGCAGGGTCGCGGAGCGTGGCGGCGAGCCCATCGCGCAACGCCTTGATACGCGCAGCAGGCACATCGGGCGGGGCCATGATGGGGCGGCCAACCGCCAGAGGGGCAGCGGCGACTGCCATGAGCGCCCGTGCCGCCGCCTTGTCCTTCAAGAGTGTGTCTGCAAAAGGAACCTGCGCAAGTTCAGGATGGGGGGCCGACCCGAAATGAAGCAGCATCTTGATCTGCTGGTTGGCGATCCAGCCGGGCTTGACGGCCTTCAAGCTGGACCAGAAAGCCGAAGGATAGCCCTCGTTTTCACCTGTCTCCATGGCCATGAAGGCTTCATTCTGGCCGGGATAACCGGCGATCATCTGGATCTTCATGTCGAAGACCGAAGCGAGCACGCGCGCATAGAAAGCGGGCGTGGCGTTCAAGCCTCCAGAGACCCCCAGCATCAACCCACGTTTCTGGGCCTGCTCCATCGTATCGACGGGAACCTTGTTCCAGATGATGAGCACGCCAACATCCTTGTTGGGACTGCCGATCCAGTTCGTCTTCTGGATATCGAACTTGGCCTTGTCATTTCCATACATGGGCTCGAACAAGGCGCTGTTCTGTATCATGCCAATGGCGGTCCCGTCGCGCGGGGCGATATTGTAAATATGGTTCGCTGCCGTAACGCCGCCAGCGCCGGGCAAGTTCCTGGGTAAAATGGCTGGACGGCCAGGAATATGATTGGGCAGAAACCGGGCGATCAACCTCGCCGACAGGTCGTTGCCGCCCCCAGCAGTGGAGGAAATGAACAGCTCGATTCGCTTGTCGCGGTAGAAGTCCTCGACCTCGTCGGCCTGCGCCGCATGAGACTGAAGGAAAAGCGCGCAGATCATGAAAGCGCTCCACACAACGAGACGATTCATGTTTGCGCTCCCCTGCTTATCCGATCACAGATATTTTTCATGTCCGCCATCATCAGCCTACTTTCGCATGCTGGTCAACCAGCGCCATGGGGGCCGCATGCAAAGAAAGGCGCTGGATTTTAACGCTCGGGTTGTCTAAGGAGATGGAAAGTCAGCGAGCATGGCGCTGGCGCAAACATCTGGAGGAAACGTGGCGCTCGTAGTCGCCCTTGATATTGGCGGAACTTTCACGGACCTCGTGGCTTTCAATCTCGATAATGGCGAGATTACCCAGTCCAAAAGCTCAACCACGCCCTATGACCTTTCGGTCGGCATCCGCAACACGCTGGTCAAGAGCGGCCTTCCCATCGCCGCGCTCGATACATTCGTGCATGGCTCAACTGTGGCCATCAATACGGCCATCGAACGGACAGGCGCGAAGACGGCGCTGATCGTCACCGAGGGCACGCGGGACGTTTACCAGATTGGCCGGGGCAATCGACCCGAATCCTACAACCTTCTGTTCAAGCGCGCCGAGCCCTATGTGGCGCGGCGTAACACCTATGAGGTGGCAGAACGGCTTAACGCCGCCGGGGAAGTGCTGGTCGAACTGGACGAAGCCGCAACATTGCAGGCCGTTCAGCACATGAAGGCGCAGGGTGCCGAGGCCATCGCGGTCTGTTGCCTGCATTCATGGTCCAATCCCGATCATGAGGTGAAAATCGGGCGCGTCATCGCCTGCGAATTCCCGCAGGCCTTCCACTCGCTGAGCCACGAAATCCTGCGCGAATATCGCGAATACGAGCGCACCTCGACAACCGTTCTGAACGCCTATGTCGGCCCTCGCGTCAGCAGTTACCTGCGCGACCTCGACACGCTTCTGCACGAAATGGGTTTTCGCGGCAATCTTTTGATCATGCAATCCAATGGCGGAACCATGTCGCCAGCGACCGCGATGCGGTTGCCCATAGCGACCATGGAGTCTGGCCCTGTCGGCGGCATCATCGCAGGCGCGGAAGTCATGCGCGATCTGGGCGTGAGCAATGTCATCGCCTTCGACATGGGCGGAACGACCGCCAAGGTCAGCCTCGTCAAGGGGAGCGAACCAACCATCGCACAGGGCTATTATGTGGGCGGCGAGGCCAGCGGCCACCCTGTCATGTATCCCGTTGTCGACATTGTGGAGGTTGGGGCCGGTGGCGGCTCCATAGCCTGGATTGACGAAGTCGGCGGCCTTAAGGTTGGTCCGCGCAGCGCGGGCGGCCATCCCGGCCCCGTCTGCTACGGACAGGGCGGAACCGAGCCTACCGTCACTGACGCCAATCTCGTTCTGGGCCGGCTTGCGCCCAACAGTTTCCTAGGTGGCGAAATGCCCCTCGACGTGCAGGCGGCGCGAGAGGCGATTCAAAAGAAAATCGCGGAACCGCTGGGCATGAGCGTGGAGGCGGCCGCCCATGGAATCATCCGCATTGCGATTGCGGAAATGTCGCTGGCCGTGCAGTCTGTCTCCATCGGCAGGGGCCATGATCCCCGCGACTTCGCCATGGTGGCCTTTGGCGGCGCAGGGCCCCTTCACGCCGCCGAAATCGCTCGCGAATTGCATATTCCCAGGCTCGTGATTCCCCGGGTTCCCGGCCACTTCTCCGCGCTCGGCATGTTGCTCTCCGATCTGCGGCACGACTATGTCCGCACCTACTACAAGCCACTTGAAGCTTGTGACTTCGAGGCGCTGCTGCAAATCTTCGCAGAAATGCGGGAAGAGGGAGGATCACTGCTGAAAAGCGAGGGCGTATCATCGGGCGATGTCTCGGTGCAGTTCTATCTCGACATGCGCTATGTCGGGCAGGAATTCCCTATCCAGACCCGAATTGATGAAGCGCATCTGCGCGCAGGGGACCGCGAGGCCCTGCGCGCAGCCTTCGATGAGGTGCACAACCAGCGGTTTGGACACCAGGCGCAAGGCGAGCAGGTGGAGGTCGTGAATTGCCGCCTGACGGCGCGTGGTGGCAGGCCACGGGTCAACTTTCCACCCATTGGCTCGGTCAGCAGTTCCAGCGCACCGATCATGCGCCAGATGATCGCCTCCGACCCCGCGCGCCCGGTCCAGTGCCCGGCTTATAATCGCGACCTGCTTGTTCCCGGGCAGATCGTCTCAGGTCCCGCCTGCATCGTGGAATATGCGTCCACGACGACCCTCTTCGAGGGCGACCGGCTTGAAGTGCTGGGAACGGGCGAATTGATGATCCATATTTCTGAGGGACAATGATGACGACCGAAACCAAAATCGATCCCGTCACCCTCGAAGTGCTGCGCAATGCTTTGCCCGCCATCGCTGCCGACATGGCGATCGATTTGCAGCGCACCTCCTACAACATGATGATCTACGAGGTGCAGGACTTCTGCTGCGCGCTGCTCGATGCACAGGGACGGCTGATCTGCCAGAATGTAGGCGGCGTGTCGCACTTCGTCGCGGATCTGGGCGTCGTCATACGCGATGGCCTCGCGCGCTATGGGGAGGATGGATTCCGCCCGGGCGACGTCATCATCACCAACCACCAGCGCGTGGCTGGGCAGCATCTCAACAATGTCTGCGTCTATACCCCCTGTTTTGTGGATGATGTGTTGCAGGGTTTCGCCACGGTGCGCGCCCACTGGGTCGATGTGGGCGGACTTTCGACTGGTTTCAGCGCCGCTTCGATGGTGGTTGATCCCTGGATGGAGGGCCTTCAGCTCGACCAGATCAAGATTTACGAAGCCGGAGAGCCGGACCTGAAGGCTTTGCGGATGATCCGCGACAATATCCGTTACCCCGACGCCGCCATGGGCGATCTTCGCTCGCAGGTCGCCGCCTGCCGTATGGCGGAGCGACGTCTGTCCGGCATTTTCCAGCGATATGGCGCGCAAACGGTGCATGGCGCCATCGAGCGCATTTTCTCCGACAGCGAACGCAAATGCCGCCGCATCGTCAACGACATTCCCGATGGCGTCTATGAAGCGGAATCCTTCCTTGACGCCGATGGAGCGGACAAGTCGGACACCGTACCCGTCCGGGTGAAGGTCATCGTAAGCGGTGGTGATATGACCATCGACCTCACGGACTGTTCGCTCCAGCGCAAGAGCGGCCTGAACGGCCGCACGCTCGCCGGCGCCTATATCGCGTACAAGGGCCTGACCGCGCCGCTGGAAGCCGTCAACGAGGGCTCCTTCCGGGCGCTCAAGGTCGAGATTCAGGAAGGTAACTTCATGATGGCCCAGTTCCCCGCCGTCATGGCGGGCTGGAGCCGCATGCTGCCGACAGTCGTCGACACAATCCTGCGCGCGCTCGCCCCCGCCCTGCCCGGCATGATACCGGCCGCCCATCTGGGCACGCTGGGGGGCTCCATGACCTTCTTTGGCCGCGACCCCGCCAATGGGCGAGACTTCATCCTCCAGACCATCGAAGGCGGAGGCTGGGGCGGCAGGCCTTGGGAAGATGGCGTGAGCGCCACGGTCTCGGTCTGCCAAGGCGATGTGCGCAACGCCCCAATCGAAACCCTGGAATTGAAAACGCCTGTGCTCGTGCGCAGGCGCGCCCTGCGTGAGGGCTCAGGAGGGCCGGGGAAATTCCGTGGCGGCCTCGGGCAGATCACGGAAATGACGAGTCTTTGCGAGGGGCGTTGGAGCGCCTCAAATGCTGGCCGCCGCCAGTGTCCGCCCTGGGGCCTGGCGGGCGGCGGTTCGGGCGCCAGTTCGCGCAATTTCATGCGCATGGCGGACGAGACGGAGTTTCGCCCTTTCGACCCGGTGCGTGTACTGTCGCCCCCCATGACGAGCGTGCGCATCGCAACAGCGGGCGGCGGCGGCTGGGGCTCACCGCTGGAACGCGATCCGCAGCGCGTACTGGCCGATGTGCTGGACGGTTTCGTCACGCTTGAGTCCGCGCAGGCTGATTACGGCGTGCGCATCGACCCCGACACCATGACCATCGACATGACCGCGACCAACTCCTGGCGACAGGACATGCAGGCGAAACAGGCGAACTGAGGCGACCATGAGCCGAGAGACAGACCTGAATAAGCGACTTGAAAGCGTGAGGGCGGAAATGGCCGCGACCGGCTATTCCACTCTGGGCGCGTTCTATGGGGCCCAGCACAATATGCTGCGGCCTGATCCCATTCTGCTTCTTCTCGACTACAGGTGCCTTGGCCCCAGCGCGCTGATCATTCCCGTGACCGGTAAGCCGCAACTGATCCTGAGCCCCGTCTGGGATCTAGCGCGGGCGCAGGAAGCTATTGGCGCGCTGGCGACCATTACCGCCGTTGAGGAAGACGCTCTCCCCCAGGCCATGGCGGCTGCGATGTTGACCAGCGGCGGACCACTCGCGCTGGCGGGAACGGAAGTCATGCCCGTCGGGCTCGCAAGAGAGCTCATGGCGGCGCTTGGTTCGCGTCCAGCCGATGGCGCCGACATCATCCGCAGCTGCGGCGCGACACGCATGCCATTCGAACTGGCGCGCGTGGTGCGCGCAGCCGCCATCGCCGACGCCGGTTTCCAGCATCTGTGCGAGATCGCGCGCCCGGGCATGTGGGAATATGAACTCGCCGCCGAACTGGAATGCGCCATGCAGAAGCTTGGTTCGGAAGACAATTTCGGCCTGATGTCGACCGGCGACCACAATGTCGCCGTGCGCGCCGTCCGTGATCGCAAGCTCGCCGCAGGCGATCTGATCGTGAGCGAAATCACCCCCTGTAATGGGGGCTACTTCGCGCAATTGTGCCGGACACTGATCCTGGGGGAGCCCACCGATCTGCAAAAGGAGAAGTTCGATCTGCTGCTGCGCGCCGAAGATGCTGGGCTGGCGGTGGCCAAACCGGGATTGCCGACCAGCGGCATCGCCAAGGCTGTCAATGACGTGATCGGAGCCGCTGGCTATGCGGACTATTGCCGACCGCCCTACATGCGTACGCGCGGCCATGGTCTGGGCCTTGGCGGCGTCACGCCCAGCGATCTCAACGAAAGTTCCGGCGGAACCCTGCGGCCCGACATGACCATGGTCGTGCATCCTAACCAGTATATACCCGAAACCGGCTATCTCATGCTGGGCGATACGATCGCCATTACAGACGACGGCCACGCCCTGTTGACGCAAACACCGCGTCGTCTTTTCTCGGCGAGGGCATGACCATGCGGACCATGCATTCCGTCGTCAAACGAGGCGCACTTTATTGGGATCGCGACCTCAGTCCCGCCTCGGCCTACGCCAACCGCCTCGCGGCCATGCAGCAGCGGATCGCCAGCCATGGCGACGCAGCCTGGCTTCTGGTCGGCGACGTGATCCGCCACGGGCCTGTGGTCTACGCGACCAACTTCATGCCCCGGGTTCGCTCCGCGCTCGTCTTCATTCCCACCCAAGGCGCCCCTACCCTGTTCGCCAATATCAGCCTACGCGACGTACCGGCTGCGCGCTTGATTACAGATGTCGAGGACATCCGCCCCTTCAGCCGCCTTCCGAAAGACTTGTCGTCTTTCATCGCGGAACGCTTGCAGCAGGGCGGCGTTATCGGAACCGTCGGCGTCGAGGATTGCCTGCCCGCCAATGACTGGTGGGCGATCGAGGAGGCTTTGCCACTCATCGCCTGGGCGCCCCGCGAGCTCGCAATAAACACAATGCGCGCCTCCAAGGACGCATTCGAGGTCGCAGCCATTCAACGCTCCATGGACCTCGCAAATCTCGCGCTGGACGCAGCGCCCGACCTGCTGCGGCGGGGGCTGTCGATGCGCGTCGTCATCGCCGAACTCGACCTCATCGTGCGCAGTCGTGGCGCGGAAGATGTGCGCTTCCTGATCGCCACTGGCGCGCATGTGACGCAGGCGCTCAGGCCGGTCGACGATAGCACGCCGAAGGATGGAGACACCGTTCTCATCTATTGCGCCGTCCAGAACCAGCGCTATTGGGGCGAAGCGGCGCAGACTTACGTCATCGGCCATGCCTCCGACACCTTGAAAGCGCTCCACGCCAGAGCCATTGGCGCCCTCGATGCAATGGCGGCGCAGATCAAACCCGGCGCGCCAGCCCGAGATATCGCGAACATCGCAGCCAATCTGTTGGCAGACGACTATCAGATCGCCGCAAACTATGGCTTGGGCGGCGGCATCGGTCTCGACGCCAGCGAAGGATTTTCGATCAGCCAGCAAGAAACCTCAGCCATCGACGCCAACGCGACCATCGCGCTGCGAGTGATCCTCCATAGGCCCGATGGCGGGGTTGCGGTGACGCGCAGCCTGGAAGCGACCGCACAGGGCGTGCATTTGTTCTGCAGCCGCGACGGTTTGATCGTCGTTTGAATCCAGAGACAGACAAGGGTCAGACGTCACAATGAGCGACACGCAACCGCCCGCAGGCAAATTCCTGATTGACCCCTATCTAGAATGGACGAGGGGTGAGGGAATTCCGATCTACGAAGACTTCGGGCTTGATTTGCGCAGCTTGCACCTGAGCCATTGGGACCGCCTCGGGGTCCCCGGTTGTATCGCCCATGTCAAAGGGCGCGGGGATTTTATGACGATTTTCGTCATCGAGATCCCACCCGGCGGCAAAACAGCCCCCATGCGCCACCTCTACGAAGATGCGGTCATCGTCATCAGCGGCCAAGGCAGCACGAGCATCGAGGGACATGACGGCGCGCGCCATCACTTCGAATGGGGACCGCGCTCGGTTTTCGCGCCCCCACTCAATCTGAGGCATCAGTTCTTTAACGCCTCCGGCCAGCATCCAGCGCGCCTCGCCATCTGCTGTAACATGCCTGCGGTCTATAATCTGTTCCGCAGCGAGCAATTCGTCTTCCAGAACACATCCACATTTCCGGACCGGGAAGGCGATCCCAGCCACTTCAAGGGCGAGGGCTCCTTCATTCCCGTGCGGCCGGGAAAACACATGTGGGAGACCAATTTCGTGCCCGACGCGCTGAATCTGGAATTGAAAACATGGGCGGCGCGGGGCGCGAACGCCTCGCATATCCAGCTCATTCTGGCTGACAGCATCTTGCATGCCCATCTGTCGGAAATGCCCGTAGGCACATACAAGAAATCCCATCGCCATGGGCCTGATGTGCATGTCTTCTGCCTTTCAGGCGAGGGCTATTCACTCTTCTGGTATGAAAACGATCAGGACTTCGTGCGGATCGACTGGACAGAGGGCTGGGTCTTCGCGCCGCCCGACATGATGTATCATCAGCATTTCAACACGAGCGCGGAAAAAACCCGCTATCTGGCGATAGGCCATGGCAGCGTACGGTATCCCTTCACGCAGAACATGTGGAAGGTCTATCGCGGGGTCGATGTGGACGTCAAAAAAGGTGGCAACCAGATCGAATACAGGGATCAGGACCCGCGTGTGCATCAGATCTTCCAGGTCGAAATGGCGAAGAAGGGCATCACCTCGCGAATGGACAGCTATTTCACCTCGGAATAGATCACTACAGGCCGTTTCACCCCCCGGCGCTACAGCACGCGCCAATCATAAGGAGCACACTTTGCTGCGCAATCTGTTCTTCATGGCGACCGTCGGCCTCGTCACCCCATTTTTCTGCACGGGGGCCGAGGCCGTGGCGGACACGCCGGCGGATTTTTATCGCGGCAGAACCATGGAGATAATGGTCGGCACTGGACCAGGCGGCGGCTATGATGCAAATGCAAGGCTTGTGGCGCGGCATATCGGCCGTTTCATTCCTGGCGGCCCCAAGATCATAGTGGCCAATGTCCCTGGGGGCGGAGGGATCACAGCCGCCAACAAGCTATTCAATGTGTCGCCCCGCGATGGTCTCGCCATTGGCACGTTCAGCAATGCGCTCCTGACCCTTCCCCTGCTCAATCCCGGCGCAACCAGATTTGACGCAACGAAATTCACATGGATTGGCAGCCTGTCCCGCGAAGACGGAGTCTGCATCACGTCCAGGAATTCAGGCGTGGCGACCTGGAGCGATCTGCTTGCACGGGAGGTCATTGCAGGAACGACGGCGCCGGGGACAACAACCCATCTATATGCGGCCATGCTTCTAAATCTATTCTCGGCCAAGTTCAAGATCATCTCGGGCTACCCTGACGGCAGTTCGGTCGTTCTGGCGTTCACGCGGAGTGAGGTGCAGGCGCTTTGCCAGACCTACTCGAGCCTCAATGTTCTGCACCCGGAATGGCTCCAACAGCGCCAAGTCAATCCAATCACCACGATCGGTCTGAACCGCATCCCGGCCTTGGCCGACATCCCATCCCTCATGGAATTCACCCGCACGGACCGCGAGCGCAACATCGTCAAAATTCTTCTGGCGCCAACCGCTGCGGGCCGCCCCTTTGCGGGGCCTCCCGGCATCCCATCTGACCGCGCGGAGGCTTTGCAGACGGCCTTCCAGCAAATGAGCGGTGATGCCGAATTTCTGGCCGATGCAAGTCAGGCGCGAATCGAGGTGCAGACCATGGATGGAGCTGCGATCAGCACCCTGCTCCATGATATCTCGAAAACGGACCCAGCGGTCCTTGATCAAGTCCGAAGTGTCATAGAACCAGCCTCAGGCAAATGAGTGGCGGACATGACGCACGGTGGATGGCAGCTTGATTGGCCTCGCAGGTGCTGATCGGGGGCGCTCACCCTTGCCAGATATGCGTCCGCCCCATACTCTGAACTGATAAACCAGCGTTCATGCGCGCACGTTCATGCGTTCCGAAGCATGATCGTTACCGCCAATGCGTCTGGCTCCACAAACCAGACGACATACCGGGAGGATCCATGGGCTCGCTCACGCAGGACATAGGAACATTCATCGCCGAACTGCGGCATCAGGATCTGCCGGCGGCAGCTACTCCAGTCATTCGCAATGGCTTCACCGACTATGTCGCAACCGTTGTGCTCGGGCGCAATGACGAGGTGACGCAATGCGTGAAAAATACGCTGGTTGGGCGGAATGAGGATCAGGAGGCGCGCATCCTCCTCAGCGTCACACGCAAGAGCAGTCCTTCCGCTGCACTGGTGAACGGCGTCGCTAGCCATGCGCAGGATTATGACGATGTGGGACTGGTCGGCATCCAGCCGACCCATCCCTCCGCATCCATAGCGCCAGCCATTTTCGCTGAGGCCGAAAGCTTGCAATGCGATGGTCCAGCCATGATCCGCGCCTATGTGGCGGCCTTCGAGGTCTGGGGCGAACTGGCTTCACGTGACCCTGACCCCGTGCATTTGAAGGGCTGGCACCCCACGGGCACCTTCGGCGCCATAGCGGCGGCCGCAGCCGCAGCCAGCCTGCGGGGCCTATCAGCCAACGCTGCCGCCCACGCTGTCTCTCTTGCAGCATCGATGGCCTCCGGCGTCATCGCCAACTTCGGCTCCATGGCCAAGCCATATCACGCAGGGCGATCCGCCCAGAGCGGCGTCATCGCCGCGCGCCTCGCCGCCGCAGGCATGACCGCATCGAGAGATGCGCTGGAGTCGCCTCTCGGCTTCCTTTCAGCCGTCTCACCCAAGGGCCGGGCGGACGTCGACAGCCCAGCGCAGTTTCACCGTCGCTGGTTCATGGAGAGCCATGGCCTTGGCTTCAAGCTCTTCCCGATGTGTTACGGGGCGCACCGGGCGCTTGACGGCATGCTGGCGCTTCTCGCAAAGCACCCTTTCCAGCCCGACGAAATCGACAGCATCGAAGTCGAGTCCAACCAGGGACAGTTCTCGAACCTTGTTCAAACCAACCCGCAAAATGTACTGGACGCTAAATTCAGCATGGAATTCGCCATGGCCTGCGCGGTCGTCGCAAGACGCTGCACGAGAGCGGAATTCAATCTCGACTTCATCCATCGTCCGGATGTACGCAACCTGATCTCACGAACAAAACGCATTTACATAGAGACCAAGGGGCACGAAGGCGATGGGCTCATAGTACAGCTGAAAGATGGCCGCCGTTTCGAACAACGCTTCACCTATCCGCTTGGACATGCGCGCCGTCCAGCTCCCCCCGAAGCTTTCTGGACGAAGTTCCAGGATTGCGTACAAGGCGCTTTTGAAACTGGTGTCGACCGCCAATTGTTTGAGCAACTCCAATCCGTCGAACGCCTGTCAGATCTTTCCCAATTGCCAGTCACCGGAGGGACCTGACACAACCCACAGGGTTTCACCACCCCTCGAACGCCCCAAGTCCGGTCTGATAGACTTCTGCCAAATGAGGAATAACAACCAAAGGGGGATCACTCCATGAAAGTCGGACATCTCATTGCAGTTGGATCTCTCGCTTGTAGCTTTCCAGCACAGTCCCAAACCATGGATGCCGCCGATATCTACCGCGGCAAGACCGTCACCTTCCTGATCAATTTCACACCTGGCGGCTCGACCGACGTGGAGGGCCGGGTTCTCGCACGGCATCTTGGCAAGCATATCCCCGGAAACCCAGCCGTAGTCGTCCAGAATATGGGCGGCGCTGGCGGTTCCATAGGCACGAATTACCTTGGTCAGGTTGCAAAACCCGATGGACTGACCATGGGCTATCTCACCGCCTCCGTCGGCAAGCAGGCACTGGGTGAAGCCGATTTGAAGGTCGACCTGAAAGGTCTCGAATTCCTTGGTAATGTGCCAGACGTGAATGTCACCTACATGCGCACAGACGTCAAACCGGGACTCACGGCTCCAGCCGACATCATGAAGACTAAGGGCTTCTGGATCGGCGGTCTGACCCCGGACAGTCCCAAGGACCTCGCGGAACGGCTGCAACTGGACATGCTAGGCCTCGAATACAAATATCTATCTGGGTACAAGGGTTCACCGGAAGCCCGCCTCGCTGTCCAGCAGAATGAAATCCAATTCTACAATGAAGGACTGGCGTCTTACCGTGCCGCAATCGAGCCAGGCATCGTCAAAGCTGGAACGGTCATCCCCGTATGGTATGATCCATTGGAAGACGGCGAAAAACTGATAGCGGCCCCAGCAGCTGCGGGAATTCCGGCCCGGCCATTCCACGAGTTCTTCGAAAGCGTGAAGGGACCGGGCTCCTTACCGACTTCAGACCTGCGTTGGCAGGCGTATGTACGCATCAACCAGTTAAGCACGAGCTTCCTACGCATCTTGATGATGCCGCCAAAAGCACCACCGGCAGCCGTCATGGCCATGCAGACAGCGCTGAAGGACACATTCGCGGATCCGGCATATCAGGCCGACGCCAGACAAACCTTCAATAATGTCCCCGAGTTCAAGACCGGAGAGCCCCAGAAGAAGGCTTTGCTCGCTGTCCTTGCACCCCGTCCCGGCGTCCAAGACTTCATCGCAGATTATATAACGAAAGGCTTTCGCAGCGTAGGCGAAAAAAAATAACCAACCCCGCAATGCGAAACGAAAATGCGTAAAACGGCGAAAAATAAGAAACCATGGAGAGCACGTATGGCCACTGTTTATGAACATCCCGCAGACTGGCGCGGATCTGAACTGGCGAACCGAACTGATTGGATCCACCGCTTCGCGCCATCTGAGGTAGCTGAAATAAGAGCGGCGCTTCAGCATGCGCGCGCTCTCGGGAAAACGCTGCCAACGTTGACACGAGAAGATTTTCCAATTCCGACTGTCACCCGAAGACTTGAACATGCGCGTCAGGTGCTGGAAGAAAACTTAGGAATTTACCAATTTCGCGGATTCGAGGTCGAGGGTTTGAGCAAGGACGACTTGCGTTTGATCTACTGGGGACTTGGAAAACATATGGGGACAGTCGTGTCCCAGAGTTCGGATGGCGATCTACTTGGAGATGTCCGCGACATCGGTGTCGACATCATGAGCCCGCAGGGACGCGGATACAAGACCAATCAGAAACTTTCTTATCATACCGATAGCTGTGATGTCGTTGGCTTATTTGTAATGCGCGCAGCAAAAGAGGGGGGATTGAGCCTCATCGCAAGCTCCGTCGCCATCCATAACGAGATCGCGCGCAACCGTCCCGATCTGCTGGAAGTTCTCTACCAACCGTTTCCCTGGAGTTGGCAAACACAGGAGGCCAAGGGAGCAAAAGCATGGTATTTTCAGCCAATTTTTTCCATGTGCGGAAACAAGATTTCCTGCCGTTACATCCGCGGTCATATCCGCAATAGCCAACTCTACAGCGATGCGCCCCGCCTAACCGAATTGCAAATCGAAGCCGTGGACTATTATGACTCCCTTTCAGCAAACCCGGATTTCCATATGTCATTCATGTTCGAACCCGGGGACATCCAATTCCTGAATAATCACGTATGTCTGCATTCACGAACTGCATACACCGACTGGCCGGAGCCGGATCGCTACCGCCATCTCCTGCGCATGTGGATGTCAGTCCCAAACTCAAGGCCTCTAGCCGAAGCCATGGGGACAATTTATCAGGATAGGACGCCCGGCGCCGTCCGTGGTGGCTTCCCGACGCGCACTGGAAACTACATCTATGAGTCGAAGGGATCACTTTCGGACTAAACCATCAGTTGGGCTGAGAACGCGTTGAGGCTTGCACTTAGAGGACAAGCGTCAAAAGCATACCAATTTGAATTCAACGACTGCCTAGGACGTGGAGCCAACACCAACCAGAACCCCAAAAAGATAGCCGACGGGCCATGGATCAACCACAATGAGACACACTAATTATTTTAATACAGACGAAGACATGAACCCTATCGAGCCAAGGCCGTAGAAGACATCTCCAAGCCGCACCTCGCGCACCTGCCCCAACCCCAGCAGCCATTCTGGTCACTTGTGAGAATTCTCAAGTTGGAGCATAATTTAAAAAAATACATCCATCATCACAAAGCAGGATGCAGGGAGGATAAGTGCGCCATGAGTGGCTTTTCCAGCACCAGCACCCCGGAAAACCGGGTGCACAAAGCGCTCGAACATAACAACGGGTCTAGCGTATTGAGAATCGCTTATCTTACCACGCTTGCTACGATCTGGTGTGTTCTGTTGACTGCAACAACGAGTTTAGCACTCGCGGCAAATTTCACCGGCCAAAGAATAACGATCGCCGTCAGCACAACCACAGGCGGATCGTACGATTTCTATGCCCGACTTGTATCTCGACATCTTGGACGTTTTCTCAACGGCTCACCACAAACTGTTGTTGTCAACATGCCCGGCGCGGGAGGTGTCATAGAAGCAAATTGGCTCTACAATGTCGCCCCCAAGGACGGCTCTGCAATGGCTATCATCCCAATGTCAACAGCCTTCGAATCCCTTCTCGGCGGCGCCCAGGCGAAATACGACGCCCGTAAATTCAATTGGCTTGCAAGCCTAAACGACTATGTTGGTTCCGCCATCGTCTCGTCGCAGACAAACATTTCAACTGCGCAGGATATGATACAACGCGAAGTCATAATTGGCGGGGCCGGAGCAGGATCCGACATCACAATCTGGCCAAACCTACTAAAGGCTCTCATAGGGGCAAAGATCAAATTGGTGACGGGTTATGTCGGGACTGCAAACGTGTTTCTCGCTATGGAACGTGGAGAAGTCCAGGGTATGATAGGTCAAGATTGGGATGGAGTGAAAACAAGTAAAGGAGCTTGGATCACTCAAGGCAAAATACATGTGCTGATGCAGATCGGACTGACCCGATCCCCGGAACTGAAGGACGTCCCCACAGTTATGGATTTTGCGAAAGATCCAATAGAGCGGCAGGTGCTTGAACTTTTTGTCGCGCGTCAAAAATATGCACGCCCGTTTGCGGCGCCTCCTGGTCTGTCGCCCGACGTGATAACCGTCCTCCGCGACGCTTATTCGCGGATGGTGGAAGATGCCGAATTTCAAGCAGATGCAAGCACATCAAAACTCCCGATTGTCTACACCCCGGGGGAGAAAATAAACACTTTGGCAGAGACCATTTATGCCTCACCGCCTTCGCTCATCGAACGAGCCATCAATGAATTGGCGACAGCCAGCAAATAAACGTTAGGCAACCAGATGATCATCGACTCGCAGGTACATGTCTGGAAAGAAGAGACCCCTGAGCGCCCGTGGCCAACTGACGGACGCCAACGCCAGCACCTACCCTATGCACTGACATATGAAAAAATGCTGCACATGATGGATGACGCCGGTGTTGACCGCGCGATCATCGTTCCGCCATCATGGGAAGGAGACCGGAACGATTATGCACTAGAAGCAGCGCAGCGATTTCCAGATCGATTTGCTGTGATGGGAAGGCTTGCGCTAAACGACCCACATGCAAAACACCAAGCCTCACGATGGCTAGATGAACCCGGCATGCTGGGGATAAGGCTAAATTTCACAACTGCGCAAATTGAGCCATTGCGGCAGGGCTATGCTGATTGGCTTTGGCCACTGGCTGCTGAGGCTGGCATCCCAATCATGGCGCACACAGCGACAGTCATGCCGGAAATGATGAAGATCGTGAGTTCATATCCCACACTGCAGCTCATCATAGATCACATGGGACTTTCAAGCGAAATAGCACGAGCTAACCAAAGGGAAGCCGCGATCGAAAGAACCTTGGCATTTTCGGCCCACCCAAATGTGGCAGTCAAGCTTTCAAACGCCCCGGTCTATTCCCATGAAGCCTTCCCATTCCGGGATATGGCACCATTTATCAGCAAAATGATCGATGCATTTGGCCCCGATCGGTGTTTTTGGGGGACGGATGTTTCGCATTCCCTAAAATATGCCACTTATAAACAAAGCGTGGCTCATTTCACAGAACACTTGGACTTTCTAAAGGGGGACACTCGAAAGATGGTGATGGGGCGAAGCATCGCCGCATATCTGGGATGGCGGGAATAACCCTGCCCCCGGAAAACGTCTACCCAGGCTGACAGTGCATAATCAGCTGAGGAGGGCATGGAATGTCGACAATTGTTCGGGCGCGATACACGCTTGAGTACAAGCAGGCGGCTGTTCGCCTTGTTGAGGGCGGGCGGGCGATTGGGGCTTTGCTCGGGATCTGGGGATTGCGGACCAGACGGTCCACAACTGGGTGAAGGCGCAAGCTGCTGGGCATTTGGCGGAGGCCTCGGTCAGCCCCTTCATCGGCGAGCAGGTGGACATCGCGCGTGTGAATGCGGAGATCGCGCGGGCCAAGATGGAGCGCGACATCCAAAAAAAAACGCGGTGGCGTATTTCGCGAAGGAACCGCTGTGAGATACGCCTTCATCAAGCGACAAAGAACTGTCTGGCCGATCATCGCGCCATGCAGCGTGCTGGGTGTGAGGGTCCGCAGATTGGGTCAGTATAAGCGAAAATCTCGGAACAGCGATCTATAAACACACTTGAAAAACATGTTTTTAAAAACATGTTTTTTTGAAAAATTTTAATTTCTCGATGTAAAAAAAGCTATTTTGAACGAATTGAAAATATCTCGCGGTACAACTTTGTCCACTTATCTTTTTCATCCAGCATTTGAGCAGAATTGCTGAATTGCACCTCAAGTTCCTTCGGCAACTCCCCGACCCTGCTGTTGGTGGGATAAAACTCCAATTCCTGGAGTACTTTTTGCCCCTCGACGCC
>CANCSY010000025.1 GCA_947380915.1 Beijerinckiaceae bacterium
GTCGAGCCCGGTCTCGGTCATGCCGGCGGCGACCTTCCAGAAGGCGGACCAGCCCACAGCGACCACCGCAAGGGCGACGAAAGGCAGGTAGAGCTTCCAGCGCGGGGGTTTGGGAGGCAGATCGGTCATGCCATGGCTTCCGGTGAGGGGCGAGTTATTCTATAGCCGTTCAGGCTCGCAAAAGACACGGGAACCATGACGGACGACGGGGACCTTTGGGTGTTTGGCTATGGTTCGCTCATGTGGCGGCCCGGCTTCGCCTTTGTCGAACGCCACCTGGCGACGGTCCATGGCTTCCATCGCTCGCTCTGCGTCTATTCCCATGTGCATCGGGGCACCGCCGCGCGCCCGGGGCTGGTGCTGGGCCTCGACCGGGGCGGCTCCTGCCGGGGCGTGGCGTTCAAGGTCGCCGCTTCTGAGCGCGAGGCGACCATCGCCTATCTGCGCGAGCGCGAACAGGTGACCATGGTCTATCGCGAGGTGGTGCTGCGCACGCGCCTTGACGATGGGCGCGTGTTGAACGCGCTCGTCTACGCGGTCGATCAAAGCCACGGGCAATATGCGGGACGGTTGCCCGAAGAGGAGGTCGTGCGGCTGGTGCGGCAAGGCGTCGGCGTCTCCGGCCGCAACCCCGCTTATGTGGCGGCCACCCATGACCATCTGGCGCAAATCGGCGTGAAGGACGCCCGGCTCGCCGCTATCGCGGCGCGGCTGGGCGTGGATGAGGCCCTGCCCTGATCAGGCCTTGCCGCCGTTTTTCGCAGCGGGCTCGTCTTGAGGCGGCAGAGGGAAAGCCTCCGCCAATGCAGGATCGCGCGCCAACGCCTCTTCCGCCAATCGCGTGCTCGCCGTCTCGATCTGCTCGGCGAGCAGGCGCATGAAGGCCTTCTTGTCCATGCCCGGCTGGATCGGGGGCAGGAACTCCACCACGATGGTGCCGGGACGGCGCAGGAACTGGCGCCTTGGCCAGAACAGGCCGGAATTCAGCGCGGCGGGCACGCAGACCGCGTTGCAATTGCCATAGATGGCGGCGACGCCGGGCTTGTAGGCGGGCGCGGCGCGCACCGGGCGGCGGGTACCCTCGGGAAAGACGATGATCTGGCGGCCCTGCTCCAGCAGCGCGCGGGATTTGCGCACCGCCTGCATCAGGGCCGAACCACCCTTGGCGCGATCAACCACGATCTGCTCGGAGCTGATGAGCATCCAGCCGAAAAAGGGGATCCAGGTCAGCTCGCGCTTCAGCAGGAAGGAATAATCCGGCGCAAAGAGGGTGAGGGCGCAGGTCTCCCAGACCGACTGGTGCTTGGCGGCCAGAATGAAGGCGCCCTTGGGCACATGCTCCACGCCCCGGAACTCCACATGGACCCCGCAGATCACCCGCTGCAGCCAGATGGTCGCCCGCGCCCAAGTGCGCGCCAGGGCGAAGACGCCATGGCGTCCGTAGAACATGACGGGCGCGCCGAACACCACCAGCCCGAAGAGCAGGATGTAGAAGGCGATGTTGAAGAAGAGGGAGCGAAGGAACAGCATCCTGTTCTGATGCCCCAAGCCGCTTGCCTTGGAAAGGGGGCCGAGCACCGGCCTTGTGCAGAAATGAGGCGCAAGGCCGGATTATGGAAACGCCAGACCTCAGCCCAGCGAGCGCAGGTGACGAAAAACGATGGTGCGGGAGATGGCCGCCGTGAGGAAGGCGACCCCGAGGGCGATGACCCCTATGGCCAGATAACCCATCACACCCAGTCCGAAACCGCCGAACATGGCCTGGATCTGGTCGGATTCTGCAAAATTGGCGAACCAGCCGGAAACCACCCCCGAGAGGGCGAAGGCCGCCATGGCGCAGCCGCCGCCAATGCAGCCGCCGCGCAGGCCCAGCCAGAGGAAATGCCGCTGGAATTGGGCGGCGATGAAGCGATCCTCGGCGCCCACGAAATGCAGCACGTCGAGAATTTCCCGGTTGCCCGCCATGGCTCCACGCGTGGCGAAGGTGACCGCCAGCCCCATGGCCATGAGCACCAGCGCGAAGATCAGCGTCACCAGACCCACCAGCGCGCGGGCCATGGCCGCGAGCCGCTCCAGCCAGAGGCGATGATCATCGAGGAGGGCGTTGGGCGCGCGCTCGGACAGGGTCTTACGCAGGCTCGTCGATTCGAAACGTCCCTGGCCCAGTTCGAGGACGATGAGGCGGGGGATCGGCAGGGCGCCCAGATCGAGGCCCGTGCCCAGCCAGGGCTCCAGCAGATGTTCGGACTGGGCCTTGTCGAAAATACGCACATTGGCGACGCCGGGGGTCGCGCGGGCGAGATCTGCGGCGCGGCGCACGTCGGCATCGATGTCGCGCCCGGCCACGGGCTTGACCTGAATGGTCATCTCGCGCGCGACATTCTGCGTCCAGTCACGGGAGGCATCGCCCACCAGAATCCCCGCCCCGGCGGCCAGCGAGGCCAGAAAGGTCATGATGGCGATGACCGTGACCAGCGCGCGGCCAGCGATGCTGGAGGCCGGCACAAGGGGCATGTTGCGCTTCAGACTGGCGCCCGGGAAGATCTCCCGCTCCTGAGGGGGCCGGGGTCTGGGAGGGCCGCGATCAGTCATAGATATGCAATCGGCGGTCGCCCAGCACGAGACGGCGGGCGCTTTCGAACTGGTCCATGAGCGCGAGGTCATGGGTGGCGATGACGACCGCCGTGCCGGACCGGTTCAGCTCGGCGAAGAGGCGCAGCAGGCGACGGGCGAGGCTGGGGTCCACATTCCCGGTCGGCTCGTCGGCGAGCAGCAGCTCGGGCCGCACGATCAGGGCCCGGGCGATGGCGGCGCGCTGTTTTTCGCCCCCGGACAACACGGGCGGCAGCATATGCATGCGCTCGCCCAGGCCCACCCAGCCGAGCAATTCCTTCACCTCCGCCCGGTAGCTCGCCTCCTCGCGGCCCTGCACGCGCAGGGGCAGCGCCACATTCTCGTAGGTGGTGAGGTGATCGAGCAGACGAAAATCCTGAAACACCACGCCGATACGGCGGCGCAGCCTGGTGATCGTATCCTTGTCGAGGGTCGTCACGTCGCGGCCGAAGAGGGTGATGAGGCCACGGGTCGGCTTCAGCGCCAGAAGGATCAGGCGCAACAGCGTCGTCTTGCCGGCGCCAGAGGGCCCGGTAAGGAATTGGAAGGACTGCGGTGCGATGTCGAAACTGAGATCCTGAAGAATCTCCGCTCCCATTCCATAGCGCAGACCGACATTTTCGAATCGGACCAAGGCAAACCTCGCAAAGTCCTTGAATCCTGCGCCTTGCGCGCGGTCAAGTCCAGACGCAGGCGCAGGGCCGGAGGAGCCTTTTCCAGGGTCAACGGGCGGGGTGGCCCGTGCGCGAGCGATCAAAATGAAGGGCGTCGGCTGGCATGCTAACCTGACCTTAACCATAAAGGTGCTTTCATCGCGTCATCAAAGGCCTTTCACAAGGGGTCGACGCCCATGCTCATCATTCCTTGCCCCGCCTGCGCCACAGGCCTTCGTCTCCCCCGCGAGGTCCTCGCCAGGCGCGCGCGGCGCATCTGTTGTTCGGTCTGCGAACATCGCTGGATCGAGGCGCCGGTCATTGAATCGGCGCCGGAGCCCGTGACGCTGGCACAGGAAGCCGCAGCACCGGAAATTTCTCTTCTGGCTGAAAGCGGCAGAAGCGACGCGGGGCAGGCTCCAGAAGTCGCAGCCCCTGAAAAAGCCAGGCCTGCGGCCCGCCGTCTGCGCCTGTCGGCGCGCGCCCTGCCCCGGCTCCTGCCGCGCCTCATTCCACGAACCGCGCCGCGCAAGCTGGCGACCTGCGCCGTGCTCGCCCTGCTTCTGGTCAGCGTGATGAAGAGGGACATGATCGTGCGCGCGGCGCCGCCGCTGGCGGGCGCCTATGCGGCCATCGGTCTGCCGGTGAACCTGAATGGCCTGCAATGGCGGGATGTGAAAACCCGCGTCCTCGTGGAGTCATCCCAGCGGGTTCTTGCGGTGGAAGGCGAAATCAGGAACCTGCGGGATCATACGCGGCCGGTTCCCGACATCCAGCTCAGCTTGCGCGACGACGACGGCCGCGAAGTCTATCGCTGGAGCACGCCAGCCCCAAAGGCCAACCTGAACCAGAACGAGACGATCCAGTTCAGGGCGCGCCTGGCTTCGCCGCCCGATACGGCCCGGGCGGTGCGTGTTCATTTCGCCGAAGCGGAGACCGCGCCAGGGGAGCGCTGACTCAGGCGCCGCCCTTCTTGGCGGCCCTGGCGCGCTCGACGCCCTGCATCACGATGTCCCGGGCTTCCGCTGCATCGCCCCAGCGCACGACCTTGACCCATTTGCCGGGTTCCAGATCCTTGTAGTGCTCGAAGAAATGCTTGATCTGGTCGAGCGTGATCTGCGGCAGATCAGTGTAGTTGAGCACCTTCTCGTAGCGCTTGGTGAGCTTGGGCGAAGGCACTGCGATGAGCTTCTCATCGCCGCCCGCCTCGTCTTCCATGAGCAGAACGCCGACGATCCGGCAGTTCATCACCGCGCCGGGAATGATGGCGCGCGTGTTGGCGATGATCACATCGCAGGGATCGCCATCCTCGGACAGGGTGTGGGGAATGAAGCCGTAATTCCCGGGATAACGCATGGACGTGTAGAGAAACCGGTCGACCATGAGGGCGCCCGATTCCTTGTCCATTTCATACTTGATCGGCTCGCCGCCAATGGGGACTTCAATGACCACATTGACGTCGTCAGGCGGGTTTTTCCCGATCGCAATAGCTTCGAGGCGCATCATGGACTCCGGATTCTGATTGGGCATGTCTAGGCGCAGGCAAGCCGCAGGGCAACCCAGACTAATTGGTGGGTGGGCCTAATCGAAGCCGAAGGCGATGCGCTCGCGCGTCTCCGCGCCGAAACGCTCGGGCGCCCGGCGCACCTGCTTGCCGCCAAGCCGCTCATAAAAGCCCAAAGCCCGGTCATTGTCGGCGAGCGCCCAGACCAGCAGGCTGGGATAGCCATGCTCGGCCAGATCCGCCCGAGCCGCCTCGAAGAGTTTGCGGCCAAAGCCAAGGCCCTGATATTGCGGCGCCAGATAGAGCTCGAACACTTCCCCGCCATGGGGCAGGGAGGGAACGCGATTGCGCCCATAGGTCGCATAACCGCCGATGGCGTCGGCGAAATCCAGCACCAGCAGACGCGATCCACGCGCAATGGCCGCATCCCACCAGCTTGCGCCGCGCCGGGAGATCATGCGCTCCAACTCCCGGCCGGGAATGAGGCCCCGATAGGCGTCGCGCCAGGCGCAGTCATGGACCCCCGCTATCTCTTCAGCGTCGGCACGGCGCGCCCGGCGTATGGTGATGACCGTCTGATCCATGAGGGGATTTTGGACTCGCGCCATCTGAACCGCAATAGAAAGATGGAGGTAGATTACAGAAATTATGATCTATGAGATATTTTTTGTAATTAGTAATGACACCCCCGCGCCGGAGATCCGCGCCTTGTGTCCCCAATCGGCACATAAATTGCTGCATTCGCAAGGATGGAGGCGTAAGTGGCTGATTTTGCTTCAAATATTATAGGCGCTCTCGCCGCCTCCCGCACGACCCGCGCCAAGGACGCCCAAACCGTCCTGAGCGAATTCGACGCCAATGGGGATGGCAAGGTCACGGGCCAGGAGTTCCAGAAGGTCTTTGCGGTTCTGCAGCGAACCCAGGACATGAGCGGCGGCCATGGCGCCGGGCAAAGCGCGGGCTTCCATGCGACGGGCGTCAGGCCCACCATTTTCGAGTGCACGCTCTACCCCTCCTTCTCGAAAAACTTCGGCCTGAGCCAGTATCAGGCTGTGGAGATGCTGGGGTCCTTCGACAAGAACAAGGACAAGGTGGTGACCCTGGACGAGCTGTCGGGCGTCGACAGTTCCACACCCGCCACAAACCCGCCAAAGACCGATCCGGAAACCAATCCGATAACGGACCCAGTCACGCCCCCACCACCACCGCCGCCGCCAAGCCCCGCTGAACGGGCGGACGCGCTGATGGCGCAATATGACAAGACCAAAAAAGGCTATGTCACCCTCGAGGACATCGCGGGCGCCTGGATTCTGGATCCCAGCCTTGGGGATGTCTCCCAACTGGCGAATATCGTCCAGGCCTGGGACGCCAATAGCGACGGCAAGATCATGCGGGCGGAGGTCCTGTCGGTCTTCACCATCATGGACACCGCCGACGCCATGCTGGCGCGGATGGGCGAGCCGCCGCAGAATCCCGCCTCCGGCGCCCCCCCATCCATTTCGCTGGCGAAAGTCACCGACGAGCAATTGACGCAGCTCGACATATCCCGCGACACGCTCAACAGTTGGGATGCGAACAAGAATGGCGCGCTCACGCGGGCTGAATTGATCGATGGTCTGCGGGCGCTTGGTCAGCAGGCCGCGCCCCCGCCTCCAGGCGCCGCCGATTATGCGCAGGCGCTGCTCGCCAGTTTCGACGCCAACAAGGATGGCGCGCTCGGCTTCGACGAATTCAGCCAGGCGGTCGCGCCCGACAAGATGGATGCGACTGCGGCCAGAAGCGCCTTCGACGCCTGGGACGCGAATCAGGATGGATCGATCTCCATCGATGAACTGACCAGCGGCGTCGACGCAGCGCGCAGCGCGACGGAACTCATGGCCAATTATGACCTCGCCAACAAAGGCTATTTCGACATCACGGATCTGCAACGGGTGCTGGATGCGACCCCCGCCGAGGGCGCCCGCCCCACGGCGGAGGAGTTCATGGCGGCATGGGATCTTGATGGCGACGGCCATGTGACGACGCAGGAAGTGGTGACAGGCCTGCTGTTGCAAAAGCAAACGTCATCACAGGCTGCGCCGCCCGCGACGGAAACGACATTGCCGACGGGCTGAAGCTGAGGAGAGTGGGTTCAGGCATGCTGTTTCCAGGCGGACCATCCAAACGCAGCGCCGCGCTGAGCCTCGCGCTGGCGGGCGCCATGACGCTGGCGGTCGGCGCAGCGCGCGCTCAGGTCGAGAAACCCGCGCCGCGTCTGGACCAGCTGAAAAAAACCAGATTGAACGTCGACACCGGCAAGCAGCAGCAGATTTGGGCCGCCGTGATGAAGTCCGTCGGCGCCTATGACCAGAAGGAGAAATGCTGGACGCTGGAGACGCGCGGACGGCGCTTCTGCATGCAGCCTGCAAAATTCGCCATGCGCGGCGCCAATGACAAGAACGATTATTACTTCGCCATATCCGGCAGGGATTATCAGGCCAGCGCCTTGCGAACGGGCGTCGTCATGTTCATGCGTTTCTCCACCAGCGGCGAAGACAAGGCTTTTGTCTTCAAGGAGCTCGACGGGCTTTATGAATTTGGTCTGCGGCAGGCGCCGCTCGAGGAAAAGAATTTCCGCTTCGTCGAGGTCGCCATCGACACCTACGCCTGGGAGGTGACCGACCGTTTCATCGGGGGGACCTCGGAAATGGAGATGACCACCCTGATACATACGGGCGGAGTCTTCACCCCCAAACAGAAGCGCATGGCGGATTTCATCACCTACAAGGGCAATGAAAAAAGCTGTCGCGGCGATCAGGCCAATCCCTGCGCGGCCAGCCGCGTCGACTATGCGTTCCAGCCCGGCGCCGGTGGTCTGTACGCGCTCGAACTCTCCTTGAAGAAGAAGACCGGCGACAGGAAGATCTTCGCGCTGGACGACCTCTCGCCAGCCCTGCGCACCGAACCTCTCACCGTCCGTTTTGATTCGCGGGAAGGACGCTACGCGCTGCCCAGCGAAGACATGGTGGAATGGCTGGGCCGACGGCTCCCGGCCAAGCTGGCCTCGCAACCCTGAGGACATGATTGCGTTTTCAATCGACGTGGACTCCGGTTCGCAGAAAGAAAACGAACGATAACGGGAAGCGCTCCTCACGCGCCGGAAGCGGCGAACCCGAAGCCCAAAGATACGAAACCGTCGGCTACGCTGGCGCAATGCATCTTCACATCATCGATGGGCGCAGGAGCCGACATGGCCTTCATGACAGACAGATCCTCGCGTCGTTTGGCGCTCGTCCTCGCGGCGGCGCTCTCGAGCGCGCCGGCCCTTGCGCAATCGGAAGATCCGGCGCTTCACCTGGCGCAACCCACGCGGGCCCGGCTTCTGCTCGATACGACCAATCCCCGTCAGATCTGGGGGGCCGTGATGAAGGCGGTGGGCCCCTATGACAAGGCGCAGAAATGCTGGACGCTGGCGACGGGGGGACGGCGGTTCTGCATGCGGCCCGCCAAACTCGCCACGGCCAGGCTCAGCGATGGCACCGTCCATCTCTTCGCGGTTTCCGGCCGCGAATACGAACCAGCGCAGTTGACGGGCGGGGTGGTGATGTTCCTGAGCTACGCCACCAGCGACATCAACAAGGGCTTCCGCTCCGATGGGGTCGATGGCCTCTATGAATTTGGCGCGCGCGGCGCACCGCCCGGCGACTCCGCCTTCAAACTCGTCGAGGTGGGGCCGCAGACCTTTGCCTGGGAGGTCGCCGATGGTTTCACGGGCACGGGGTCGGACGTTCATTCGACCACGCTCATCCATGCGGCCGGGCGCTTCACGCCAAGGAAGAAAGTGCTGGCGAATTTCATCAGCTACGAAGGCAACCAGAGCGGCTGCGGAATGGACACGGGGATCACATGCAGCGCCCGGGAGATCCAGTACACCCTCAAGCCGGGCTCCGGGCCGCTTTATGATCTGGAGTTGAAGCTGACGACCCGGGCAGGCGCGGAAACGATCTTCTCGGCGGGCGTCGCCACCCCCACGATCACCTTCGGGCCGGTCGCCATTCCCTTCGATGCGGCGGCGGGAACCTATAAATTGCCCGTGCTGAACATGATCGAGTGGCTGGGACGAGGGCCTGCGGCGCCGTAGAAGGACTGCGGGAAAGAACGACCCGCAAGCCCTCGCGGATGGTCGCGATGTCCTAACGGGATTTGATGCAATAATTGCCGCTGCTGTTGTACCCGGACGGACAGGATCCCGACTTGTGGATCGCGGGATGGCCGGACGAGCCCATCAGGCAGTACTCGCCGCTGGAGTTATAGCCCGAAGGACAAGAGCCATTCTTTTCGATAGCGGGATGGGCATGAGACCCGGGTACGCAATAATTCCCGCTGGAATTGTACCCGCTGGGGCATGATCCCTTCTTGAGAATGGGTTGCTGGGCGAGGGCGGGAGCGGCGAGCAGGAACATCATCGCGGTGGCGGACATTCGTTTCATGGCCCTGACCTCCCAACGCATGCAGATGGAATTGCATATAGTCCGCAGGATCAGACCGCCCGCGTGGGCTGGTAGCTGCTCATTCGCCCGGGACTGACGCCTGTGGTCTGGCGCCGATAGATCAACCAGCAAATCCTGGCTGATTGGAGCGGGCGAAGGGATTCGAACCCTCGACCCCAACCTTGGCAAGGTTGTGCTCTACCACTGAGCTACACCCGCATCCGTGTCATCAACGCCGCAGCGCCGATGGCGGCTATATGACCCAAAGCGCAGGCGATTGCAACAGGGGAGTTTGCGCGCTACCCGAAGAAGTCTGCCAAAGCGCAAGAGGACGAGAATGGCCGGGACGCCCGAAGACCTGTTCAAGGCTCTGACAGAGCTGGGAATCGAGAGCCGAACCTTCGAGCATCCCCCGCTTTTCACGGTGGAGGAGTCGCGCAGCCTGCGGGGGGAAATCCCCGGGCTGCACTCGAAAAATCTTTTCGTGCGCGACCGGAGCAAACGCTATTTCCTGATCGTGCTGGAGGAAGAAGCCAGGGTCGACCTCAAGACGCTCCATAGTCTGATCGGCGCAAGGGGCAAGGTCTCCTTCGGCTCGGCGGAGGCGCTTTTCGATCTCTGGGGCGTGACGCCGGGCTCGGTCACCCCCTTCGGGGCGATCAATGATTCCCGGGGTCTGGTGACGGTGGTTCTGGATGCGCGGCTCGCGCAAGCGCCCGCCGTCAGCTTTCACCCCCTCGTGAACAGCCGCACAACCACCCTGTCCGGTCCTGATCTTCTGCGCTTTCTTGGCGCCTTCGACCACGCGCCCCTGCTGCTTTCCCTGCAAGAAGCTTGAGCAGACATTGCTAATTCGGCTGATCCGCCCCATGTGTGGAAAGAGTGGACGGGTCGCCGCGCGCCTGCCGATGCAGGGTGCGGCCGGAATGGAGACAAGATGATGCTGGGGCAGACTGGTCAGGCCGCAAATGGCTCTTCCGACCTCATCAAGGATACGACGACCGCCGCCTTCCGGGTCGACGTGATCGCCGAGTCCGCGCGCCAGCCTGTCCTCGTTGATTTCTGGGCGCCCTGGTGCGAGCCCTGCAAGCAGCTCACCCCCATCATCGAGAAGGTCATCAAGGCCGCTGGCGGCAAGGTGAAGCTCGTCAAGATGAACATCGAAGACCATCCGGAAATCGCCGGGCAGCTAGGCGTAAAAAGCATTCCCGCCGTGATCGCCTTCCAGAAGGGCCAGCCGGTGGACGGGTTCATGGGCGCCTTGCCCGAGAGCCAGATCAAGGGCTTCCTGGAGCGCCTCGTGGGCCCGCTGGGCGGCGAAGGCGAGGAGCTGGCGGCGGAGGCCGAGGCGCTGCTCGCTGGGGGCGACGCCCAGGGCGCTGTGGAGCTGTTCAGCGAGGCGCTGGCGCTCGACCCCGCCGATCTCAAATGTTTCGCAGGGCTGGTGCGCGCGCTGGTGGCGCTGGGCGATCTGGAGCAGGCTCGCGCCGTACTCGACCAGGCGCCCGCCGGCGCCGACAAGAGCGCCGCCATCGCCGCCGCCCGCGCCGCCCTTGAAGTCGCCGAACAGGCCGCCTCGGTGGGCGATCTGGGCGTCCTGATCGGGCGGGTGGAAGCCGATCCGCTCGACCATGCGGCGCGGATCGAACTCGCCGTCGGGCTCAATGGCCAGGGGAAGCGGCGCGAGGCCGCCGATCAATTGCTGGAAGCGATCCGCCGCGACCGCGCCTGGAACGAAGAGGCCGCCCGCAAGCAATTGCTGCAATTCTTCGAGGCCTGGGGCATGGCCGATCCCGAGACCCTGGGCGCGCGCCGACGCCTGTCCGGCATCCTGTTTTCCTGAGCCCACCGGAGGCAAGACCGATGAGCATCAACAAGCCCTATCGCAGCGCCGAGGAATTGCCGGACGTGATCCCCGTCTTTCCCCTGCCCGGCGCCCTGCTGCTGCCGCGCGGCCAGTTGCCGCTGAACATTTTTGAACCGCGCTACATGGCCATGATCGATGATGCGCTGAAGAGCCATCGGTTGATCGGCATGATCCAGCCCTTGGCAGCCGAGAGCCCCGCCGCCCGCCATCCCGGCCTGGAGCGGGTGGGCTGCCTTGGCCGCATCACCCAGATCGCGGAGACCGGCGACAAACGCTACATGCTCAGCCTGACCGGCGTGGCGCGGTTCCGGATGGTCGAGGAGCTGACGGTGATGACGCCCTATCGCCAGGTGCGGGCCGATTACGCCGACTACGCCAATGATTTCATACCCCGGGCGGGCGAGAAGGACGTCGATCGGGACGCGGTGCTGGACGCCCTGCGGCGCTTTGCGGAGGCGGGCGGCCTGAAGATCGACTGGGACGGCATCAATCAGGCGCCCAATGAGGCCCTGGTGAACGCCCTTGCCATGATGAGCCCTTTCGAGCCCCGGGAGAAACAGGCCTTGCTGGAGGCCCCCGACATCAAGTCTCGGGCGCAGATTCTCATCGCAGCGACGGAAATGGAGCTGGCGCGGAGCGCCAACGCTCCCTCCTCGCTTCAATAGGCGCATCATCATGGTCGAAGACGCTCCTGCCTCCCCGAACGCCCTGCGACGCAGCCCGGAACCGGTGCGCATCGACCGCCGCCTGCTCGAGATCCTGGTCTGTCCCCTGACCAAGAACACGCTGGAATATGATTCGGCCCGCCAGGAACTCGTGTCGCGCAGCGCGCGGCTGGCCTATCCGATCCGCGATGGAATCCCGATCATGCTGCCCGATGAGGCGCGGGTGCTGGATTTTTGATAAGCCTTAAAATTGGGCAATTGCGTAATTTTGAAGCTTGAGCTGGCTATTCCCTAGTCGCTTCCGCTCAACTGCGAGTCGGTTTCCGGGACGCCAAAATCCGGATTGCGCAGCAAACAGCCGTGTGGCGTAAATTTAGGCATTTTGGCATAGCTCTTGCTTATGATTTTGGCGAGCTGCCGCTCTTTCGATCATGTCCTCTCTTTTCAAAATCGCCGGGATCCCATGCTCCGCACCATTTCGCGCCTCGCGGCGCCTGTCGCGCTTCTCGCCTCCAGCCCCGCTTTCGCCGCCGAGGGAATCGACGCCGCAGACACCGGCTTCATGATCATCTGCACGGGTCTTGTGCTGATGATGACCCTGCCGGGCCTCGCGCTCTTCTATGCTGGCATGGTGCGCAAGAAGAATGTGCTGGCGGTGCTGGCGCAGAGCGCGGCCGCCACGGCGCTGGTGTCGATCCTGTGGGTGGCGGCGGCCTATAGCCTAAGCTTTACCGGCGAGGGCGCCTATATGGGCGGGCTGAGCCGGGTCTTCCTGCAAGGCATCGGGCTGGAAACCGTGAGCCCCTTCGCCAAGACGATCCCCGAACTGCTGTTCATGGCCTATCAGATGACCTTCGCGGTCATCACCTGCGCCCTGGTGGGCGGGGCGGTCGCGGACCGGATGAAATTCTCCGCCTTCCTGCTCTTCTGCACGATCTGGCTTTTCGTCGTCTATGTGCCATCGGCCCATTGGGTCTGGGGCGGCGGCTTTCTGGGGCAGATGGGCGTGCTCGACTTCGCGGGCGGCACGGTCGTGCATATCAATGCTGGCGTGGCGGGCCTTGTGGCCGCCTATATGCTTGGCGCCCGCCAGGGCTTCGGACGCGACAACATGGCGCCTTTCGATCTGTCTCTGGCGGTGGTCGGCACGGGCCTGCTGTGGGTGGGGTGGTTCGGCTTCAACGGCGGGTCGGCGCTGGGCGCGGGTTCACGGGCCGTCTTCGCGATCGTGGCGACCCATCTGGCGGCCTGCGCAGGCGCCGCCGTCTGGACCCTCATCGAATGGATCCAGCGGGGCAAGCCCTCGGTGCTGGGCATGATCTCCGGCGCGGTGGCGGGCCTTGGCACGATCACCCCGGCGTCCGGCTTCGTGCTGCCCTGGCACGGCCTCGTCATCGGCGCCCTTGCGGGCGCAGTCTGCTACATCTTCTGCACGGTGGTGAAGCAGCGCCTCAAATATGATGATTCCCTTGACGTTTTCGGCGTGCATGGGGTGGGCGGAATCATGGGCACCTTGCTGGCGGGCGTCTTCGCCACCGCGGCGCTCAGCATATCGCCCGACACGCCCCAGGGCGTCGCGGGCCTGCTGGAGGGCAATCCGGCGCAGGTCGGGATCCAGGCGGTGGGCGTGGTGGTGACAACCGTGTGGTGCGTGCTGGGCACCTGGGTCACCCTCAAGATCGTCGACATGATCTGCGGTCTGCGCGTCAGCACCGATCAGGAACGCGAAGGCCTCGACCTCGCCCTGCATGGGGAAGCACTGCATCAATAGACGCGCGAGGCTTGACGCGGGGGGCGCTTGCGCTCAGGTGAAGGCCTCGCCGCCAGCCAGAGCCCCCGATGTCCGCCGCAGTCGCCGAACTCCTCGCCACCCTCGATCTCGAACAGATCGGGGAGAACAGCTTCCGCGGCCTTTGCCCGCAAGCCATCCGCAAGCGGGTCTTTGGCGGACAGATCATCGGGCAGGCCCTCGTGGCGGCCGCCCGCACGGTGGAGGGGCGCACGCCCCATTCCCTGCACGGCTATTTCCTGCTGCCGGGGGACTCTGAGGCGCCCATCGACTATGAAGTGGAGCGGTTGCGGGACGGGGGCAGCTTCGCCACGCGGCGCTGCGCGGCGATCCAGCACGGGCGGATGATTTTCACGCTCACCTGCTCCTTCCAGGCGCAGGAGACGGGCCTCGACCATTCACTGCCCATGCCGGATGCGCCGGACCCCGAAACGCTGATGAGCCAGACCCAGATGGCCACGGCCTTCGCCCATATGATGCCCAGGGTGATGCAGCGTTATTTCGCCCAGGAACGGCCCATCGACGTGCGCCCGGTCGACATCTCCCGCTATTATCCCAAGTCAAGGCGCGAGCCTTTGTCCTCCCATCAGAATATCTGGATGCGGGCGACCGACAGGCTTCCCGACGATCCGGCTGTCCATCGCGCCGTCCTGGCCTATCTGTCGGACATGACGTTGCTGGACACGGCGCTGGTGCGCCATCAACGCTCGGTCTTCGATGATGACATTCAGGGCGCCAGCCTTGATCACGCCCTCTGGTTCCACCGACCCTTCCGGGCGGACGAATGGCTGCTTTATTCTCAGGAAAGCCCCACGACGGTGGGCGGCCGGGGCCTGGCGCGGGGCAGCCTGTTCTCCCACGACGGCCGCCTTGTCGCGAGCGTCATGCAGGAAGGGCTGCTGCGCCTGCGGGCTGATAAGCCAGCACGATAGAGCGCGAAACTGCATTATAATTGAGCAATCAAACTGCCTCATTATGAGGCGTTTGCGTAAATGCGGCCTCTATTCACAGCTTTTCTGCAAGCGACTCATCAAAAATCGCCTTATGGCCCCGCCTGGGCCCGTCTTGGCACGGCCCTTGTTTACAGACCCCTGAGCCCGAACGCGGGGCGTTCTTCCGCGTGGGCGTGAAACAGCCTCACGACCAAGGGTCGCGTAAGGCCAAGAAGGGGCACCGAGATGAAAATAGTCATGGCGATCATCAAGCCGTTCAAGCTTGACGAGGTACGAGACGCGCTCACTGCGGTTGGGGTCCATGGCCTCACCGTGACCGAGGTGAAGGGCTACGGCCGCCAGAAGGGCCACACCGAAATCTACCGTGGCGCGGAATACGCCGTCAGCTTCCTTCCCAAGCTGAAGATCGAAGTGGCTGTCCCGGGCGAACTCGCTCCGGCGGTGGTCGACGCGATCGTCGCCTCGGCGCGCACTGGCCAAATTGGCGACGGCAAAATCTTCGTCAGCTCCCTCGAGCAGGCGATCCGCATCCGCACGGGCGAGAAGGACACCGACGCGCTCTGAGCTTTCCCGTTTCTTTCAGGAGTATGCAGATGATGAATCGTCCGACCTTCGGGAGCCTCGCCAAAGCGGCCGCTCTCGGTTTCATGGCCACCGCCGCCTCGGCGGGCGTGGCCTTCGCGGAAGAGGCGGCTGAAGCCGCCGCAGTGGTGGCTCCCGTCGCCAACAAGGGCGACACCGCCTGGCTGCTGGTCTCGACCGTGCTCGTTCTGATGATGTCGATCCCCGGCCTGGCCCTGTTCTACGGTGGTCTGGTGCGCAGCAAGAACATGCTCTCCGTGCTGACGCAGGTCTTCATGATCGTCTCGCTGGTCTCGGTGATCTGGGTCCTGTTCGGCTATTCCCTCGCCTTCACCGAAGGCGCTGGCGCGCTCAACGCCTATGTGGGCGGGTTCTCCAAGGTGTTCCTTGCGGGCATCACGCCGGACTCGGTCGCGGCGACCTTCTCGAACGGCGTCGTCGTTCCTGAATTCGCCTATATGGCCTTCCAGATGACCTTCGCCTGCATCACGCCGGCGCTGATCGTGGGCGCCTTCGCCGAACGCATCAAGTTCTCGGCCGTGCTGCTCTTCGTCATCCTCTGGGTCACCCTCATCTACTTCCCGATCGCCCACGCGGTCTGGTACTGGCAGGGTCCGGACGCCATCGGCGACGCCGCCAAGCTGCTTGCGGCCGCCACCGATGACGCCGCCAAGAAGGCCGCCCAGGACGCTCTGGACGCCGTCAACGCCAATGCCGGCTATCTCTTCCAGCTCGGCGCGCTCGACTTCGCCGGCGGCACCGTGGTTCACATCAACGCCGGCATCGCCGGTCTGGTGGGCTGCATCATGATCGGCAAGCGCGTTGGTTATGGCAAGGAAGCCATGCCTCCCCACTCGCTGACCATGACCATGATCGGCGCCTCGCTCCTGTGGGTCGGCTGGTTCGGCTTCAACGCGGGCTCCAACCTCGAAGCCAACGGCACGACGGCTCTGGCCTTCGTGAACACCTTCGTCGCCACCGCCGCGGCCGCCATGTCCTGGCTGCTCGTGGAATGGGCCACCAAGGGCAAGCCCTCGCTGCTCGGCATGGTCTCCGGCGCCGTCGCTGGCCTCGTGGCGGTCACCCCGGCCTCCGGCTATGCCGGCCCCATGGGCTCGCTGGTTCTGGGCCTCATCGTCAGCCCCGCCTGCCTGTTCTTCGTCTCCACCGTGAAGAACAAGATCGGCTATGACGATGCGCTGGACGTGTTCGGCATCCACTGCATCGGCGGCGTCATCGGCGCCATCGCCACGGGCATCCTCGTCTCCCCCGCTCTGGGCGGCGTCGGCCTCACCGACTACATGGCGAAGCCCGGCTCCGCTTCTCCTGGCGACTATGTGATGGCCGCCCAGGTGATGATCCAGGTCAAGGCGGTTCTCTACACCCTCCTGTGGTCGGGCGTCGGTTCCGCCATCCTCTACAAGGTTGTTGATCTCATCGTCGGCCTGCGTGTGCCGATCGACGCCGAGCGTGAAGGCCTCGACGTCGCCGAGCATGGCGAGCGCGCCTACAACATGTGATCGCAGGGGCGAAAGTCCTTGTCCAAAATCAGCGAACGGCGCCTTCGGGCGCCGTTTTCTTTTGCGGCTGCGCGGCATTTAAAATCGCGGGGAATCGCAGGGTTAAGCGCACATTAACCGCGGGACTCTAGGGTGAGTTGGGGGCGCCCTGCCCTCGCGGCGAACGAACATGCGGATCACAGCCTCCTCGACCATCGACCATATCCCCGAGTCCTTCCGCTACTTCCTGGGGAAGCGGCTTGCGGAATTTTTCGGCGCTGCGCTGCTGCTGGTCGCAAGCGCGCTGGCGGCGGCTTTCCTCACCTGGTCGGTACAGGATCCCAGCTTCAATCACGCCACCTCTGGCCCCGTGCGCAATCTGCTGGGCGGCCCCGGCGCCATGGCGGCGGACCTGACCATGCAGATGGTGGGCGTGGCCTCCACGGCCATTCTCGTTCCCATCGTCTTCTGGGGCTGGCGCCTCGTCACCCGGCGCCGTCTGGAACGTCTGGGGATGCGGCTGCTTCTTTGGATCATGGGCGTGGGCTTTGCGGCGGCTTTCGCCTCGCTGGTTCCGGTCACCGAGCGCTGGCCGCTGCCGAGCGGGCTTGGCGGCGTGGTGGGCGACGCCATCCTGATCCTGCCGCGCAAGCTTTCGGGCGGCTTCGGGCCCCTGATGGTCCTCATTGGCCTGGCGGCGGGGATCACCGCCCTGTGGACGCTCTCCGCCTCGTGCGGCCTGTTCCTTGAGGTGGATGAGGAGAACCATGAAGATGCAGACCTCACCGCGCGCTCGCGCGCAGGCGAGGATGATGATGCGGCGGGGGAACCGGGTTTCTTCCTCGTCGCGCTGGGCGCGACGATTCATGGCTGCCTCAGCATCAGCGCCACCATCGGACGCTGGATCAGCGCGCTTCGCACGGCGCGCGAGGCGGAGCCCGCGCCTGCGGCCAAAGCAATACGTGTGCGGCGCGAACCGCGCTTTGACGAGGCGATGACGCCCGAAGCGGCGGCGCCAGCGCCCACGCAAGCGAGCCAGAGAGCCGCGCAGCCCGAACCTGCCCCCTTCGACAGGGAAGACGAGGAGGAAGACACGAACCGGGGACCGAAGATCACGCCCCCCGCTCCCGCGCTGAAAACCGGCCGCCGCAGTGCGCGCGAGGCCCAGCCTTCCTTCCTTGATCGCAACGCCTATGAACTGCCCGCGCTCCTGTTTCTGACGGAGCCCCGCAAGCAGGCCGTCACCAAGATTTCCGAAGACGCGCTCGAGCAGAACGCCCGTCTGCTGGAAGGCGTGCTCGATGACTTCGGCGTGAAAGGCGAGATCATCAATGTGCGCCCCGGCCCGGTCGTGACGCTCTATGAACTCGAGCCCGCGCCCGGCATCAAATCCTCCCGCGTGATTGGCCTCGCCGATGACATCGCCCGCTCCATGTCGGCCATCTCGGCCCGCGTGGCGGTGGTGCAGGGCCGCAACGCCATTGGCGTGGAACTGCCCAACCAGAAGCGCGAGACCGTGTTCCTGCGCGAATTGCTCGCATCGGAAGATTTCGAGAAATCGAAGAGCAAGCTGCCCATCGCGCTGGGCAAGACCATCGGCGGCGAGCCTGTCATCGTCGATCTCGCGCGCATGCCCCATCTGCTGGTGGCAGGCACCACGGGCTCGGGCAAATCGGTGGCCATCAACACCATGATCCTCTCGCTGCTCTATCGGCTGAAGCCCGAAGAGTGCCGTCTCATCATGGTCGATCCCAAGATGCTCGAACTGTCCGTCTATGACGGCATTCCCCATCTGCTCACCCCCGTCGTGACCGACCCCAAGAAGGCCGTCGTCGCGCTCAAATGGGCGGTTCGCGAGATGGAGGACCGCTACAAGAAAATGTCGAAGCTGGGTGTGCGCAACATCGACGGCTTCAACGCCCGGGTTGCGGAGGCTTCGGCCAAGGGCGAGATCATCCATCGCACCGTGCAGACCGGCTATGATCGCGAAACCGGCGAGGCGATCTACGAGCAGGAAAAGATGGACCTCTCGGTCCTGCCCTTCATCGTGGTGATCGTCGACGAGATGGCCGACCTGATGATGGTCGCGGGCAAGGACATCGAAGGCGCGATCCAGCGTCTGGCGCAGATGGCGCGCGCAGCGGGCATTCATCTGATCATGGCGACCCAGCGGCCTTCGGTGGATGTGATCACCGGCACGATCAAGGCGAATTTCCCGACCCGCATCTCCTTCCAGGTGACGTCCAAGATCGACAGCCGCACCATCCTTGGCGAGCAGGGCGCCGAGCAGTTGCTGGGTCAGGGCGACATGCTCTACATGGCGGGTGGCGGACGCATCTCGCGCGTGCATGGCCCCTTCGTGTCGGACACCGAGGTCGAGAAGGTCGTCGCCCATCTGAAGATGCAGGGCCAGCCCGAATATCTCGACGCCATCACCCTCGACGAGGATGCGGATGACGATCATGGGGAGGGCATGGCGCCCGGCTCCATGGACGCCGAGGAATCCGGCGACCTCTATGACCGCGCCGTGGCCATCGTGCTGCGCGACCGCAAATGTTCGACCAGCTATATCCAGCGTCGCCTTTCGGTGGGTTACAACAAGGCGGCTTCCCTCGTCGAGCGCATGGAGCGCGAAGGCGTCGTGGGCGCGGCGAACCATTCGGGCAAGCGGGAAATTCTGGTCGGCGGCGGCGTTGATCGGGGGGCTTTTGAACTGGGACCGGACGAGTGATCGACGCTGGCGCCCCAAAAAGCCTGTCCGCGTCCGGAACATGCTATGATGGTCCCATAATCGCCATAGGTCGCTGTTAGTCCGGCGGCCTGTTTCGCTCTCCCGGCGGTCCGTGCATGACGCTTCGCTTCTCCACCGCGCTCGCCTGCCTCAGCCTGACGCTTCAGGTTGCGACCTCTTGCGCCTATGCACAGGGCGCGCCGATCCCCCTGCCGCCGCCCCGGCCGCGCGGCCTCGGAGTCACGCCGCCGCCACCGGCGATCGCCCCAGCCACAAACCCGGCCGCCGCCGCCATCAACAAGAATACCGCGCCGCCCAAGGCGGCGACCATGGATGCGGCGAGCGCGGTCGAGCGCGCCAACGCCTGGTTCAACGCCAATCCCACCATGGTTAGCGACTTCGTGCAGATCGGCGCGGACGGCAAGCGCACCCAGGGCAAGCTCTCTGTGCTCAAACCCGGGCGGCTGCGCTTCGAATACGCCAGTCCCGCAACCCTCGAGATCATTGCGGACGGGACCTCCGTCGCCGTTCGTGACCGCAAGCTGGCGACTCAGGATGTTTATTTCATCAGCCAGACCCCGCTCAAATTCCTGCTCAAGGAACAGATGGACCTGGGGCGCGACACCAAGATCCTCGGCGTCTCGATGGATGCGAAATCCACCACCATTTCCATAGAGGACAGGGCGACCTTCGGCGGCGTATCGCGCCTGTCGCTCGTGTTCGACGCGCAGACCTCGGCGCTGAAACAATGGACGGTGATCGATCCGCAGGGCTATGAAACGCTGGTGACGCTCTCGAATATGGATCTGCAATCCAGACCATCGCGAGATCTCTTCAAGATCAACACCGACCGGTTCGACTGAGCGCCAGAAAGCGCGGCGCTTGCAGCCGGGGTGAAGCTGTGCGAACGATCCCGCAGCAAGGCAGGATCGATCATGGCCATCAAACTCGCGACGTGGAACATCAACTCGGTGCGGCTGCGCATGCCGCTGGTGGAGCATTTCGCCACGCGTTTCCAGCCTGACGTCATCTGTCTGCAGGAAACGAAATGCCGGGATGGCGAATTTCCCTCGTCGGATTTTCGGCGGCTTGGCTACGAGCATCTCGCGATCAATGGACAGAAGGGCTATCACGGCGTCTGCATCGCTTCGCGTCTGCCCTTCGCCACCATCGACAAGCGCGAATTCTGCGAGAAGGGCGATGCGCGCCACGTCGCCGTGACCTTCGCTGCGGGAACGGCGGGACGCGACCCTATCACCGTCCATAATTTCTATGTGCCTGCGGGCGGCGATGAGCCTGATCCCCTCGCCAATCCGAAGTTCGCCCACAAGCTCGCCTTTCTGGACGAGATGACCCAATGGCTGGGTGGAGACATGGCCCAGGGTCACGCCATCGTGGTCGGCGACCTCAATGTAGCGCCGCTCGAAAACGACGTGTGGAGCCACAAGGCCATGCTGAAAATCGTCAGCCATACGCCGATCGAAACGGAGAAATTGACTGGCGTCATGGAGGCGGGTCCCTGGGTGGACGCCATGCGCCGTTTCGTGCCTGCGCAGGAGCCTCTCTTCACCTGGTGGAGCTATCGCTCACCGGACTGGGCGAACGCCAACAAGGGACGCCGGCTTGATCATGTCTGGGCCACCACAAGGCTCGCCGACTCCATTCGCGGCATGGAAGTGGTGAAAGAGGCGCGCGGCTGGGAGCGCCCCTCGGACCATGTGCCTGTGATCGTCGAGATCGATCACTGAGGCGGGGCGTTTATCTCGCGATGTGGCGCAAGTGGCGCGCCGATGTCCCACCCCTTCGAAATCCTGTCCAGTTCACGGATCAGGATTTCGAGCCGCATGCCCATCATGGCCCGCATGTTCCGGGCGCTGACAGGATAATCGCGCAGCACGCGATAGAACAGGGTGCGCGGGATTTTCAACACGGTGCTGGGTTGACGCGCCACGGCGGTGACCGGCCGTTCCGTCTCGCTGACAAGCGCCAGTTCGCCAATCAACGTGAAGGGCGTCGAGACCAGAATGGCCTTGGCGCCATTGTCATGCTGATCAAGGGCGATGATCCCGCTGGTCAAGACGTAACCGCAATCCGAGCGGTCGCCGCGTCGAAACAGGATATCGCCCGCACGCAGGATTCGCGTTTCCGCTGAAAAGGCGATCAGGCGCCGTGCGTCATCTTCGAGCACGCCGAAAATCGGGATTTGCGAGAGGTTGCGGATATCGTTTTCAACAGACACGTCGACCGCCTTAATTGAGAAGTTTGTAGCCGCCGGATTCCGTGACCAGCAATTGAGCCGTGGATGGATCACGCTCGATTTTCTGGCGCAGGCGATAGATGTGGGTCTCGAGCGTATGGGTCGTCACATTCGCGTTATAGCCCCAAACCTCACGCAAAAGTGTCTCTCTACTTACCACTTGTTGAGAGGCGCGGTGGAGAAAACGCAAGATCGCGGTTTCTTTTTCGGTCAAACGCAACTTGCCACCCTTGTCATTCAGCAGCGTCTTGGAGCTTGGACGAAAAGTATAGTCGCCGATTTTGAACACGGCGTCGTCGCTTGCTTCGTACTGACGCAGATGCGCGCGAATGCGCGCAAGCAAGACCGAAAAACGGAACGGCTTGCTCACATAATCATTGGCGCCCGATTCAAGCCCCAGCACCGTATCTGCGTCGGACGTTTGTCCCGTCAGCATGATGATGGGGCATTTGTAGCCGTCTTTTCGCATGATTCTCACGGCTTCGCGGCCATCCATATCGGGCAGGCTCACGTCCATGATGATGAGATCAGGTTGCTCGCTGCGGCTCTTGGCGATGGCGTTCAAGGCCGTGTTGGCCTGCACGGGAGAGAACTCTTCGTGCAAGGCCAATTGCTCGGCGAGTGCGCTGCACAATTCGATGTCGTCGTCGGCGATCAGGATTTTACGGATTTGAGTCATGGGCTCCCCTGCGGGTCGGGCGAGAGACGTCATTCGCGTCCGGCCGCTTGCGAATGTATTCTGCCTCGCGGTTCCGGTCAAAATGGCCGGCGAGGTCAATGACGGGGTCGTTGTGAAGCGCCTGAAGCGAAGATCAGTGCTGAGCGGGGGTCAAAACGGGGTCGTTCGCCGCCTCGTTGTCACCGCTTTACCCGGCCGCCTCGGCGCGGGGCGGTTGCAGGCGGGGCCGCTCACCATCCCCTGCGCGCTCGGCCGCAATGGCGTCACCAGATTCAAACGGGAAGGTGACGGCAAGACGCCCGCGGGGACCTTCGCGGTGATCGGCGGATACTGGCGAGGGGACCGCCTGCGCCTGCCGGGGGTCGCCCTGCCCTTGCGGCCCATCAAAGCCCATATGGGTTGGTGCGACGATCCCGGCGACGCCAATTACAATCGCCCCATCCGGCTGCCCAGTCGCGCCCGCCATGAGGAATTGCTCCGCACCGATAGGCTCTATGATCTGGTGCTGGTGCTTGACCACAACCAGCGCCCGAGGGTGCGCGGCCTTGGCAGCGCGATCTTCTTCCATCTGCGCAACGGGGATGATCCCACCGCAGGCTGCGTGGCGATCTCCCGAGCAGACATGCTGCGCCTGCTGCCGCGCCTGGCGCGCAACTGCGTGATGATCATTCGCTGATCAGCGGCGGGCGCTTGCCGAAGATGGCGGAGCCGACGCGCACATGGGTGGCGCCCAGTTGCACCGCCAGTTCGAAATCCGCGCTCATGCCCATGGAAAGAACCGGAATCGCGTTGCGCTTCGCGATCTGCGCCAGCAGGGCGAAATGGGGCGAGCGTTGCTGATCTTCCGGCGGGATGCACATGAGGCCATCGATAGTGAGGCCCAGGCGCTCACGGCAGTCCCTGATGAAGGCGTCGGCCTCATTGGGAAGCACGCCCGCCTTCTGTGGCTCGGCGCCGGTGTTCACCTCCACATAAAGCTTAGGGTGTTTACCCGCGCGCGCCATCTCCGCCGCCAGCACCTCGGCCAGCTTGATGCGATCAAGGGTCTCGATGACGTCGAAGAACTGCACCGCCTCGCGCGCCTTGTTGGTCTGCAGGGGGCCGATGAGATGCAATTCGAGGTCAGGATAGCGCGCACGCAGGTCCGGCCATTTGCGCTGGGCCTCCTGCACCCGGTTTTCGCCAAAGGCCCGCTCGCCCGCTTCCAGCACGGGTTCGATGGCCTCGGCGGGAAAAGTCTTGGACACGCAGACCAGTGTGACCCCTGCGGGATCGCGGTCGCAATCATCGGCGGCGCGGGCCAGACGCTCGCGCACATCGCGAAGGCCCGCCAGATCAGGGGATGCGGAAGGGAGATCCTGCGCCGTCATATGTCTTTGCTCCGCTTGGGTTTGCGTCCATAAGGCCTGTACCAGGGGCAAAGCCGTTGACCATCCCGCCGAAATGATGCTCATTGCCCCGGTTTTCAGGCATTTGAACTGAATCGGATCGATACCGCACATGCATGCCGAACGCTACAACCCCCGTGAGTCCGAACCCAAGTGGCAGCAGCTTTGGGAGAG
>CANCSY010000026.1 GCA_947380915.1 Beijerinckiaceae bacterium
TTCTCAAGGTTGGAAAGGCGATCACTGACGCCAACTTCAAGACAGTGTCCCATGTAGCCACCGGAGACCTATCCAAGGATCTCGCTGCCACGCTTCTCGCCACTGCGCCAGGCGTATCAACGACAGCAATACAGTTTGCCTCCGCCAGCGCGGCTCTCGTCACGTTGACAGGGACAGCGTCTGACGCTGGCACCTATGCTGTTGTCAATAATCACACCGCCGCAGGCTTCCTTGCCACGGCCGACACGGTCATCAAGCTACAGGATGGTGCGCAGGTCACCAGCGCCAGCTTTAGGATATAGCTTCATGCTCTGAAAAAGCGAAGATTATGCGTTCGATGTTAACGGCCGCCATATCAGGGGCTGCCTGTATCGTGAATCGGTTCATCATTGCGTTGAGTTGCGATAGGTCGGTCGAAAGTTGCCATCAACGACCAGGAACGTTTGTTCGGTAAAGGGGGCCGCAGGTCCCCGCAACCATCTTTACCGAAGAAACAGTGTTGTCATCAAAAGCCGCCCTTCCACGGGCGGCTTTTGGCGTTTCTGGGGCGCGCATGGAGATTCAAGGCTCTTGCGCCATGAATTGGAGCGGCCGCATGCAATAGCTACATGGCTAGCATTTTATTTGACGCGCATCGAGATAGCCTATGGTGTTCTCGAACACCGGCAGAATCCCATCTTCAATCTTGCGCTCAATGCTCGACGCCTCAGCTCGTAGGGCGTCATTGATGCATTGCTGAAGCTTGTAATCCAAAGCCCGCCACTGCTGGCGCGCCTTCACCCGGTTTTGCGCCAGATCCTGAACGGCCTTGTTTTCCTGTTCCTGCTTCTTGCAGGCCTCATCCACATTGTTGCGATCAAGATCATCCACCGTCTTTCGGTCCATCCGGGTATTGTAGCCGTTGAGCATAACCGCCCGCCCGCAGGGGCTCTGGGCATTGGCGGGCGTCGGGGTCAGGACCGCCAATGATAGATATAGAGTGCCGCAGACAGTCGCGGCTTCCAATAAAAACCGGGGTCTGTCGAGCTTCTTTTCCCTCATCGCCGCCTCCAACGCTCAGATTGGGGCTAATGATAGTAGAAAGTTCATGGGTGGTCTATTGAGCGCCTGTTGGTTATTGCGAACCAATTCCATGTCCATTTCCCTTCCGCCCTGAACTCCCGGGCTGGAAAAAAGCGGCGGCGCGGGCATGATGCTTCGATCATTGCGCGAATCAGATCATGGCTTGGGCCCATGCGATGACGAGGAAAGAGACCTTGGAAACCAGCCTGTACCAGCCTGTAAAACGATTTCTCGAAAGCCTGGGTTTCGAGGCGAAGGGCGAGGTCGGTGGATGCGATGTGGTCGCCTTGCGCGAGGGTTCGCCTTCGGCCCTCATCATCTGCGAATTGAAGCTTTCCTTCACGCTCGAACTTGTCTTGCAGGCTGTGGACCGGTCGTCCGCTTGCGATGAAGTCTGGCTGGCTGTTCGCGCCTCCATTCGCGGCCGTGGCCGGGAGACGGACGCGCGTGCGAAGAAACTCTGTCGCCTTTGCGGCTTTGGGTTGATGAGCGTGTTCAGTTCGGGCCGCGTGGAGGTGCTGGTCGAGCCGGCGCCCTGGAAGCCGCGCCATGACGCAAAGCGGAAATCCAGGCTTGTTGAAGAGCATCGCAGGCGGCGCGGCGATCCTACGGCGGGAGGCAGCACACGCTTGCCGATCATGACCGCCTATCGCCAGCAGGCCCTCGCCTGCGCCGTCGCGATGATCGAGGCGCCCCAGCGCCCGCGTGACCTCAGGCTTGCTGCGCCGGATGCGCCGAAGATCTTGCAGCATAATGTCTATGGCTGGTTCGAGCGTACCGAACGTGGCATCTATTCGCTGACGCCGGCCGGCCGCAAAGCGCTTGTGCAATGGCAGGCTGATTTGCCGCATACACCCTCTTGAATGGCGCGGCGATCCCCGGGCAGGCGCCATTGGGCGCCCCTGCGCCGCCAACATGCCGCCAGGTTCAGGCGGCGCTCGCGAATTTCACGCTCTTGCGCTATAGGATCTCCTTGGAAAAACGCTCAAGGGAGTATGAGGCATGAAGACTCTGGGTTTCATTGGAACCGGTGGCATGGGCGCCGGCATGGCGGCCAATCTGATCAAGGCGGGTTATCGCCTTGTCATCACCGATATCAGGCGCGAGCAGGCGAGCGCACTTGAGGCCATGGGCGCCGAGTTCAAGGACTCTCCCAAAGCCGTGGCGGAGTCCTGCGACCTCGTGCTCTCGATGCTGCCCCATAACGAAGCCGTCAAGGCAGTCGCCCTTGGCGAGGGTGGTCTTGTCGAAGCCACGACCGGCGCGAAGCTTTGGGTAGACTTCAGCAGTATCGACAAGGAGACCATTCTTGGCGTCAATACCGAGCTGGTGGCGAAGGGATGGACCCTGGTCGACGCCTCCGCTGGGGGGGTGGAGGAGGTCGCCGCCGCCGGTCAATTGGCGCTCTGGCTGTCGGGCGACAAGGCGCTGTTTGATGAACTCCAGCCGATCATGAAGCCCATGGGCAAATCGATTCTTCACGTCGGTGAACTCGGCAACGCCAAGCTGGTCAAGAACGCCATGGCCATGTTGGCGGCTGTGCAGCACATGAGCCTTGTCGAGGTGTGCTGGCTGCTCAAGAAAGGCGGCCTCGACGAGGCCACATTCCAGTCCATTCTCAAGAACTCCCAACAGGATTCCGTCGCGGTGCAGCGGATCATGGACGTCGTGGTGAGCCGTAAATTCAAGCCGCGCAAGTCCTGGATGCCAAAAGACGTCGGGTTCGGCCTCGATATGGCGCGCGAGATGGAGGTTCCGATGCCCTTCGTCGGACTCGCCCAGCAGATGTTCGCCATGGCCCAGGCGACGGGCCAGGATGGTTATGAGGCCACGGGCATCGCCTGCAATGTCTACGATGTGATCAGTGGCATAAAGAGGTGAGCTTGCCTTGGCTCGGCGCCGCGCGAGAGGCGATAAACTCGCGCGCTTGCGCCGGGTCGGGGGCGGGTGAAAGCTGACAGGCGCCAAAAGAAGGTCCATGCCGGAGCTTCGGGACTTTGGACCTGTTTGATCGTTTTCAGCCGCAGCATGCATCGTGTCTCGTCTGCGCTCGGGTAACATGGGGCTTCCCGAGGTGATCTGGATGGGGCTCTTTTTAGCCTGATGCTGATTGAAGCAGGGTCCCGAGGATTTCATGCGCCGATGATGACGGTCCAAAAAGAAAACAAGAAGCGGTCCCACAGGATCGATTGGAAGAAGATTTTCTTTGACCGCGTGATGCTCACCATGACCGGCGTCATGGTGAGCTGCGGAGCAACCTGCTGGTGGTTGCGCGGCCCCGAAGCCTTCTTTGATTCATTTCATTCGGATCTCCAGACGCTCGTCGACATCCTGCCCAAGATAGCGCTTGCTCTTATGACCGCTGCGCTTGTTCAGTCCCTGGTGCCGCGCGAGTTCATTGTGCGGTGGTTGGGTGAACGGTCCGGTCTCAAAGGCGTGTCGATCGCAACTGGCGTTGGGGTCATCACGCCGGGCGGTCCCATGATGTCTTTTCCAATCGTATCGGCCATGTCGAACGCCGGCACGGGACGGGCGGCGCTGATAGCCTATCTCACCTCCTGGGAGACGCTTGGTTTTCAGCGTATCCTGTCCTGGGAATTTCCGCTCATGGGAGTCGAATATGCGATGATCCGCGCCATCGCATCCATTCCCCTCCCGTTCCTGGCTGCGTGGATGTCAAGTTTTCTGCCGCCCGCACAGACGGTTGATCCAACAAGTGAAGCAACCATGACGCCTCGCCGGGGGCAAGATTAATGGTCGCGATCTTCATCCTGGGCGCCCTTGCGCTGTCTCTTGCAATCATCGCGCTTCGTCGGTCGCCGACGCTTCTTGCGGATGCTCTGCGCTCAGCCATTTATCGCTTCATTGAACTGACGCCCCGATTGATTGTCGGGTTGCTGCTTGCGGGCTTCGTTGGAAAGTTGATACCGAGCGAACTTGTGGCCGGGGTGATTGGCCCGGAAACCGGATTGTGGGGCATCCTGATCGCATCGCTGGTCGGCGGCTTTGTCCCCTCCGGGCCAATTCTTGCTTTTCCGATCGTCGTTGTATTGCTGGGGTCGGGGGCGGGCCTGCCTCAGGTTGTCGCGTTCATAACCGCATGGTCGCTGCTCGCGTTTCATCGCATGATCATCTACGAGCTTCCGATCATGGGTTGGACCTTTTGTTGGCAACGCATTGTCGCGTCGCTACCCCTGCCACCGCTTGCCGGGGGCATAACGATTGGGCTGATGAAAATCTATTATGGGTGACAGAGGCTCAGGCGGTCCTTTGCTTCTGCCGGGCCTCCACTCATTCACCGGAACAGCTCTTCAAGCATCTTGATGGAGCCATCGGTATATTTGTTGAGTTGCTCAGGACTGATGAAATTCAGCTCGTAGCCTGCGCGATCAGGTATCACCTTGGCCAGTTTGGGAAGTGGCTCCACATCGGGCCGGACCGGGAAATATTCTGCGCTGGCCATGATCTGCTGGCCTTCCTTCGAGAGGATGAAATCCAGAAGCAGCGCGGCTGCATGAGGATGCCGGACGCCCTTGGGAACGACCAGAGTTCCGGCCGCGCTGGCGACAGGGCCCATCAATTGGGAGGTGACCGGCGCGCCCTTGTCGGCGCTGATCATGGGGTGATGGGCGAAAATCGCCAGCGCCATCGGATATTCGCCTGCAATCACCCGATCCACCAATGTGCGGGCGTTGCCGGCGCCAAAGTTGACGATCTTCTGCTGGCTCAACTTCTTGAAATAGTCCAGCGCCCTCTCTTCGCCCCAGGCGATGCGCAGATTGGTGACGAACAAAGGCGCGGCGCTTGCGGCGACATAGGGCCAGGCGATCTTGCCCTTGAAGCGGGGATCGAGGAGATCTTCATAGGTCTTGGGGGCCTCGGCGGCCGGTATCAGTTTGGTGTTATAGGCCGCCGAAAAATAGCTCATGCGCGTTGGCGCCCAAAGACCGCGACTATCCCGAATTTTGGGAGAGAGATTATCAAGCTCCGGCGACCAGACCGGCTGCGCATAGCCCGCCTGCACGGTGATTTCGCCGATGCCGGTCCCTTCGACCACGTCCGCCTTCAGGCTGTTGGCGCGTATTTCCGCCGAGAGTTTGGCGGCGATATCCTCTGAATCCGCTCTCCAGAACGTCATCTTTATTTTCGGATATTTTTTCTGGAACGCATCCGCCATGGGCCGAAGGGCCTGATTGGTGATCATGGCCGAATAGAAGACGACTTCGCCTTCTTTCGAGGCGCCTTCCAGAAGTTTTTCAGCCCTGTCCGGACCCCTGTAGGTCAGAATGTCCGTATTGGCCGTTTGCGCATGAAGGTCGGCGCTCGCTGTAAGCAGGGCGCAGACCGTCGACAAAGCGGTTGAAAGAAACTGCCTTCTCCAGATGAGCATGGAGCACTCCCGTGAAAAGCGTGTTGCGCTCGTCTCTATTTGCGTGGAATGGCTGATCCGATGGCTGGCAGGACGCCGCATCCCGGTTCATCGGACAAGTGCAACACACCGTCTTTCAGAACGAGGCCTTCCCAGGGATCCTCCGCCAGACCATCAAACTCGGTCAGTTCCGACGCATACCAGATGCCCGGCAGCGCGGCGGCCATCTGCATGCCATGGGCCGCAAGCAGCCTTGGGCCGGAATGGGCGCCAAGGCGATAACGCACGCCGCCCGCCTCGCAAATCCGCGCGGCGGCATAGGTCTTCCTGAGGCCGCCAAGCTTGCTGATCTTGAGGCTGATGGCGTCCACCATGCGCTCGCGAACCAGGGTCATCACCATGTCGAGGGAATGAGCCGCCTCATCCGCCTCCACGGTGACGTCGACGGCCTGCGTGACCATCTTGAGCCCGATGAGATCATTGGCATGGACGGGTTGCTCGGCCAGGGCGATGTTGTATTTCGCCATGCGATTGAGGGCGCGGATGGCGTCCTTGGGCTGATAGGACTGGTTGGCGTCCACGGTGAGATGAAGATCATCGCCCACTTCGGCGCGCACCGCCGCGACGCGCGCCACATCCTCATCGACCTCGCCATGCACCTTGATCTTGAAATGCTTGACGCCCTTGTTGGCCAGCGCGCGGGCATTTTTCGCCATGTCGGCAGGGGATTTGATCGGGAGGATGCGCAGGCTGGACACTTCGCGCACCGCCGGGCCGCCGAAGAAGTCACAGATGGGAACGCCAAGCACCCGCGCATTCAGATCATGGAGCGCGCAGTCGATGCCCGCCTTCGCCTGGTTGTTGCCGATCATGGCGTGATCCAGTTCGTCCATGATGCCAGCGACATTGCGCGAGTCTTTGCCCGGGAGGCGCCTGAGGAGCCCGTTGAGGGCGCCCTTGACGGTTTCATGCGGCGCGCCGTAATGGGCCATGGAAGACGCATATCCATAGCCGATCGTGCCATCTTCTCCGTGAATGGTGACAACCCAGCCCTCGGACATGCCGCTCGCGGCCAGCGCGAATTTCCAGTCCTTGTCGAGCTTGGGCAGCAGCGACTCATGGGCGCGCGCATCAATGATCTTCATTCTGTTCCTCTCCCCTTGTTTTCATCAAGTGTCTGGTCCTCGATGACCATTGTCAATGGCGTCATGCAGGCTTGACTCCAAATCCTGTGCTCAATACGTTTTAGCCACGCAAACCCGGGAGACGAATTGGAACGCGACTTTCAGATAGGTTGCACATACAATGTCTTGCAGCCGAGCGAGCCGGCGACGCCGATGCAACTCTTCGAGAAGATCGCGGCGACTCGGGTCTTCGACTATGTAAACTGGTTGCCGCCGGAGCCGTTGATCGACGAATGTCTCATCGCTTCGGAAAAGACTGGTCTGCCGATGACGACCGGCAATTGCCAGCATGACCTGACGCCAGGCGACGACAAGCTTTTCAGGGCGATCCGCAACGCCGCGCGCGTCAACATGCGCATGCTGAACGTGATGTTGCACACCTATGCGACCGATGGGCACGAAGTGACCGTCCACGAGGTCGCAGATACTTATCTGCGCGCCTGCGATCTTGCGGATGGGCTTGGGCTCGAGGTCAGCTTCGAGCTCCATGTCGATTGCTGGAGCGAGAAATATCGGAAGGTGGATGAAGTCATCGACCTTGTTCGAAGGCGGGGACGCACATTCAATTTCACCGTCGATTACAGCCATGTCATCTTCAAGATCGACAATGAGGCGGAACTGGAAAAGTCCGAGGTTCGCGAAGCGGTCGAACGGGGCGAATTGATTCTTGATCCCTTCGAGAAGGGCAATATCCTGTCGAAATGGCTGGCGGAAAATGTGGTGAGCTTCGCCCAGTTTAGACCTGTGTCCCCTAACCAGCCGCGCAATGTCTGGGCCGCGAATGCTGATGGTTCGACGCCCCGCGGCATCATGTATCCCTTCCTGCGGCCCGCGCCCGGGCAGTGGCATAGTCCCTGGAGCGCCTGGCGCCTCGCCCCCTGCAAGAAGGCGTTCCGGTTGGTCATGGAGCATCACCTGCGCGATGCAGAGAGCCCCCTGCGCTATGTCATCACCGAGATGATCGCGAGTCCGGATTATGGGTTGAACGCAGGCTTTTCCTTGCTGGAGCATAATGCCGCCTGCGCGCGCTGGATCCGTGAAACCTGGGGCGGGCTGAAAGCCCTTCAGCGCGCAGGCCTGCTGGAAACGGAGATCGATTGACATGGTCGCCTATGTCGAGCCCAAACAGCCCTCGCGTGTCCCCGTCATCGATCTCGCCAACACCTGTGACGGCCCCTCGCCAGCGCGGGTCGAAGCCGCAGCCAACTTGTTGAAGGCCTGTCGCGACACCGGTTTTTTCTATGTGATCAATCATGGCGTCGATCCCGCGCTGATCGATACGCTCTTCGCCCAATCGAAAGCTTTTTTCGCGCAGCCTGCCGAGGTGAAGGGGCGATTGCTCAAGCAAGGCGGCGCGAATGGTTACGAACCGGTCGGCTCGCAAAGTCTAGACCCTTCATCGCCGCCGGATTTCAAGGAATCCTTCAATATCAGCGCGCCTGGCATACCCGGGTCGCCGGACCACCTCGATAATCAGTGGCCTGCGGACATGCCGGAGTTTCGCTTGGTCCTTGAGGCCTACCACCAGGAAATTCGCCGGGTTGCGTTGCATGTGTCCCGGCTCATCGCTCGCTCGCTCGATATGCCCTTCGAATATTTCGACGGGAATTTCGACAATCAGCGCGCATCCCTGCGTTTGCTCAAATATCCGCCAATGCCAACCGATGCGCGGCCCAACCAGCTTGGCGCCGGCGCCCATACGGATTTTGGCTGGATCACCCTTGTCGCGCAGGACGCGAACGGCGGGCTTGAGGTGGAGACCGCCAGCGGCGAATGGATCCGCGTTGATCCGATTCCCGGCGCCTTCGTCGTGAATCTCGGCGATCTCGTGCCCGAATGGACCAACGGTCTTTATCATTCCAGCCTGCATCGGGTCTTTAACACTCGGCCTGACCAGGATCGGTACTCGGTCGTTCTCTTTTACAATCCTCGATACGAGACGGTCGTCGAAACGATCCCATCCTGCCTCGCGCCGGGTGAAAAGCCGCGACCATCATTTGTCTCGGGTGAACACAGGCAGAAACGGGCCGCCGCCGCCCGTGCGGCCGCAGCCATGTGACCTGAGGGGCGGGAACAATCCATATCGCTGGAGTTGCGATGAAAGGGGAGCGCCAATGAAGATCTTCGCGCCACTGGCAGGTCTGGTTTTCGGGCTTGCAACCTGTTTTGGGCCACCGTCCCTGGCGGCCGACTTCCCCAAAGCGGTCACGGTCTACATTGGGACCAATACGGGTGGTGGTTACGACGCCTATGGGAGGCTCGTGGCGCGCAATCTCTCGCGGTTCCTGCCCGGGCGTCCGGCTGTGTCCGTCAGCAACATGCCCGGGGCCTCCGGCCTGGCCTTGACCAACTGGATGTACGCCATAGCGCCGCGTGATGGCGCCGCCATCGGCCTTGCCTCCAATCACAACGCCTATGCGCCACTGCTTGGCATGAAACAGGCGCGGTTCAATCCGCGCGAGTTCAACTGGATCGGCAGCATGGGGCGCATGACAGATGTGGTCGCCGTCTGGCACGCGACGCCCCATGAGAACGTGGACGCCATGTTCAAGGCTCAAATCACGCTGTCGACCACTTCTGGCGGCGACGGCGCCATTGTGCCCAACCTGCTCAACGAACTGATCGGAACGCGTTTCAAGGTGGTGACCGGCTATCCCGATTCCGCCAATGCTTTTCTGGCTGTTCAGCGCGGGGAAGTGGACGGGACGGTCGATATGGCGCTTGAAAGTCTCGAGGCCACCCATGGGGATCTGCTCAATGCAGGCAAGCTCAGGATCTTGATGCAGGTGGCGCTGCATCCCTCTCCGCGCCTGAAGGACGTCCCCTTCGTCATGGATTTCGTGAAGGACGGCGACAAGCGCGAAATTCTGAAGCTTCTACTGGCGAAGCTCGAATACGGGCGTCCCTTCATGGCGCCGCCCGGCGTGCCCGCCGACATTGTCGAGCAGTACCGGTCAGCGTTCAAGGTCATGAGCGCCGATCCCCAATTCCTTGCGGAGGCTGCGCGTGAGCGAATCGACATCGCTTTTGGCGGCGGCGCCGACATCCAGTCGTTGGTCGAGCAATTCTACGCCACGCCTGCCGCGATTGTGGCCGCCTCCCGCGAAGCGCTCAGGCGCGCCGGACAGGCCGGTATGGATTGATCGGGTTTCAACTGCCGATCAGACGGTCGCCTGGCCTGTTTCCGGGCCTGGAGCGAATGCGGGCAGGTTTTCAGGTGATACATTGGCCTTTGGCTTGGATGCTGCGCCCGGTTTAGCGTATAGAGCCCTTGGCTCATCGGCCGGATAAGGAAAGCCTGTCGTGTTTTTGAAAATCTGTTCGGCGCCTTTACGCTGGCTGCTGGCCAAATTGCTGAAGGATCCCAGCAGTTCGTTGTCCTTGATCGGCCGCCTGCTGCGCGATCAGGGGGTGCAGCATTGGCGTGGCTATGTTTTCGCCTTTTGCTGCATGGCGGCGATGGCGGCGTCGACCGCCTCCTCGGCCTGGGTCATGCGCCATGTCATTGATCGGGTCTTCATCGACAAGAACATGACAGCCTTGTGGCAGATATCCGCATTCCTGGTGTTCATCAGCGTATTGAAGGGGTTCTCCGCCTATGGCCAGCAGGTCGCGCTGGCGCGTGTGGCCAATGCGATCGTCGCCGATGTTCAGCGCCGGGTGTTCGACAAGATGCTGTCCATGACCGTGGGCTATTTCGGCGCCCGCCATTCGACCGATTTCATCGCCCGGCAATCCTTTATCGCCCAATCTGCCTCCTCCGCCCTGAACCTGGTGATCACCGGCCTGTCACGCGACACCTTGACCCTGGTTGGACTTCTGACCGTGATGATCATGCAGGATCCCATGATGTCGGTTCTGGCTATGGTCTTCATGCCGATCGCGGTCATCAGTTCGCGGAAACTCGGGCTTCGCGTCCGCAAGGTCATGGCGAATGAGTTCTCAGGCTTCGCCCAGATCATGGAGTCCATGCAGGAGGCCGTGCAGGGCATTCGGATCGTCAAGGCATTCACCCTGGAGAAGCCGATGAGCGCCCGTCAGGCCGCCGCCATCGGCTCCCTCGAGCGCGCGGCGAATAAGGTCGCGGCTGTCGCCGCCCGTTCAAGCCCCCTCATGGAAGCGCTGGGCGGCCTGGCCATTGCGCTTGTCGTTTTTTACGGCGGCTGGAGCGTCATCGCCAGCGACCGGGCGCCCGGCGCCTTCTTCTCCTTCATCACCGCCGTGCTGTTGGCCTATGAGCCCGCCAAGCGGTTGGCCCGTTTGCAGGTTGATCTGAACGGCGCCCTTGTCGGCGTCTCGATGCTCTATGAATTCCTCGATGAAAAAGAAGTCGAGCGAAATCTCTACGAGGGGCCTGCGCTCAGAATTTCCCGGGGCGAAATCGAGTTTCGGGATGTGGTCTTCTCCTATCGTGACGGAGAGCCGGTCCTGCGTGGCCTGACCTTCGTGGCGGAAGCCGGCAAGATGACCGCATTGGTGGGCCGCTCCGGTGGCGGCAAGAGCACGGTGATGTCGCTCCTGCTGCAATACTGGAATGTGGAAGGCGGCCATATCCTGATCGATGGGCAGGACATTGGACCTTTGTCCCGCGCGTCCCTGCGCCAGCAGATCGCCTATGTGAGCCAGGACACCTATCTCTTCAAGGGGACGATCAGGGACAATATCGCCGTCGGCAAACAGGGCGCTTCCGATGAAGAGGTCTTCGCCGCAGCCAAGGCCGCCTATGCGCATGAGTTCATTTCGTCGTTCGACGATGGCTACCAGACGCAGGTTGGCGAGAATGGCGCACAACTCTCGGGCGGTCAGCGTCAACGCATCGCCATCGCCCGCGCCTTCCTGAAAAATGCGCCCATTCTTCTGCTGGATGAGGCGACCTCCGCGCTGGACACCGAATCCGAGCGCGCCATTCAGGATGCGCTCGGCAATCTGCGCGAAGGCCGCACCACCATCGTGATCGCCCACCGCCTGTCCACCATCCGGAGCGCCGACAAGATCTGCGTCGTGTCCGAGGGGCGCGTTCTCGAGGAGGGCGCCCATCAGCAACTGATGGACGGCGCCGGAGTTTATGCGCTGCTGAACAGCACGCAGGTGTCTTGATCTGGCTCAGCCCTGAGTGACTTCGAAGATCAGCACGCCCTGATGCACTTTGCCATATTCATTGGTTGCGGTGACGTTCAGCCGGTGGAGGCCGCAGGCCAGATCCATGGGAAGCGCGGCTTCCCAGATGTGACTGCTGGTTTCGGCGCGCACCCAGGGTTTCCTGGTGGCGCCGGCCTGCATGAAAAGCTTCTCTGTCAGCGGGTCAGGACGAGCGGCGCGCGCCATGACCGTTGGCGAGCACCCGCTCACGCAGGCGTCGACCCTGGTGCGCGGCCCCCCGTCGAAGACATTGACGAGGATTTTCGTATTCGCCAGCGCGCTCGCAGGGATGGTGCTGGATGCGGCTCCAATGGCGTGGACGTCTGCCTTGGCCCCTTTCTCGCTGGCCAGCATGATCCGCATCTGGGCGGGCTCGCGGCCTGAAACGAAGCGGGTGGAATAGGCGTTCCCCTTGATGGACAAGATGTGCCAGCCATTGGGAGCCCCATCGCAACTCTGCGCCATGGGCTGGCCAAGCGGGTCCATGGGACCGCTCCACCAGGACCCTGACAGCGCCGTCAGAATATGGTGATGGTGCAGGGCGCCGCCGGGCAGCGGCAGATAGTGATGCTCGGTCGTATGCATGTGCCCGGCAAAACTCACGCAGGGACGCTCAGCGATCAATGCCAGGAGCGCGTCGGCGTCGCTGGTGTTTGAGCCGGGGTCTTTGGGATCCGCAGCGCTGACGAGGGGGATATGCATGCATAGCACAATGAGCCTGTCGCGCGGCGTGGTCTTCAGCAGCGCTTCCACAAAAGCCAGATTGTCCGGGCCTATTTCTCCGCAATAGGGGTTTGCCACCGCCGCGCGTCCGCGCCAGTTGATGTTGTCCAGCATGATGAACGTGGCGGCGCCATGTTCGAAGGCGTGAGTGGTCGGCCCGAACACTCGCCGCCATTGCGCCCGCGCTTGCGATGAGGAGTCAGCCGAGAAATCAAGGTCATGGTTGCCCGGCAGGTTCCACCATGGAAGACCAATCTGCGCGATGATCTGATTATAGCGATCAAACAGCGAGAGATTGTCGCCAACCAGGTCGCCAAGCGTCAAGCCGAAGGCTGCTTGTGTGTCCAATGACCCATTCGCCAGTTGCGCGCGCAGATACCCCATCTCCTCGTCATTGCCCGGTTGCGGGTCGGCGAACATAATGACGTCGAAGGCAGCGGTCTCGGGGCTACGTTTCAAGACGAAGTCGGATGCTTGCGGCATGGTCGGTGGGCGGTGGATTTGCGGCAGCATCGTTGCGTGATCAACCGGCGTCGTCCAGCCCGCGGGCTTGATGACAAAGATCGCATTGTCGCCATTGCGCGCAATGCTGTAGCGCCCCTCGTGATCCGTGAGTTGAATATCCCGCCCGTTCGAGACGCGGACGCCCGGCAGTCCGGCCCCGGTTTCCGCATCACGAACCTGTCCACATAGCAAGGCTGGCGCGGCCTGCGCCCGCGACCTCGACGAAAGCGCGCTCAACGCCAAAGCGCCGCCGCTGATGCTCAGGAGAGCTCGACGCGAGGGGTTTACTGCGAACATGACCGGCATCCTCCATCAGGCAGAGGGTGCAGAACAGATTCGTTCAACAGTGATGCGAAGGAACTGTAACGGTTTCGCGACGGCCTTGATCATGGCGCCAATCATCTGGCGCCCCGCCATGCCCGTCAGTTGACGTTGGGCACCAGTTTCTTCACCGCCTCGATCAGTTCGGGCGGCGTCTGATAGAGCGCGTTGGTGATCCGCTCCAGATCCTCAGGCGAGCGCCAGGACATGTCGACCTGAAGTTTCTCCGCCTCCGCGATCAATTCGGGATCAGCTACTGCGTCGGCGACGGCCTTGCGCATGGTGGCGACCCGCGTGGCCGGCACGCCCGGCGGCAAGACATAAGGGCGACCGAATTCGGTGCTGGAGAAGACGAAACGCATGAACTGGCGCTGCTCTTCCGTCTTGGCGAAATCATAGATCGAGGGCGCGTCGGGAATTTCCGCCATCTTCGCCTCTTCGGCGCGGAACAGGACCCGCAGCTTGCCCTCCTGGAAGGCCTGCGCATTGCCGCGGAACTGGCCATAGGAAGCGCAAACACCCTCGACCTCGTTGCGCTCGATGGCCAGTACGATGTCAGGCGTGCCCTTGTAGCCTTCGATCAATTTGAATTTCGCTCCCAGCACATGATTGAAGACCGAAGGCAGGATGTTGGTGGAATTTCCCGCGCCATTGCTGCCGACGATGAGTTCCTGCGTGAACACATCGGCGACGGTCTTGACGGGTGCCTTTTCGCCCACCACGCAGACGCGGCCGGGGAAAGAGGTGCCGCCAAGCCAGATCAGCCGTCTTGGGTCCGCCTCGAGATTGGATTGGCCCAGCAGCGCCTGGTTCACGAGGTTTCGCGTGATCGCGCCGATCACCGTGCCGTCGCGGGGCGCCTGGGTGTAGACATAATTGGCGGCGACGATGCTGGCCGCCTGCGGCATGTTCTGCACAATGACCGTGGGAGCGGCGGGAATGTGCCGCGCCAGATAACGGGCCAGAAGTCTTGCGCCGATGTCGTATTCATTGCCCGAGGCGAAGCCAACGACCATGCGGACCGTCTTGCCCTTGAAAAAATCCGCCTCCGATTGCGCACGGGCGGCAGGCGCCAAAGGAAGCAAGGACAGCAGGCATGCTGTTCGCCATCGCCTGGAATTCATGAAACGCATCTGTTGTCTCCTCATGGGATCACGATAGCATCGGCCTCTGATTGAAGGCAACAAATTGCCGCTGGCCCGCCCCTTGTGCCTCCGCTATCCTTGATCAACCGCAAGAAGGCTCTCTCATGATCTTGTATTCAACGCCCACGTCGCCCTTCGGCCGAAAGGTGAAGATTGCGGCGCTCGTCCATGGATTGAGCGCAGGGCTGACCGTGGTCAAAGGTGATCCCTGGAGCGCCGATGATGATCTGCGCCGGGTCAACCCGCTTGGGAAAATGCCGGCGCTGATCCCTGATGAAGGCGCAGCGATTTATGGTTCGGGCGTGATCTTCGACTATTTCGACAGTTTGCTTGGTCGCCCGCGCCTCTTCCCTGTCGAGACCAACATCGAAACGCGCACCCTCCATGCTCTCTGCGATGGACTGATCGAAGCGGGGCTGCTGATCACCTATGAAAGGCAGCGCAGGTCAGCAGAGTTCCGCTACGACCCCTGGATCGAGCATCAATGGGGCAAAATCGCGCGCGGCCTTTCGGTTATCGAGCAATCGCCGCCTGATGCTTGCACAGCCAACGCCGCGTCGATCACGTTCGCATGCGCGCTTGGCTATTTCGACTGGCGCAAGCAGATCGACTGGCGCGCGGAATATCCTGCGCTTATCGCCTGGCTCGACGCCTTTTCCGACGCATTCCCGGCCTTCGAGGCGACCAGAGCCGAACATTGAGTTCAGCGGAGAATCCCGCGCGCCCACGCCGCGATTTCGCGGGCGATGAAGTCCGGTTGCTCGGCTATGGCCGCATGGCTTGACTGCGGAATCTTGACCACAGTGAGACGGTCGCCCAGCGCCGCCTTGTATTCCACGGCGTCTTCCGCATGGGCCAATGGATCGTGGCTCGGCTGCATGTAGAGCACGGGCGCTTTGCCAGAAGCGTAATCTTCCGTGCGCGGCGTCTGATCGCCCGCGAAGCGTTGGGCCGCCAGAACCTCCGGATTCCAGCCCTGCAACCAGGGGCGGGGATCATTGCCTTCCGCGAAGAAGGCGTAGGAGAGCGCCTGCAAGCGCACATCATCGGGCAGCGATATGTTCGCGCTGTTGCGGATGGCTTCGCGCACGATCGGGGGGCTCGGCGCATGGCCGACATTCGCCGCCACAAGCACCACGCCCGTCACCAGATCAGGACGAATGGTGGCCAGCAGGCGTGAGACCCTGTTGCCGAAGGCGTGCCCCACCAGCACCGCAGGCCCGGCGCCAAGGGCTTCGATGACAGCCACGACATCATTGGAGCAATCATGCAGGTCGGCGTAGGGATAGGGGCTGGTCGATCCACCGATCCCCCGCGGTTGCGGCCGCACGACCCTGAAGCCTTCGGCCTCAAGCACCTGCGCCATCGGATCGAAATCCTCTGCGCCCCGGCCAAGGGAGGGAAGCAGCACGATCAGCGGGCCCTGCCCTTGATCGAAAACCTCCAAGCGCACCTCGCCGCGCATAACGATCTTTCGATCAACAGGCAGGCTCATGATTCTATCCTCTGGCGTTTGCTATGCAGGGGGCGATGGCGCTGTCTAGCAAATCGGGAACATCCGGTTCAAGGCGTCTTTGGCGCATCGCCCCTTGAAGCAATCTGCGCCGCCGATTCATCCCAGAGCCTTTCGCGCGCCTGCTGTTCATCCAGACGCACCAGCTTGTAATAATCATCCAGCGGCAGAAGGCGATCTTGCAGATTTTCGAGCCCGCGCTCCCTTTGCAATATGGCGAGACTTTCGCGCACCGCTCGCGCTGCGGCGAAGAGGGTGAGCGAAGGCAAGGTTGCGGCTGGAACGCCAAGGCGCTCGAGGTCCGCAGGGGTGGTCTTGTTGGCGCCCGCCGCTTGCGAGAGGGTCGCGATGAAGGGGCCTGGCACGTCGCGCATGACCCTCGCAATGGACTGCGGCGTATCGATGCCCTGGGGTTTCGCCATGTCGGCGCCCGCCTCCATGAACAGGCGGCAGCGCTGGATGGCGGCCTCCTCTCCTTCCAGCGCGAACACATCGGTGCGCGCGCAGATCATCATGCTCTCGTCGCTGCGCGCATCAAGCGAAGCCTTGATCTTGGCGAGCATCTGGTCGACCGGGATGACCTGCTTGCCTGGAAGATAGCCGCAGCGGCTCGGAAAAACCTGGTCGGTGAAGAAAAGTGCTGCGGCGCCGGCCTTTTCGAAGGCCTTCACCATCTGACTGACATTGTTGACGCCGCCAAACCCGGTGTCGCCATCCACATAGACGGGGATGCTCACGGCGTCGCAGATCCGCGCATAGTGGTCCGCGAAATCGCGCATGTTGGATTGGCCGGTGTCGGGCTGGCCCAGCAGGCTTCCTGCGGCGGCGTAACCACCCGCGCCCATGGCGGGAAAACCCTGCTCTTCGATGATGCGCGCCGAGAGCGCGTCATAGGCGCCGGGCATCAGGGTGAGGCCGGGCGTGCTCAGCAAGGCGCGAAACGTCAGGCGAGGGGTCATTCCCCGGCGTCCGTGACGTCTGCGCGCACTGCGTGTTGCATCCATGGAGCCCTGGCGCGCGTGCGCTCTTCCCAGGCTTCGACGTCGCTCATGTGTTTCAGGCTCATCCCGATATCATCAAGACCTTCCAGCAGGCGCGTGCGGTCTGCATCGGAAATGTCAAAGCGAATGTCCGCCCCACCGGGGCCGCTGATCGACTTGGTTCGAAGATCCACTGTAAAGGGCTGCGCGCCATCTGCCGCCACAACCCTGCGCTCGAAGGCGTCGGCCACATCATCGGGCAGTTCGATCGGCAGCACGCCATTTTGCAGGCAATTCTCACGATACAGATCGGCTATGCCGCGCGCGATGATGCAGGTGACGCCCACCGCCATCAGCGTCCAGACTGCGCCCTCGCGCGAGGAGCCGCAACCAAAGTTGCGGCCGGTCACGAGGATGGATGCACTGGCGAATTGGGGCTGGTTCAGCACATGGGTCGGATCGAGCGCATCGTCAGGTCCGCGTCGCGCGCGATGAAAGAAGATCTCGCGGTAGTCCGGCTTCAGGGAACGTTGCGTGGGGATCGGCGCGATCTGGTCGGTATTGATGTCATCGCGCAGAAGCGGGACGGCGACGCCGGTGACGGAGATGAAAGGCTGCATGGTCCTGCTCTTCAACCGATGGTGCGTGGATCTGCGATGACGCCTGCGATGGCTGTCGCGGCGGCGACTTCAACGCTCGACAGATGGGTGCGAACGCCCTTTCCCTGCCTGCCTTCGAAGTTGCGGTTGGTGGTGGAGACAATCCGCTCCTGCGGCTTGCCGCGATCCCCATTGCCGCCTGCGCACATGGAGCAGCCGCTTTCGCCCCAGAAGAACCCGGCGTCCTTGAAAACCTGATCGAGGCCTTCGCTTTCCGCCATGCGCTTGACGCTTGTGGAGCCCGGCACCGCCAGGGCGATCACACCCGGCGCGACATGTTTGCCCCTGATGATGGCGGCTGCGGTGCGCAGGTCCGAGATCCGCGCATTGGTGCACGAGCCGATGAAGACGCGGTCGACCTTTGCGCCCGCAATCGGCTTTCCCGGTTCAAGGCCCATGTAATCCAGCGCGCGCTGCATTTTCGACAGCGACTCTGAATCCTGTGCAAGGTCAGGTATCGCTTCATTCACGCCGATGGTCTGGCCAAGATCCGTTCCCCAGGTGATCTGCGGCGCAAGGTCCGAGCAATCGACATGCAGTTCCTTGTCGAAGACCGCGCCTTCATCACTGGGCAGCAGGCGCCATTGCGCCATCGCGGCCTCCCATTCTGCGCCCTGCGGCGCATAGGGCCTGCCTGCCAGATAGGCGAAAGTCTTGTCATCAGGGGCCACGAAGCCCGAGCGAGATCCCATCTCGATGGCCAGATTGCACAGCGTAAAGCGCGCCTCGATGGAAAGCGCGCGAACAGCCTCGCCCGCAAATTCGATGGCGTAGCCGCGCCCGAAGGAGCTGCCAAAGAGTGCGAGAATCCGCAACGAAAGGTCTTTGGCCGACACCTGGGGGCCGAGCGTCCCGGCCAGCGTTATCCGCATGCTCTTCGGGCGCTTCAGGGCGATGGTCTGGGTGATCAGGATATGTTCGAGCTCGCTCGTGCCGCACCCGATCCCGAGGGCGCCAAGGCCGCCCACGGTGCAGGCATGCGAATCAGGCACCGCATGGGTGGCCCCTGGCATGACCAGCCCGAGTTCCGGCGCCACCACGTGGCTGATGCCCTGTTCGGGATCATGCAGATCAAAGAGGCGGATATTGTGCCGATTGCTGCCCTCCCGCATGGCGATCTGGAATTGCGCGCCGTCAGGATTGGTGGTTTGCGTGCGCCCGGGCTTTGTCGCCACGGTGTGATCCTGCATGGAAAAGGTGAGATCGGCCCGTCGCACGCCGCGTGCAGCCTGCTGCAACTTTTCGAAGGCGTGGGGCGCATGCAATTCATGCAGGACGTGACGATCCACATAGATCATGTCGCGTCCATCAAGGCGCCGTGCGACGAAATGGGCGTCCCAAAGCTTGTCCAGCATCGTCAGCGGTTTGTTCATTGTGACCACTTTCCCTGTGGCGCGCCGCCAGTCGATGACATCTGAATCCCTTTGCCTGATCGCAATGACCATGGCGCAAGCCTATTCGCTTGGCGAAATGTTTCCAAGCGCCATGATCCAGCCGCCGCGCCGACTGCAGCGCTCGTTATTTCCCGTCGAGAATGGACTGAATCTTCGCTATTCCCGCGAAGGCGCATTTCTCATCCTGTGTGGAGCCGGTCGAGCCGCCGACGCCAATCGCTCCGACTGTCTGGCCGTTCGATTTGATGAGAACGCCACCCGGCGCCAGAATGAGCCCGGGAATGCCGGAGATGCGCGCCACATCGGCCGGATTCTTGGTGATGCGCGCCGCAACCTGGGCCGAGGTCGTCTCGCCGCTGGCGCGCGAATAGCTCAGGATCGTATAGGCCTTCGCATGGGCCGAATAGGCGGAATGAATGGTCGTGAAGGGATCGTGATAGGTCACGAGCGTGCGGGCGTTGTGGTTCATCACTTCCACCGACACGGCATGGCCATCAGCCTTGCATTGCTTGAGGGCGGCTGAGGCCGCCTCGATGGCAACATCAAGCGGCATATATCTTTCCGCCGGCAGGCCCTGCGCATGAAGGCTGCTCGAAAAGGTGAAAAGGCCTGCGGCCAAAAACAGATATTTCATGTGTCCCTCCTACTGTTCTTTGTCGTTTGGGTCGGGTTGAGCCGTCTGCTTGTCGCTTTCTGGCGGGTTCATCAGGGCCCTATCCGGCGCCCCTGATGAGCGCCAATCATGCGTCAGGCGGCGGTTTTCTCGTCGAACAGGCGGCCCAGCTTCGGCAGGCGGTCCTGGATGCCGATCTTGCGCAGGGCGCACCAGAAGGCGGCCTGGTTGCTGGTGACGACCGGCCGTCCAAGTTCCTTCTCGAGATCTTCGATCACGTCGATGCTGCGAATGTTGGCGCAGCTGATGAAGTAAAGATCCGCATCGTCCCGGCGCAACTTCATGGCCTCGTCAAACCAAAGCTGCGGCGGCGCGCTGCAATATTCCGCGCTACCCGAAAGGCCCACTGCGCGATCCGCCAGGATCGTATAGCCGGCTTCGTCGAGGAATCGCTTCTTGGCGTCATGGCCGGCCTGACGGGTCTCGGAGATGAACACGAGCTTCTTCGCCTTCAAGGTGGTGAAGGCGCTCATCAGTGAGGAGGCTGCGCTCAGGGCCGGGCGTCCGCTGGCCTTTTCCATGGCCGCCAGAACTTCGGCCTCCTTGGCGACGCCGCCCGACATGGAGGTGCCCGTGCATTGCAGGACCGTCACATCGCAATCGGAATCCGCCAGAAGCTCAGTGGCCTGTTCAATGCGCGGGATCAACTGGTCCAGCGGAACCTTGTGGCGATTGGTCATGGCCAGACGCGTCACATGGGGGATGATGTCGCCGGGCAGGAGGCGCCAGGCCTGTTCCTCCACCATCCGGTTGGAGGAGGGGATGATGAAGCCTATGCGCGCGCGCGGGCGAATCGGTTCGTAGGTCATGGTCATTCCGCTGCTGTGTCGGCGGGCTCCCTGAAAACCCGCCATCTGCTGACCGTCCTGTCGCGGACGCTGATCAATTTAGAGCATTATTGGGGATAGGCGCCAAGGCGCCAAATTCCATGGCTGCGGGTTCACAAGCCCGTCGTCACGAAACAGGGGTCGATGTGTCATGTCGCTGTCGCGAGATCCGCCTATCCGCAGGGCGGTTCGAGAACTGATTTGCCCGAAGATGGGGAGCAGCGATGGGTGACTACACCTTTGAAATCAAGCGGGGGGAGCGGGTGCTGTATTCGGTCGAGGGCGTGTCGCTTCTTGAGCCAGATGAGGCCTGGGACCTCATAGAAGACCTTGCCCGCAAGTTCGATGCGGAAGGACTGCGGATAGTGGTGAAAGATGAAACTGGAAACATCGTGATCATGGCGGGGCTGGTGAGCGCCAGGCTTTCCCCCACAAAGTCCGCCGCCTGAGGCAGGCCTGAGCCTGACGCCCTTGTTCCCTCTGAGCATGGTTAACCAGGTGGCAAAAATACAAAACATGAACTTTGCCTTAATGAGATTTTAAGTTTCGCTCATGACACCCGTCTTTATACCTGAAGGCGAAACAGGCGACGGCGATGCGGATCACATTCAATCCCAACATCATGAACACGAGCCCGATCAGGCCCATCCAGCGCGTCATGCGCAAGAATGCGTCGATCACCTCGGAAGCCGTCGATCAGGAAGTCGAAGTCGCTGCTCCAGTGACCACCTCCTTGTCAGAATTGGGCCGGATCCGCTCGAAAGAGGAGGAGATCGGCGAGAAGAAATATCAAAAGAAGAATGCCCTCTGGAACACGATGCTGAACCTCTGACCAGCATCTTTTTTGACCGCCCCGCCCCCTGCTTTATTTGTGCTCCCGCAGAGGTCGGGATAGTCTTCACTGCAGGCGTGGATGCGCGCAGGGGGGATGCAAATGATCGGGAGCAGGGCGGCGCCGGGCGTTCAGTCCCGAATTTCCATGATTGCGACGCTGGCGCTGTCCGTCATGCTGGCGGGATGTTCCGACAGCGGTTCCGAGACCGCCCGGCTTGAGAGGCGCATCGACGACTTGTCCCGTGATCTGCGTCAGGCGCGGGCGGAGACGCAGCGGGGAAACGAGCGCGTCATCGCCGCCATGCAGGAGCATTTCGCCCAAGGCATGGGCATTAGCGCCCCCGCAGCGCCCGGCGGCGCCTCCGTGGAGATCGACCGCGCGCAGGGCATGGAGGCCTCCAAAGCCTTGCAGGCTGCCCATGTGGCCATGAGCGAGCGCATGTCCTCGGTTCCCCTCACAGGCGATCCCGACCGCGATTTCCTGGCCCAGATGATCCCCCATCACGAGGGCGCCATCGACATGTCGAAGGTGCTGCTGAAGGACGGCGTGCGGCCGGAGGTGCGCCGCCTCGCCCAGGAGATCATCGCCCACCAGCAGGGCGAGATCGAGATGATGCGCCGCTGGGTCGAGGCGATCAGCAAATAGCCCTAGCCCTCCAGCAGCCCCTGCCGGGCCGTCTTGGCGAAGATCCAGCGGGCGAAGACGAAGACGATGCCCGCCAGCACCAGCGCGAGGATCCCCGCCACCAGCCCCGTCTCCCACGACACCGCAAGGCGCGTCGGCAGATAGTTGAGCACCGTGCGCAGCTGGCGCAGTTCCCAGATCAGCTTGGTGATGCCAAAGCCCACCAGCAGGGCCACGCCCCCCCCGATGATTAGGCCCACGATGGAGGGCCCCAGCACATTGGGTAGGAAGAAGCGCACCACATCGGCCGGCCCCGCGCCGCGAATGCGCAGCAGGGCTAGGGTGCGCCGATCCTCCAGATAATTGGCGTAGGCCACCGCATAGATGCCGATGAGCGCCAGCAGGAAGCCGCCCAGCAGGTAGATCTGCACATTCTGCCGCGCCAGATAGATATACATGTCGCTGCCCAGCCGCTGCATCTCGGAGGAGATGTCGCGCACATCCAGCGGCTCGACGCCGATCGTTCCCAGGATCCGCTGACGAAGATCCGCCGCGTCCACGCCCTGCTGCGCCGCCACGGAGACCACGATGCGCGGCACCAGCACATCAAGACCCTCCAGCGCCTTTTCGTTCTGGGCGCCCACCAGATAAGGCGCATTGGTGAAGAGGTGGTTGAGATAGTCGACGCGGGCAGCGACGAAGCCCTCGCGGTCGTTGACCGTGCGCAGGGGGACGCCGGGGAGAAAATGCAGCGTGCCGCCATAGGGCATGCGCTGCAACTTTCCATCGGTCATGCGGCCCACGGGCATGGGCGCGTCAAAGCCTTTCTTGTAGAAGGCGCCGACGGGAGCGGAGGCGAGAATGCGGCTCTGGTCCAGCTGCCTCAGCGTGCCGGCGAAGTCGCCGCCCAGCCCCAGGGCGGGTTCTGAATAGGTCGCGTCCAGATGTCGCCCGGCTTCGGGCAGGAAATAGATCGGAAGACCCGAGAATCCGCGATCGGGCATGAAAAGGCCCTCGACCACCCCTTCCACCAGATAGGAGACCCGGCGGACGCCTTTCTCAGCCTCGATGCGCGCGATCAGCGGGTCGAGCTTCAGGCGCAGGGCCGCAAGGCGCTCGCGCAAGCCCCCGCGCGCCTGCGCCTCCGCCGGCATGAGGTCCAGCGCATTGATCGTCAGTTGCAGGTCCGAGCCAAGCTGGATGCGCGCGCCGCGTTCGGTCTTGTTGTCGAAGACCGCGGTCATCACAGTGGGATAGAGAGCGAGGCTGGCCATAAGCCCCACGATCAGCAGGAAACTCGCCGCGCGATGCCTGCGGATCTGCATATGCTTCACGGCCACGTCCTTGAGCGGCCCCGCCAGCAGCGAGGCCACAGGCGTCATGAGCGCCGACATCAAAGCCTTGCGCGAGGCGATGAGTGACACCAGCCCATAGATGAAGAAGGGGAAGGCGACAAAGTCGAGCGCCCGGTCGAGATCCGCCGCCCAGGGCGTCGTGATGAAGGTGGTGAGAGCTGTGTCCAGCACCCATCCCGTCACCTTGGCGCCGCCAAACAGCAGCGCGAGGAACTGCAGAAAGCCGAAGCGCACCTGCGCGCCATCGAACTCGCCGCCCTCGACGCGGCGCGAGGCCTGCAAGGGCGACACGCGGGAGGCCTCGCGCACGAAGCGCCGCCCCACCATGAGCGCAATGGC